>LJOT01000045.1 GCA_001672075.1 Anabaena sp. CRKS33
ATGTGACATAATACTCACTATGGATAAACCTGGTAAATGGTATTTGTACTTTACTATTGGAGTATACTTTAATTTACTTTTTCATGTCAAAGGTTTTTTGATAACTTTTTTAAAGTATCTTGTTGATTTATAAAACAAGCTACTACTGAGGAGTATTGATATAATTTAATTAATAGTTGTTTCCGTGATGCAGTAGTTTCCGATATAATGAGGTATAGATATTAATAATAAAACTCTTGTGGTGCGGGCATCTTGCCTGCATAATATACATATCCGGTAAAGATTGTAGATCCGAGAATCCCTACATGAGGAACGTCTCTACAAGGATTGTAAGTCACGCATATTTAATTTCTGGTCTAATGTTTACCCCACCCTGATGGTAATATGCAGTATGATTGAGAAATTCACCTGGTGTTGGGTTTCACTTCGTTCTACCCAACCTACTGGGAGGACTTTGACTACTCGTGTTGGGTTTCACTTCGTTCTACCCAACCTACTGGGAGGACTTTGACTACTCGTGTTGGGTTTCACTTCGTTCTACCCAACCTACTGGGACGACTTTGATTACTTTTGATATTGTATTCCCAGTCTCCAGACTGGGAACGACAAATTTACCCAGCCTACTTTTTTAGAAGTTACTAAAGTTAGTAATTGCTTCCGTGATTTTACTTACAACCTCATCTACAGATATCGCTCCCAATTCCCCAGAAGCACGGGTACGAATACTCAAACTATTGGTTTCTACTTCCTTCGCACCTATTACAGCCATGACGGGGATTTTATCCTTCTCTGCGTTGCGAATTAACTTACCCAAGCGATCGCCACTGGTGTCTACTTCCGCACGAATACCGAATGCAACCATCTTCGCAGCCACCTCTTTACTAAAATCTAACTGCAAATCACCTACGGGTAATAACCTAATTTGCACAGGTGCTAACCATAACGGAAAATCACCTGCGTACTCTTCAATTAAAATCCCTATTAACCGCTCTAACGAGCCAAAGGGGGCGCGGTGGATCATTACTGGGCGTTTACGCGAACCATCTTCAGCCACATACTCTAAATCAAACCGTTCAGGTAAATTATAATCTACTTGTACAGTTCCCAATTGCCATTCCCGTTCTAAAGCATCACTGAAGATAAAATCGAGTTTTGGACCATAGAAAGCCGCTTCACCAATCCCTTCAAAATAGTCCATTCCTAATTGTTGCACAGCGCGACGAATTGCCCCTTCTGCTTGATCCCAAACTTCATCACCACCAATATATTTATCACTGGCTGGGTCACGAAAACTCAATCTAGCCTTAAAATTCTTTAATTGCAGACTTTTGAAAACGCTCAAAATCAAGTCTACAACATTGAGAAATTCACCATCTAGCTGTTCGGGAGTCACAAACAAATGAGAATCATCAACCGTAAAACCACGTACTCTGGTTAAACCACCCAATTCCCCCGATTTTTCATAACGGTAAACTGTGCCAAATTCCGCCAACCGCATCGGTAATTCCCGGTAAGAGCGTAATTCACTCTTGTATATTTGGATATGGAAAGGGCAGTTCATTGGTTTGAGAACAAAACCCTGTTCTATGGCTTTTGCTTCCTCATCTTCAGCCATTAACGGAAACATATCTTCCTTGTATTTCTGCCAGTGTCCTGATGTTTTAAATAAATCAACTCTGGCAATGTGGGGAGTAACAACAGGTAAATAACCCCGTTTTAACTGTTCTTTTTTAAGGAAGTCTTCTAAAATTGTCCTTAACAAAGTCCCTTTGGGAGTCCACAAGGGTAAACCAGGTCCAACTAAATCAGAAAAGACAAATAATCCTAGTTCTTTACCGATTTTACGATGGTCACGGCGTAAAGCTTCTTCTTTGCGACGTTTGTACTCGGCCAGCTGTTCAGGAGTTTCCCAAGCAGTGGCATAAATCCGCTGTAATTGAGCTTTTTTTTCATCACCGCGCCAATAAGCACCTGCGACGCTTTCTAGTTCTATAGCTTTGGGATTAATTTCGCTGGTATTTTCTACATGAGGACCAGCGCACAAATCCCACCATTGGTCTCCTAAATGGTAAATTGTGATGGGTTCTTGTTTAATATCAGCCAGAATCTCTAGCTTATAGGGTTCTTTAATAGCTTCAATGCGGCTTTGTGCTTCCTCACGGCTGACTTCTTCCCGAATTAATGGTAATTTACGATTAATAATTTTGACCATTTCTTTTTGAATGGTTTTCAAATCCTTATCGCTGAAGGGTTCTGGACTATCAAAATCATAATAAAACCCATTTTCAATCCAAGGACCAATTGTGACTTGCGCTTTGGGAAACAGCTTTTGTACCGCCATGGCCATTATATGGGAAGCTGTGTGGCGAATCTTCTTTAATGTTTCTGACTCGCTGGTACGGGGTAAATAGATTTTTTCGGCTGCTGGGGTTTCTTGATTTGGCGACATTGGCTGTTAAACTTTTGGCGAAGTGTTAAAAATAGAATTGACAAAAAATATCTTTACAACATAAATAATAGTCTACTGGCTATGGTTTCTCCTAAATTTAGCAAAAAACTCCACTTAGTTCCTAGTCAGGACTTTACTCCTCTCTTTGGGACAGATGATTTTTTTTGTCAGGTTGATTTCTTCCTTTAGAGGTATCCAGAGTTACTCCCAATGAGCTTTACAGCACAATTGCCAAATTTATATAATTGTGCTTAGTACAGTGTTGTTACAGATTTTTTCAGATAGGAAGTTATGAACTGATTGTTAAGAATCGTAAATAACGTTAATATAAAAAAAATTAGGAAATATGCTTCTCATATATGGAGAAATCGAATCTACCAAATGCTGATTTATTGGAAGCCGTCTTACAACCGCTGTTAGAGGATTTTCAATACTGGTTTGAGCGATATCACCAAATTCTGGAAAATGAGAAAATCCCTTTCATGAGTGAACAAGAGCAATTTAACTTGCTAAAACGAGTTAAAAATGCCCAAAATGAACTCAACACTGCCAAGATATTGTTTACAGTCACAGGTAAACAAGTGGGAATTGATATGGCAACCGTAACACCTTGGCATCAATTAGTTACAGAATGTTGGGGTGTGGGAATGCGTTTAGGTCAATCAAAGGAATTGTAAAGCCTTTGAAACAATCTAAATCAACTGTAAATCGTCAGAATACTAGACAATTCTTAACATTGTTTTCATAAAAAAATAATGTCTCTCATGTTACCTTAATCTAAATATAAGGATTGCACTAGATAACATAGGGGCATAGGTACAGGATTTTACATTCTCTTTTACCGTAGATAGTTTATTTACGGAGTTTAAGTTTTACAAAAAAACATTCTCAACCTTGCTATTCTGGAGGAAAACTCAATGCTACACCTACTCTATATTTTAGCTTTCACCGTTCTGGCATTTATAGCCGTTGGTAATTTAATTCGGAATTTGATCATGTTCAGTTTTGACAGGGAAAGGACTTATTCTAGCAACCAATCATCAGCGGGTGGTTTTGGTTATTATGCAGCTAGAAGGCAATACGCTCCCCACCCTGAATTGTTAGACAGTGCTGGTAATATAATTAAAGAACCTCTGTTGATCATGCGTTCAATTAATGTTGAAGATGCGCGAGAACAGTTAGATGCTCTTTATGAATCTTCCCCTAGTCAGAAAATTGATCATTCTGAAGGAGCTTGATTAATACTTTACTACATTAAGTATGATTCTAGCGGGCAAGATGCCCGCACTACAAGATTATTAGGTTTGTAACAGCTTAGTCATCCTGTAGATTTTTAAATCCTGTAAATCCTGATTGAGACTATTTATGTTATGCTTCAATCACTACCCGCAGATTACCGCGTTTTTTCGCAACCCGACAAGCGGTAGTGCTACCAGAACGTTCAAATTCTAAATCCAAAATAGTTCCACCAACACGCAAATTATGTAATGATAAACGATTGATGGATTCTGGTAAAGCCGGGTCAATAATTCGCAAACAATTATTTTGTGTATCTGGGACTAAATTGACTATCATTTGCAATAATTGAAAGATACTACCAGTAGCCCAAGCTTGAGGTGTACAAGCAACAGGATACTGTACTGGTGCATTATCACCTTTCATTTCATAACCACAAAATAGTTCTGGTGGTCGTTGATAAGGTTGCTGGGAAGTCATGTCAAATAACCCTTGAAATAATTCCAAAGATTGATCTATTAAACCTAAACTTCTTAATCCCATGGCAATTAAACTATTATCATGAGGCCAGACTGAACCAATATGATAACCCATGGGATTATACGCTGGTGACAAACTACTTAAAGTTCTAATTCCCCAACCATTAAACATATCCGGTGCTTGTAATCTTTCGGCTACACTGTAGGCCTTTTCTGGGAGAAAAATTCCTAGAGATAAACAATGTCCAGGGTTGGAGGTAATGCTATCTACTGGTTTACCTTCTCCGTCTAAAGCTAAAGCACAAAAATCTTGATCTTCTATCCAAAAATCTTCATTAAAACGAGTTTTTAGATCTCTAGCTTCTTCTAACCAAATTTCTGCTAAATCTAGCTGTTTTTTCGTTTTCGCAATTTCGGCTAATTTAACTTTAGCAGCATAGACATAGGCTTGGACTTCACATAGAGAAATTGGACCTATGGCTAATTCTCCTTTTAAGTTAACAATACAATCACCAGAATCTTTCCAACCTTGATTATTTAAACCACGTTTTGACCGCCGATGATAACTAAGATAACCGGTTTTTTGCATATTCCGATCTATCCAATCCATGGCGGCTAAAGCATTGGGCCAAAGTGCTTCTAAGGTTTCTTGATCATGGGTCCAAGCGTAGTATTCAGCATATAACATTAACCACAATGGAGTCGCGTCAATTGTCCCATAATAGGGTGTATGGGGAATTTCTTGACACCGCGCCATTTCCCCTAAACGCAATTCGTGTAAAATTTTTCCTGGTTCTTCTTCCTTCCATTCATCTTCGTTTTTCCCTTGATAATCAGCTAATAACATCAATGTTTCTTTAGCAATTTGGGAATTTAACATCAATGTTTGGGAAGCGGTAATAATAGAATCCCGGCCAAATAACGTTGAAAACCAAGGTACACCAGCGGAAACAGTTTTATATTTACCAAAAGATTGGCGTAATAAATAAATATCTTGTTCTGCTCTTTCAATAACTCGATTGAAAAGACTTTTATCCGAACTAATGCGGGTAATTTGTTGTAGCCAACTTTGCTCCTCCATCATCTCCGAGGCTTTGGCTTGTGCTAAGGTAATAGCTGGATTTACCGTTGAACCACCATTGTTATTAATTAACAAATTCAAACGATAACCGAGCTTTTGGGTTTCATGAGAGGCTAATTCTAGCCGCCAAATCGCAGTATAACCTTGAAAATCATCCGGTTGTCGGTGTTGGAATTGAATCCGCGATTCCATGATCGAATTATCTAAACCTTGATAGGCTAGAGTTAGGGATTCTTCTTTTTGGTGTTGAGATTGTACGCAAGGAATTAAGTCAATTTCTGTATTTTGTGGTTCTACTAAACGTAAAATTTGTCCCCGTTTTTCCCGACTATGACCCCGAACTTCAAATAAATCTACAAAATCTGCATCAAAGCTGAGACTTAGTTCAAAATTAATGGTCGTAGTGCTATAGTTCGCTATTTCTATTTCTTCAAATAGTGCGCCATTGAGAACAATTTCTCGACGTATACCAATTGTATCAGGTTTTAACTCCTCTGTGATTTTGGGATTTGTACATAAAACCGATAGAGCAAAACCCTTGTCAGTAGTGCTACTCAGTAATACAGGCGATCGCCCATTAATCTGTAATTCTAAACGACTCAAAAACCGAGTATCACGACAAAACAGCCCCATGCTATAATTACTTTCATCCGGGGAACAACTAGAAATATTCCCCATAGTATCCGTCACCAAAAATAAATCATCATCTTTAACTGTCAGCGTTGGTTGTGGTCTTTCACTGACAACACAAGGCCATTCTGGAATTGGTAATTTTTCTGCGGAAATAAATGTTTTTCCATCTAAAACAATTTTTTCTGATAGCTTGCTTGGTGTAGTCATATTTATTAATTTATCTGATATCATTAGTTGAAGTTACCTGTATAGGTGTAAATTGGTTTAGTTTGATGCGGTTCAATTAAAGGAGAAAATATTAACGTTACAACAATGAATCTCTCTAAATGTATACCTTTTTTCTAAAAAGTCAAGGCTGAAAAATGACTATTTTTCAAGGGTTTCTTCCTTGATAAACCTTGAGAAATGCTAAAGGTAGAGAATACTTACTCAGACACAAAATCTGATGTAAATTACAAAAAAACTGGGGAAGGATGCTCACAGCCTCAGAACTATGTAACTAATTAATTACCTCTACTTAGTTTTCACCTAATTAAAAACCTATATGTAATTATAAAGACCAGGAGTCCTCAATTATGTCTACAACATCAGAAATTGCAGTGGAATTTCGTAATGTCAGTTTTGAAATTAATCACCGTCCCCTATTATCTAACTTAAATTTGAGTATTTATCAAGGGGAAGCCTTAATTTTATTAGGGCGTAGTGGTAGCGGTAAAACCACAACTTTAAAATTAATCAATCATTTACTTTTACCTACCCAAGGAGACGTTTTAGTAGGTTCAAAATCTACAACTAATTGGGATGCTATCAAATTACGAAGACGTATAGGTTATGTCATCCAGGAAACAGGGTTATTTCCCCATTTTACCATTGCGGAAAATGTCGGACTTGTACCATCTTTAGAAAAATGGCCACTACAAAAAATTCAAAATCGAGTCTATGAAATGTTAAACTTAGTAGGACTAGAACCAGAAAAATTTGCTCAACGTTATCCCCACCAATTATCAGGAGGCCAACGTCAACGGGTGGGAGTGGCTAGGGCTTTGGCCGCAGATCCACCTATACTATTAATGGATGAACCTTTTGGCGCACTTGATCCTATTACTCGCTTGGAATTACAACAACAATTTCAATATTTACAACAACAATTAGGAAAAACCGTGATTTTTGTCACCCATGATATTCAAGAAGCTTTCTTTTTAGCCTCTAGAATTGGTTTAATGTATGAAGGTAATTTAGTGGAATTAGGAACGAGAAGAGAATTTATTCATTCTCAACACCCAGAAGCACAGGCTTTTTTAGCTTGTTTGAATGCGGCGAAAAGTTGGGAACAACTTAATTAAAATTAGGATAAAATTAGGATAAAACTAGCATAAAATCATGTTTTTATTTCAATACACACCAGAAATAATCCTTCACAGTGGAGAACATTTAATATTAGTAATCATAGCTATGACAATAGCTATTTCTATCGGGCTTCCTGTGGGGATTTTTATCACTCGTCAACCACAACTAGCTGCTCCTATTCTGGGTTTAGCAAATGCAATTCAAACCATCCCTAGTTTAGCCATCTTTGGTTTTTTGATTTCCGTGCCATTTTTGGGAGGAATTGGTAAAATACCAGCCATAGTTGCTTTAACTCTTTATGCTTTACTTCCCATAGTTCGTAATACCTATATTGGCATTAATAGCATCAATTCTGCCATTAAAGAAGCTGGAATAGGGATGGGAATGACAGATAAACAGTTATTATTACAAGTAGAAATTCCTCTAGCTTTACCAGTTATTTTAGCAGGGGTAAGAGTAGCCACAGTTATATCTGTAGGAATTGCTACTATTGCTGCTGCTATTGGTGGTGGTGGTTTAGGAGTATTTATTTTTCGCGGTATTTCGACAGTTAATAATGAATTAATTTTAGCCGGAGCAATACCCGCAGCTTTAATTGCTTTGAGTGCAGATTTTGGTTTAGGATTATTAGAAAAAAACCTGAATAAACCAACAGAAAATAAATCAAAGTGGGCGATCATTTTAGGAATAATTACTTTAATTATAGCTGGATTAATTGCACTTAACTATCAACAAAAACCAGCGACGATTATTATCGGTTCAAAAAATTTCACAGAACAAGTAATTTTAGGAGAATTATTAGCACAACACATAGAAAATCATACTCAGCTAAAAGTAGATCGTCGTTTTAATTTAGGAGGAACATTTATTTGTCATGAAGCAGTTAAAGCGGGAAAAATAGCCGGGTATGTAGAATATACGGGTACAGCATTCACAGCAATTTTAAAAGAAAAACCGATTAATAATCCTAAAATTGTTTATGAAAAAATCAAGGAATACTATGATAAAAATTTGAAATTAACAGTGATGAAACCTTTAGGATTTGAAAATACCTATGCTTTAATTATTCGCGGTGAAGATGCAAAAAAATGGCAAGTTAAAACCCTTTCTGATATTGCTAAATATACTTCACAACTCAACGCAGGATTTGGTTATGAATTTATTGATAGAGAAGATGGTTATCCGGGGTTAGCAAAAACATACAACTTCAATTTTACCAAATCTCCTCAACAAATGGACTTAGGATTAATGTATAAATCTTTAGAAGCAAAAAAAGTAGACATCATAGCAGCTAATTCTACAGACGGTTTAATTCCATTTTTAAACTTGGTGATCTTAGAAGATGATAAAAAATATTTTCCACCTTATGAAGCTGTACCTGTTTTTAATGAGGAGATTCTGCAAAAATATCCAGAATTAAGAGATACCATTAATCAATTAGGAGGTAAAATTTCTACAACTGCAATCCAAAAGATGAATTATCAAGTAGATAATCAATCTCAACCAGTGGAAAAAGTTGTCAGTGAGTGGTTAAAATCTCAACAATTATAATTTTCAGATGTTTGATTATCAAAAATATAAAACTTTTTATAAAGTTTTTTCGGCAATTTCAATAAATTTTTTGCTTTGTTCAATCAAAATTCTCACATCTTCCTCACTCAACTGAAGGGTATCATCAATACTGTAATCTCCTTGTGTCCTTTTATCTTGACCATCAATCAGATAACGGTGAAATTCAAGGGGAACAATTCCCTTTTTAGCAACTTCTCGACCGAAACATGAAATCACAGCAGAATGACTTGAAAAAGTTAACCCTTGCTGCCACAAAAAGGCTTCGGCAATATAAAACATGGTATAGTAAGCTCTGGAAGCAGCAAAGTTATATAATTTATTTTCTGCTAGAATTTCGGAAGCTAATAAGCTTTCTTTAGCTTTTTTTATAAATTTTTTCTCCGCCGATGTCATAGAAAAATACCTTCTTTTTTGACATTATAATTAAAGGGAGTATTTTCATTTTCAAACTTTGCTGAAGAGATAAAGTGACGAGAAATAACAACATCGTTGTTTAGACAAATATTTGAGATTATTTGACTGGTTTTATCAATTTCATGATAAGGATTAATCTCTGATTTCAGAACAACCAGAATGTCAATATCAGAAAATTCTTTAGCGTCTTCCCTCGCTTGAGAACCATATAAGATAATTGCTTCCAGTTGGTTTTGATAAAGTTTTTGCAAAGCTTGTTTAACTTCTTGTAATATCAAATTAAGCTGTGATTTGTTCATTGCTTAAATCATTCCTTTGGTTTCAAATGATTAGGTTTCGGTCTATAAATGCTATTATATCACAACCAATAAGATATTGATCTATAATCTGTTCCACTGCTAAACCTTTACTCCATTGATGATTAACTTCTTTACCAACCTAGAAAAAGAAACATCATGATAGAAGATCTTAGTTGAGAATTGAAATTTATCGGCAAGATAGATAACAAGATAGATAATTTCTATATGATGTTCATGAATTATCAAACTATCAATTTTGATGACCGAAATCTGTATTATTTACCATCCCCAAGTACCGGGTTCACCTTTAAATGGTCCAACAATATCACTAGTGATCCAGCCGCCATAAAAATTACCAGCTTGAGGTATAACTAACTCATCATTAACATAACAAGCATCCATTAAACCAGGGTAAAAACTATAATATTCCTGAATTGATTGAAAATTAGGACTAGGTTGAATATATTTCCAAGCAGCATTATGAATATACTTATCTCCCACAGAAATATCATAATATTCACAGACACCTTTCCATTCACAATAACTTTTTTTAGATGTAGCTATTAAGTATTCTGTTTTAATATCTTCAGCAGGAATATAATAACCCGGAGGATGACTAGTTTCTAAAACTCTTTTTCCCTTTGTTGTTTCTGCTAAAACAATCCCATTACAAATAACTTTGAGATGTTTGTCAGTATCTTGTAAAATAGCAGGACGGGGATAGTCCCAAACAGATTCTTGGCCAGGTTGTGGAGTAATAGGTTGTGGTTTCATTGTGATTTCTTCCTGAATTGATTGGTATTTTTCCAATTAATACTTGTCGGTTAAGCTAAAAACATTAAATTAGGTAGGTTGGGTTTCCCAAGGTCAACCCAACCTACAAAAACTACTAGTGATGAACTAGTACAGTGCGAGGAAACCATACATCCTAGTGTTTAGTTCAAGTCCTTTCTAATACAATCTTTGAGTCGTTAGAAGAAGCTTCACCAACTAGTCCTGAATATTCCCCGCTATAGTTGGTAAATTCAGTCGTAGATCTGCGAATCTTTGACAGGCGAATTTGCCAGTCGGAAATCTGCCCGTAACTAAGGTGATGAGTATTGCAAGTCGGTGTCCATAGCCCTCCCCACACACAGGCATCTTCAAACTGTAGCAACCCTAACTTGCGTAAGTTATGGGATTGGGGAGTTCCTGGTAAGGGAGCAATACTGTAGCAAGCAATCTGAAACTCGACTTTAGGGTTAATCTGTACAAGTTCATCCACAAGTTCTGAGATCGCTTCCTCAAGACGTAACAAATCATCAACGTCATCATCAGGTAGCCCAATAATGATGCCATAAGCAATGACAGGTACACCTGTTCTGACGACCGATTTCATCAACGTACAATGCTCTTGCCAGGGCAGGAGCTTCTTGTATGCTTCCCGCCCAAAAACGGGACGTTCGGCGGGGATATAAGCTAAAGGACAACCGACTTTGCCATCCCAACTAAACAGTGCTTCAATCACTTCTTCGTCAGGTCTGAGATCGGTGCTTTCGTAGTTACGCCCAGCGCCTAAAGTTGTTTTCCTCAGTTCTAAACCATTCGGCCACATCAGAGATATTCCCATCTCCCGCGCCCCATTGGTAATTTCGAGGATCTCATCTCGCCCTCCAGGAAATAGTGTCCGGGCAAGGAATTGATCAGAACCGATATTGATCGAAACAGCCCCTGCTTCTTTCTGAATCGCCAACCATTTGAGGGCTGTTTTCGGGGTCATTCTCCGATACCCAGTGCCGTAGGTGGGTGTCATGCAAAAATCGCAGGTGCGATCGCAACCAATATCAGCCACCAACGAACCGATTGGCACCAATCCCTGGACATTGGGGAGTATCCCTAAACAGTCTCGCGCCACTTCCACCGAGGGTAGTGCCCATTGCTCTGGACTTTTGGCTTGATTTTTCCTAGCATATTGTTTGCCGTCTGCAAAAATTACACCCGTGAGTTCTTCTCGTGGTTTTTTCCCCAGTACATAGTCAAAAATTGGCCAATTGGCTGCTCCAGATTTATCCAGAACAACTGCTGCTGCACCAGCCTGTAAGTAGTGGTGCGGTTCTGCCACTGCATCCGAGCCACCAACGACAATCGGACGCCCCCCCTTAGCTAAATGCTCAATCAGTAGACAACTGACTTGACGATCTTGAGAGAAATTTACAGTAATTCCCCAAGCATCAAATGCGTGTGGATCGAGGGTAAAAATATTACCCCCTACATAAGTTTTCCGCAGGGTCATCCCTTTCCAAAAAATCTGACCAAATTCTTCACTATAATCTCCATCTCTGAGGTTGACTAATTGGGCATCAAATCCTCCTGCTTGCAAGTCAGCAATCAAAACTTGTTTACTGATTAAGGAACGATGCCTGTATAAAGAGGTCCAATTTTTTCCTTCTGCATCGTATAATCCGGTTGCAGGTACTTCAACTAATCCGATACTGTGATTTTTTGATTTCATTTAAACCTCCTATTAATTCTTGATATTTTATATCATCAGCCTTATCCAACTTGACACAAAATCAATCCAAACCATCCTTTTTCATCAGTCCAAGTTTTGATGGTTTTTAATCCTTTGCTGTCTAGTTGTTGTGACATTTTAGTTAAATCAAACTTCCGAGAAATCTCTGTTAATATACGTTCTCCTTCTTCAAAAAACACCTTTAAATCCAAAACTTCTAAAGATACCCAATGACTTTTTTGACAATGTAAATACATTTCAATTTGATTATCCACTTGATTATAAATCGCTTGATGTCTAAACAAATTGATATCAAAATTACCTTGAAAACGCCAATTCAAATGAGAAAGCATATTCAAATTAAAAGCAGCAGTCACTTCTTGACTATCGTTATAAGCAGCTTCTAGAATATCTGTAGGTTTTTGTAAATCAATACCCAGTAAAAAGTAATCTCCTAGTTGTAAAGTTTGAGAAACTTGATTTAAGAAAATATCACATTCTTCTGGGTTAAAATTCCCTAAAGAACTTCCCAAGAAAAATAACATCCGTGATTGTAAATAATTGGATTTTAGATGAACTAAAGCTTGTTCATAAGTTCCTAATAACCCATGAATAGCAATATCAGGATACTTTTCTTGTAACTGTAAAACACTAGTTTTCAAAATACCTCCACTCACATCAATAGGAAGATATCTACAAGAACTAGCAATTTTTTGATAAGCAGTTAATAAAGCTTGAGTTTTTGTAGAACTACCACTACCTAATTCTATCAACTGACAACAATTTGTAATTTCTGCAATTTCATCAGCATATTGTTGTAAAATCCAGGCTTCTGTACGAGTCGGATAATATTCTGGTAACTCACAAATTTGCTCAAATAATAGAGAACCAGGATCATCATAAAAATATTTGGGGGGTAAAATTTTCGGTTTTTCAGTTAATCCCTTAATGACATCTTTACCATCAATACTTAACTCTTGATAATGATGATCTAAAACTGTTAAAGGTTGTGCAATCATTTTCTAAATCCTCTCTGTTTACTTTGCGACTCTGGGTGGAAAAAAAGACATTTATTTGATATTTATTTAATCCAAACTTGCAGCAATTCTAAAACCGACGTGCTGATAGAAAAATGGACGAAACCAGTTACGATAACAAGGTAAAGCCATTGTACCATTCGTTGCCCAAGAACCACCCAACATCATAAAATGTTTATTATCAAAAAATGGTGCAGATTGATCTGGATAAAGATCATGGGTTTTAAATCCTGGTAAGGGGTAGAATGTACTAGACAACCATTCCCAAACATTACCCCGTAAGTCAGAAATACCAGATTGATTATTTTCTGAAAACATTCCTACAGGAGTTGGGGAAATAAATTGTAAGTTGAGATTGTAGTTATTTGATAACCGAGAATCTTCAGATATTTTCAGAGATTGATTCCATTCTGCTTCTGTCATTAACCGAGTGTTGTTACCTTTCCACTGACAATAAGCCATTGCTTCATAATGGTTAACTTCTACAGGCCAATCTAAAGGTAAATCTATTTCATCAAATGTAGCACGATAACGATAGTTATTTTCTTGGACTATCCAGAATTTGGGATGTTGTACATTGTATAGTTGTTTCCATGGCCAAGATTCAGCATTCCAGTAATTAGAATTATTGTAACCACCTGTTTGGACAAATTCTAAAAATTCTCCATTTGTAATTAGATATTGACTAGCTAAAAATGGTTTGACTTCAACTTCTAAATTACCATATTCACTATCCCAACCAAAAGTTAAATCATCTTGACTTTTTCCTAATTTTACGATACCACCGGGGATTTCTCGCATTTGATTATCAGGAATTTCTCCATTACTAGGTGCATAATTCCATCCTTGGGGACGTTTTAATTTATCAATTGGTAATTGACGCAACAGCATGGAAGAGGTTTCAAAATGAATGCGACTATGTTCTATTCCCATTAATAAAGCCCAAATAGGATGTTGTTGATGAATGGGTAAATTCAGGGTAGTATTATTAATGATTGCTGTAATTTCTGACCTAGCTTTGTTTCGATATTCCCAGACTTTTTCAACATCAGGCCAGTTAACTCCTTGAATAGCTAACTCTAGTTCTGCTGGTGTTTCTGGATCAACACCAATTTCAAATAGAGTTTCATATTGGGGATTAATCCGATTTTTTAATAAACCGACATGAATTAATTTGTTGATATAAAAAACAGCCGAATGGCCAAGATAGAAAATTAATTTATTTCTGAAAGGGTCGGGATTTAGATAAAAGGCTTCTTCCTTAATTACACTTTGCATTAAGGTTTCTTCTAGTTCCCAAGAATTTTCAAAATAATTGAGGATAGTTTTTGAACTACAATTATCGAGTTGGGGAATATGGGCATCTGTCATTTTATTAGCCTTGATAATCAATTGTTTGCAATAACTTGGATTAACTAAATTAGTTTATCTGAAATTATGCTAACATTAACATAATTATTCTCCATTGTCTTCTCAATATATAGATAATTTTGTAAAAAAAGTTTACATCTTCCGGTTACAAAACCCATAATTGAAAGTTACGATTATATGCAATAGAAAAGGGTAAAGGAATGACAATCACCTCATAATTATGGATATACAACAATTTGCTCAATTGATGATCAACGGTATTGCTGTAGGTAGCATTATTGCCCTAGCGGCCGTCGGACTGACTCTAACCTACGGGATTTTACGGTTATCTAATTTTGCCCATGGTGATTTTCTCACTTTGGGTGCTTATCTAACCCTGATTACCAATAGTACAGGTGTAAATATTTGGCTGTCAATGATTTTAGCAGCCTTGGGAACAGTAGGAGGAATGTTACTAGCAGAAAAATTACTGTGGTCAAAAATGCGGTCTATCCGTGCTACCTCCACAAGTCTGATTATTATCTCCATTGGGCTGGCTTTATTCCTTCGCAACGGGATTATTTTTATCTGGGGAGGTAAAAACCAAAACTATAATCTACCCGTGATATCAGCTTTAGAATTTGGCACATTAAGAGTACCGCAAAATCAACTATTGGTACTGGGATTAGCTATTTTAGCCATTTTATCCCTTCACTACCTACTACAAAATACCAAAGTTGGTAAAGCCATGCGGGCCGTGGCCGACGATTTAGATTTGGCTAGAGTATCGGGTATTAATGTTGACAGAGTAATTCTTTGGACTTGGGTAATTGCTGGTATATTCACTTCCTTGGGAGGTAGTATGTATGGGCTAATTACAGCGGTGCGTCCAAATATGGGTTGGTTTTTAATCTTACCCCTATTCGCTTCTGTAATTTTGGGCGGAATTGGCAATCCTTACGGAGCGATCGCCGCAGCCTTTATAATTGGCATTGCCCAAGAAGTTAGCACCCCTTGGCTAGGTTCACAGTATAAACAAGGTGTAGCCCTATTCATCATGATTTTGGTGCTGCTCATTCGTCCCAAAGGTTTATTCAAAGGCACAATTTAAGCAGCACCAGCCTACTTCTAACTATTAACTATTCAATAATGTGGAAGTAGTAAGCTGCTACCAAAAAGTTAACAGCCAAAAGTAATAAAGCCCAACCAGTACGGAAAGCGTAGGAAGGTTTAGCAGCAGGTTTGCCTTTAGCAGTCATAAGCGGTTCTCCTAATTGCGTGACTTTTTAAGAAATAGCAAACTCACGCGCCAATTTTGCAAATTCTTTAAAAATATTTTTGTAAGGTTGGTCAGTTGACAGGTAACCTGTAACCTGTTCCCTGTTCCCTGTAACCTGTCACCTGTAACCTGTAACCTGTAACCTGTCACCTGTAACCTGTTCCCTACTCCCTCATTCTTCCCCAGCGTGGTAGGAACTGCGAACCAAGGGACCCGAACGGACATGATTAAAACCCATATCCTTGGCTATATCACCTAATTCTGTAAATTCCTCCGGTGTCCAATATTTTTGCACCGGGAGATGATCTAAAGAAGGACGCATATATTGACCAATGGTTAAGCGATCGCACTTTACAGAGCGCAAATCCGCCATGGTCTCAATTAATTCCTCTATTGTTTCTCCGTGACCCACCATCACACCCGACTTCGTAGGAATCTGATCATTAAATTCTTTAACTGTCGCTAATACAGCCAATGAGCGGTCATATTTTGCCCCTCGGCGCACGGTTGGGGTTAACCTGCGGACTGTTTCCACATTATGGTTAAAACAAGCCGGTTCAGCTTGAATAATCATCTTGAGGCTTTGACCTTGGCCAGCTACACCTCCACTACCCCAAAAATCCGATGTTAACACTTCAATTTTAGTTTCTGGGTTCAGTCTGCAGATAGCCTCCATTGTCTTGACAAAATGACCCGCTCCCCCATCAGCTAAATCATCACGGGCCACAGCAGTTAACACCACATACCGTAATCCTAAAAGCTGTACTGATTCTGCTACCTTTTGGGGTTCTTGCTCATCCACAGCCATGGGGGCATGACCTTTATCTACTTGACAAAAACCACAGGATCTGGTACAGGTCGGACCCATTAATAAAAAAGTCGCTGTTTTTTGGGCATAGCATTCACCCCGATTTGGACAACGACCCTCTTCACAAATCGTGTGAATTTGACGCTGCTTAATGATCCGCTGGACAGTAGAAATTTCACTAGCTTTGCCCAGAGGACGACGCAACCAGCTAGGCATAGTTATAATTTCCGACTTGATATCAACTTTTTGTGAATAATTCATATATATTTGCCTATCTCGCTGATCTCGATTTATCTTACTACTTAAAACCAAAACCCAGTTAAGTTAATTTATACTTGGTAACTAATACCAATTTATTACAGCAGTTTTCGGCGATTGAAACCACACTTTGATTACCTTCTTCCTTGCGGCCTTTCCTACTTTGCTCCTACCTTGATAGGATCTCTAAGCAAAGATGATGGGAAACAAAAACCGTATAATTCTCGGATAACACTTATATTTATGAATATTATACTATATAATAGTATTCTCTACCTTGCATGAATTTTCAGATCTAACCAGGAAAGTTAACAAATCAATTAGCTATCCAAATAAATGAGGTTTTACTAGGGCAACCAGCTATGGCAAGTAACAAAATTTTAGTTATTGATGACACCACCGTTGTGAGAGCAAAAATCAGAGAAATGTTACCCCCCAGTTTTGAGGTAATAGAGGCCAATGACGGCTTACAAGGGTACAATTTGATCCTTGAGGAAAAATTCAATTTGATCATACTAGATTTTCTGTTGCCGAAAATGAGTGGTTGGGAAATCTTCCAGAATATTCAAGTTAAACCAGAGTTACGGAAAATTCCTTTAGTGATCATGTCAGGTAGTAAGGAAGAGGTAACGGAAAAACTAGTAGAACCATTTGAATATTTTGAATTTCTGGGTAAACCTTTTGATAAAGCCCAACTTATTAACGCGATTAAATCAGCCATAGCCAAGTCTAAAAAGGGTCAGGAAGGCTTAAACCAGCCCCAATCTACATCTGATGTCAATGGGGTAGATTCACTTAATGACATAAAATCATTAAATGACAAAATTGTGAAAATGCAATTAGAAATTGATGGACTAAAAAAACAGGTTAATCAAATTGTCGCTTTTATCAAACAGAAAATCAAGTAGTTTTGTGATTCGTAGTTATTATTACATTGGCAATTAACCAAAAAATGGGTAATTGGGTGTTAGATATCTCCAGAAGTTAAATCTGTGTATCCTAGAACCATTGTAGAGACGTTCCCTGGAACGTCTCTACAATCTTGACCTTGAGAGGTTTATTGAAGAGCAGCTTGATTACCCATTACCCACTATTTAGAAATAACCTAAAATGGCTTTACCTCTTGATTGGTAATAACACTAGCTTGTGTACTGACAACCTTTCCTGCTTGTAACATAGGAGTGTTAGTAACGGAATTATTAGCCAAAGTAAACAAGGGATTGGATAAAATTCCAGAGATAGTAGTAGCTATTAAAGTTACTATCAAACCCACTTGTAAAGGTCTAAGCCCTGGTAAATCCCAACGCACTTGGGGATAATTTTTGACTACCTCGGACATTTCTTGAGGTTCTTTGACCACCATCATCTTAACTACACGAATGTAGTAATAGATAGAAACCACACTGGTAATTAAACCGAGCAGAACTAACCAGTAAAGACCAGCTTGCCAACCTGCCCAAAATAGGTAAATCTTCCCGAAAAATCCGGCTAATGGGGGAATACCACCCAAAGACAACAGAGAAATACTCAAACCCAGTGTGAGGAGAGGGTCTTTTTGATACAAACCTGAGTATTCAGCAATTTGGTCTGTTCCCGTGCGGAGAGAGAATAATACCACACAAGTAAAGCCGCACAGGTTCATAAACAGGTATACCAATAGATAGAAAATCATACTGGAATAACCGGCATCAGTTCCCGCAATTAAGCCAATCATCACAAACCCAGCCTGGGCAATAGATGAATAAGCTAACATCCGTTTCATGCTAGTTTGGGCTAGGGCGACAACGTTACCCAATACCATACTTAGGACAGCCAAAGCGGTAAAAACAAATCTCCACTCATCAGCTACAATTGGGAAGACAGTGGTTAATAAGCGGATAGCCAGAGCAAATCCGGCTGCTTTAGAACCGACGGATAAAAAAGCAATTACAGGGGTGGGTGCGCCTTCATAAACGTCTGGTGTCCATTGGTGAAAAGGGGCAGCGGAAATTTTAAAGCCAATACCCGCAATTACGAAAACTAGAGCAATTACTAAACCTAGAGACTGACCAACATTTGCTGTGGCGATACCCTGAGCGATCGCACTTAATTCCGTTTGTCCACCAGATAAACCATACAAGAGGGAGACACCATACAAAAATACTGCTGTACTAGAAGCACCAATTAACAGGTATTTCAACGCCGCTTCATTGGAACGGGAATCACGTTTTGTATAACCTGTCAACAAATAAGAGGAAATACTCAGGGATTCTAGAGAGATGAAAATCATCACCAACTCATTAGCGCCGGATAAAAACATTCCTCCCAAAGTCGCAGTCATCAAAATAGCGATAAATTCGGCTAAAGCCGTACCACTTTGTTCAACATAGCGAATTGACATTAATATTGTCACCATCGCCGATAGAGCGATGATACCACGAAAGACAATACTCAGGTCATCACCATTAAAACTACCAGTAAAAGCAATGGGGGTAGTTGTATCCCATTGAAAATATAGAGCGATTATTGCCGCTGTTAAACCGAGGGTAGCTAGATATCCAATCCAGCGAGCAGAGCTACGCCCCAAAATCAAATCAACAATCAAAACCCCCAAGAGAGTAATCATGACGATTCCCTCTGGTAAAATCGTTCCAGCATTTAACTGGGATGCAAAATTAGCAAAATCCATGAGATGTATAGGTTTTAGCGATTAGCTGACACAAGTTTATTCTATCTATAGTTTTTAACTAAAATTGCATTGATCTTTCTATCTTTAACAGTTGATAATTCTTATAAGTAGGTGGGCGTTAAAAATTGTCCTTGGGGCAAGGGAACAGGGAACAGGGAACAGGGAACAGGGAACAGGTTACAGGGAACAGGGAACAGGGAACAGGGAACAGGGAACAGGGAACAGGGAACAGGTTACAGGGAACAGGGAACAGGGAACAGGGAACAGGGAACAGGTTTTCGGCAACTTTACTTTTTGTTACTTATGTCGGTTTTTTTCCGTTCACCTACTTATTTGATTTTAGCTAACCGGATATTCCTGTAAGCATGGCTTAAAGCACTTTATCTGCCAGCCTTTAAAACTTGTTCGGCTGTCAGTTTGAAATTTGGGAATGTCGGCGAAGTAATGGGTTGATTGCCTCGAATTTGCTCAATTTCATACTCTCCTTTGACTAACGTACAAATGGAAAGGGTAGGTTGTTTCGGTTTCCCAATATGTCGAGTCCCACCTAGACCCGCATAATCCGCAATCCAATATTCAGGAATACCTAAAATTGCGTAGTCTTCGACTTTACGCGCATAATCGTTTTGCCAGTTGCTACTAACTACTTCCATCACAAATTTAATCGAACTGCCCAGCGTGAGGATTGATTGGTCATTCCAAAGTAGTTCTTTCGCAAGTTCATTGCGATCAATAACCATAACATCAGGTCGAAATGCTGTCATACCCAAGTTAGAAGGACGTAGTAATCCTCGCTGAAGGACAAACCAATTTAAACCTATTGCATCAATTTGGGCGCAAATTTTTGTGGTAGTAAAAGCTGAAACTTCTTCATGGTAGCCCGTTGGTTCCAAATCAAACACCTCTCCATCAATCAATTCGTAGCGGTTACTGTCACCATAACGGACGATAAAATCGCCAAAACTTAGTAACTGCTGTTGTATTGGTATTTCGGTTGCAATGGTCATAGGTCAACTTAGCCCCATCAATATCATCACTCTAGCATTTTCGCTAAATCCATGCACTCCGAATTAAAAAGGAATATTGTTTGGTGGAAATGTTGGGTTTCCTTTCGTCAACCCAACCTACAATATCGGCGATTGCACTAAAGTAAGCTGTTACGCAGCTAAATTTGATAACCATGATTTACTTGAACTTTGTGGTGCGGGCATCTTGCCCGCTAGAATTATACAAACTAAATGCACAACAGCTTAAACTGGGGATATTTTCGGATTTTTAGTCATCTTTAGATGACTTTTGCTATGAGACTGGGAATTAATTCCCTGGCGGTTTGTGGATTTTGCGTAAGACAACTATAACAGTTTAAGCAATCAAACTGAAATTACTACTAGTGAGGGTAATATCAGGATTACCTAAACGGGCAAATTCAAACACTGTTCCCGTACCCAAAATACTGCTGTCTTGATTATAGAACAGACTTCCCGTACCTTGACTAAACACAATACGAGCGCTACTAGCATTGACAAATTCATCATCACTAACAACTGCGAAATCAGTTAAAGCCTGTCCGACAGTATTAGTAATGGCATTAAATGTAGCTTTACTTAATACAATCTGGTCTAGTCCCAATTCAAACTCGCTAATGTAATCAACGCCCAAGCTGGTACTAAAGACACTATCGCCTTGAAACAGATATTGATCATTACCAACTCCTCCCGTCAAGATATCATCACCAAGTCCTCCCCAGAGACTATCATTACCGATGCCACCGTTGAGAATATCATTACCTGCTCCTCCCCAGAGGGTATCAT
>LJOT01000301.1 GCA_001672075.1 Anabaena sp. CRKS33
CCTGTAAATCCTTAAATCCTGGATATCCTGATTCAGACAAAATAAAATCACCAACTTCCCACAAACAATCATCCAACAACATCCTGTAAATCCTGAAATCCTGGATATCCTGATTCAGACAAAATCATCTCCCAAATCCCCACCAAAAATCATCCAACAACATCCTGAAAATCCTTAAATCCTGGATATCCTGATTCAGACATTGACAAAGTTCTCAGTTTCGACTATGCTTATGTTATAGGTGGAAAAGTATGCGCCCATATATATAAGGTTTCCACATCTAGTATTTATCCAAAAAGAATTCCGCCTAACTGCGAGGCAAGGGAAAAGAAAAAAGAGCAGAGGGCAAAAGAGCAAGAGTATAAAAGGCAACTAAGTCCTCGCCGCACCACTACATACAACCCGAAAACCAACAAAGTCGCGGTAGTTGCCGAGGCTGCCGCTGCCGGGACAAGCAGAACGGCAATTCCCAGGACTGTAGTCCCACGAACCACCGCGCAGCAGCTTTATATTGATTAGACTAATCAAAGCAGGGACGTTTATAGGCGCGTTTATATAATTTTCTTGCCAATCATCTTCGCACCATTCACACACATTCCCGTGCATATCATACAAACCAAAAGCATTAGGGGGAAAAGTTCCTACATCTGTGGTTTGTTTTCGATATTGTCCTTTTGGTGCAGCAGCGTAGACATACTCACCATTATAGTTTACCAAATCTGAGGTAATACTTTCACCAAAATAAAAAGGTGTCGTTGTTCCCGCCCTACAAGCATACTCCCATTGTGCCTCACTGGGCAACTTATAGTTTTTACCTGTTTTTTGGCTTAACTCTTGACAAAATACCACTGCATCATTCCAACTCACACATTCAATAGGACGATTAGCACCTTTGAAGCGAGCAGGGTTATTTCTCATGATAGCTTGGTATTGTACTTGAGTCAAAGAATATTTACCGATAAAGAAGCTGGGAACATTAACTTGATGTTGAGGACTTTCACTATCCAATCTTTTCGCTTCATCTTCCGGTGAACCCATGTAAAATGTCCCTGCGGGTATTTCCACCATTTCCAACATCACCCCATTTCCCAAATCTTCCACAAAGTAATTTGCTGAGTGGTTGCGTTTGTTGATAATGCTTCCTTTTGCGTTGGTTGTGACAACTTCAAAAGTGAAAGTTTTGAGATGATTATTTTGTGATTGAATACCTAAAAACCTAAACCATTCTGTAATAGACTGAGGACGATTTTGATAATCTAATTCCATTCCCTTGAGAATAGCATCATTTACCTTTTGACTAATTGCAGAATTGTATTTTTGCGGTGGTTCAATCGCCATTTTCATATCTAGCATAATCTTAGCATTCAGATAAGGACTAGGCAGAGGAATGAAAGGAGGTTCATGAACGGCGATAATTACATATAATGTGGCTGCTAAAGCATAGATATCTAAAGCCGGAGTGAAATTACTTCTATTTTCAAATTGTTCTGGTGGTGCAAAAACCGGAGTTTTGGCATTTGTTAAACTCATCAATTCCGCAAAGTTGACTTCTCTGGCTAAACCAAAATCAATTAATATGGCTTTATTGTCTTCTTCTCTTAGTAAAATATTCGCAGGTTTAATATCTCGGTGCAGATAATTACGACTATGAATATAACTTAAAGCCTCTCCAATGCCTTTAATAATTCCTAAACCTGCACTTTCACTAAAAACACCATTCGCGTATAAATATTGTTCTAAATTTTTGCCTTTGACATATTCCATCACCATACAAGATAAACCATTTTCTTGAAACAGTTCAGGATACACTTTGACTATGTGAGGATGATCAAAAGTAGCTAAGACCATCGCTTCGGTGTTAAACTTGTCCTGTTCTTGGGCTAAAAATTCTCCAAAATCTTCTGTATTGCCATATTTATCTCGATAGCGTTGTTTCAAAAAGGAGACATTGAGACTTTTGATAGCTACTTCTTTTTTGCGTTTATGGTCTTGCGCTAAATAGGTAATACCAAATCCTCCCTGTCCTAGAGTATCAATAATTTCGTATTGTCCTTTTTTGAGTAGTTGCCCTGGGGTAAAATAAGCCATAATAAAATTTAAGTTGTCAGAATCAGGATGTCCAGGATTTGAGGATTTACAGGGTCAAGAGGAAAATAATCATATTGGTGGTTGAAAAGCCTATATATATGGGCGCACACTTTTCCACCCATAACATAAATATAGCCTAGTCTTTGAGATTTGTCAAGTCTTAATAGATTAAATTGTCCAGGATTTGAGGATTTACAGGGTCAAGAGGAAAATAATCATGTTGGTGGTTGAAAAGCCTATATATATGGGCGCACACCTTCCCAATCTATGGCGTTTCTCAATCTCCGCGCCTCTGCGCCTCTGCGTGAAAAAAATCATTTCATTAATCAGCAACACCACAGGGAGTTTATGTAGAGATGTTACGGTGATTAAAATTTCTGAAAAAAGTGTTAATTTGCCTTTTAAAATTAAAGATTATTCTATAAACTTGCTTGCGTCAGAGGGGGGTATTTATGAGTCGTCCCATTATTCTTGGTATTGTCGGTGATAGCGCTGCTGGAAAAACAACCCTGACTAGAGGTATCGCCCAGGTACTCGGTCCAGAAAATGTTACCATGATCTGTACAGATGATTATCACCGTTACGATCGCACACAAAGAGCAGAAATTGGCATTACAGCATTACATCCTGATTGCAACTATTTGGATATTATGCAGCAACATTTATCGCTGCTACGAACAGGACAACCCATTCTTAAACCAGTTTATAGCCATAAAACCGGAACTTTTGAACCACCGCAATATATCAAACCGAGTAAATTTGTCATTATTGAAGGCTTACTAGGTTATTCTACCCGTATCGCTCGTGATGCTTATGATGTTAAAGTTTACCTCGCACCTCCTGAACCACTCCGCGCTAATTGGAAGGTAAAACGGGATACTCAAAAGCGGGGATATACTCCAGAACAGGTATTAGCAGAATTAGATAAACGTGAACCAGACTCAGAAGCATATATTCGTCCCCAGCGTCAATGGTCAGATATTGTTGTTAGTTTCTATCCACCTAATAATGAAATAGATGAAACTAATGGACATCTAAATGTGCGGTTGATGCTACGTCCTTCTATTCCTCACCCGGATTTTACCGAAATTATTCACGCTGGCCGTGGTGATTCCCAGTCAGCTATCCGTTTGGGACTGGATAGAGATATGGGAAAACCAGTGGATGTTTTAGAAGTTGATGGTCATGCAACTTTGGAGCAGGTGAATAAAATCGAACAGATTATGTGTGCAGATATGCCCTATTTAAAGAATGTTTGCGATCGGGAAATTAACCCAGAATTGGGTAGAATTGCGGGTACAACTGGAGAAACTTTGCAAAGTTACCCCCTGGCTCTTACTCAATTAATTATTACTTACCATATGCTCAAAGCTACGCAAATTTATCAATAAGGAATTTGGCATAATTTGAGGTGAGTTTAAAAGGTGCATTTTCATAGTATTATTAAACGCAGATAAACGCAGATAAACGCAGATGAAGATGGATCAATTTTCCCTGAATTTAGTTCCGAAAACTGCTGTTGCTGAGTTGGAGTATGAAACTAGGAAGATATCAAATCTCAAATTGCTATGACTTATTGTCTCAGAATAGCCGACTTGCCTGAAAATGAACGCCCCCGTGAAAGATTAATGACTCATGGACCGAAAATTTTAGCCACAGCGGAATTAATCGCTATTCTACTGGGTACTGGTCAAGGACCTGGTAAACTATCAGCAGTCGGTTTAGGGCAATATATATTACAACAATTAGGCAAAAATCAGTGTGATCCCTTGGCCGCTTTACGAGATGTCACCCCCGCTGAGTTAATGGAAATACCGGGTGTTGGACCAGCTAAAGCGACGACTATCTTGGCTGCAATTGAATTGGGTAAACGTGCTTTTTTATCCCGTCCCTCCGATGGTACAGTTATTGATAGTCCTATGTCTGCCGCTGCCGCGCTTAGTCAAGACTTGATGTGGCAAAATCAAGAACGATTTGCAGTGTTGTTATTAGATGTCAAAAATAAGTTATTAGGAACAAAGGTAATTACTATTGGGACTGCTACGGAAACTTTAGCCTCTCCCCGTGATATTTTTCGAGAAGTGATTCGTCAAGGCGCTACACGGGTAATAGTAGCCCATAATCACCCTTCTGGAAGTTTAGAACCCAGTGAAGCAGATATAGCATTGACTCGTCAATTATTGGCTGGTGCGGAACTTCTAGCTATTCCTATTTTAGATCATTTGATTTTAGGTAATGGCA
>LJOT01000046.1 GCA_001672075.1 Anabaena sp. CRKS33
GGTGGTGCAGATTGGGGCGCTCACGTCTACATTCATTTAGTAGATCGTTTCTCCAAACGGAGTTTAGAAGGATTGCAAAACTACAACCCAGATTTAGCTAACCCCGATGAGTTGTTTGAGTTGTTTGAAAAGTATGGTGGTGACATTACTCAAGGACATTCCCTCAGCAAAGAAGAACTGACCAAGAGTGTATTGGGAGCTTCCTTTAACCGTCACAGCCGTTCACCAATTGGTAGTGAACTAGAAGATTTTGGTGCAGCAGGGATTAAGACTATTGAAGATATCCGCGACGCTTGGGTGAACAGTTTCTTCTTTGGTTCTGAGTCTGATGATCGTACCATTGCAGCGGCATTCAACGACAAAGCCAACCCCTTGGGAGTCAAGCTTAACGCCATTTACTCCTCCGATGTTGGACACTGGGACGTACCCGATCTCACCGCACCTTTAGCTGAAAGCTGGGATTTGGTCAGAGAAGGCGTAATTTCCGAAGCTGACTTTAAAGCCTATGTATTTGGCAATCCTTATAAATTCTACACCGAAGCCAACCCCGATTTCTTCAAAGGTACAGCTGTAGAATCCAAACTACCTAAGATTGAATCTCAAATAGAGAACAAAACTTTGGTAGGTGTGTAAATGACTTTGTAGACCTCTGGTGATAAATCCAGGGTAGAGACGTTCCATGGAACGTCTCTACATCATCCATAGATATGTCAAGCATTTGCAAACACACATTTCAGGAGTCACGAATATGCCAGTTGAAAAAAGATCCCACAATACCAGCAATAGTTCATTACCTTATATTTTCTCCCCTGCTAACAGTAACAAACCCGCCCCTCTAGTATTATTTCTACATGGAGCAAAGGACAGAGGAACAGATATTAATGTTTTACTAAAAAAATGGGGTTTCCCTCTTTTCGTAGATTCATCACCATCCTTACCTTACGTCTTTGTTGCTCCTCAACTTCCTCAAGGACAAACTTGGGTAGAGAGAGCAGACGATGTAATTGCTTTACTTGATCATATCATTGCCACCCAACCCGTAGATCCATCCAGTGTGATCATATCTGGATTCAGTTTAGGCACTGCTGGAGCTTGGCATATCGCCGCTTCCTATCCAGGTCGTTTCGCCGGTTTGGTAGCCACATCAGGTCGTGTACCTCAAACATTAGAAGCAGCCCAAATAACTGCACTCAAAGAAATTTCCATCCAAATATTCCAAGGGGCAAAAGACGAAAAACTGTCAATTGAAGATACACAAAATGTTGTTAATACCCTGCGTAAAGTGGGAGCAAAAGTAGATTTTACTGTACTACCAGGGGATCATTTTATTGCCAATGAAGTGTACAGTAATCCAATATTACAACAATGGCTCGTTTCACAAAGCCGTCGTCAAGCAGCAGTAGCTGTATAGGCAATTTTGACTCATGCGATTTCTAATCGCATCTACACAAATAAAGTCAAAGTCACTAGGGAAAAATACAGGGTTTAAAACCCACGCAGGTCGGTTTCCTCTGTATAGCCAGCGACTTCTAGTCGCCAAGTTAATTATGTAGCTGGTTTAAGTTTTGCCAACTTCAACGCCGATAACAAGAGAATAACACCCAAAATTACATATAAGGAGGAACTGTCTATATACCTCAAAAGACTACTACCAATAAATGCTCCCAATATTGAACCAGATGCCATTGAAACAATGAATCCTTGTTCTGATTTTACTTCCTTCAATCGTTTATGACTTTTATATTTGTATAGACCCATAATAATTGTCGGAATGCTGATTGCCAGACTCAAACTTCCTGCTAATTTGATGTCAATTGCAAACACCATGATAATTGTCGGGATAATCAATTCACCACCTGCGACACCAAGCATACTGCTGAATATCCCAATCACAATTCCTGCCACAAACACGATACCTATTCTTAGTAAATTTGGAAGTTGCCAACTTTGAAGACTGAAAATAAAGTTATGTCCAATTAATACAAAACTGAGGAAAAATAGAAAGACTACAACAACTCGATTTAAAGTTTTTTCGTTAATTTTGGTGGCATAGTTAACCCCAACAGAAGAACCAATCAGAGAACCTGCCAAAATATTAATGATTACTGTCAGGTTGGCAAAAACATTGTCAAGTCCAATAATGCCACTCCGAAAAATGAAGGAAAAAGTGACAGTAACAAGACTCACCATGAGATTAATAATAATTGCTTGTAGGGTTCGATAGTTAAAAATACTAACTAAAACTGGTAGGCGAAATTCTGCACCACCTAAACCAATTAATCCTCCAAGAATTGCAACCAAAACACCCCAAGCAAACGCCCAAATATTCCGCATAAAATTTTTACACTAATAAAAAAAACTCGATTATGAGCAACTATACAACATTACCAACAACTAAATTTGGTCAAACCGGATTAACCGTTTCCAGGCTTGTTCTCGGTACAATGACTTTTGGACTACAAACAGACGAAGAAACATCTATAAAAATCCTCGATACCGCCGCCGAAGCTGGAATAAATTTTCTTGATACGGCCGATGTTTATCCCCTTGGTGGTGGACTATCCACTGCTGGAAGGACTGAGGAAATTATTGGCCGTTGGTTAAAAGGTAAACGAGAACATTTTATCATTGCTACTAAGGCCGTCGGTAAAGTTGGTCCTGCACCTTGGAACCAGGGATCTTCACGCAAACATATCTTAGATGCTATTGATGCTTCCCTCAGACGACTGGGAACTGATTATGTTGACCTGTATCAATTGCATTCTGATGATGCTTCAACTCCTCTTGATGAAACTCTAGAAGCTCTGGATACAATAGTTCATGCTGGTAAAGTCCGTTATATCGGAGTTTCCAATTTCTTAGCTTACCGACTAGCCCGCGCTTTAGGTCGTGCAGATGTGCGTCCTTTGACTCGTTTTGTCTCCATTCAACCCCGTTATAATCTCTTATTCCGGGAAATTGAGCGAGAATTATTACCCCTAGCACAGGAAGAAGGACTGGCTGTAATTCCTTATAATCCCTTAGCGGGGGGGCTACTGACAGGTAAACATAAACAAGCTGCAGGACCCACTGCTGGTACTCGTTTTACCTTAGGTGCAGCCGCAGAACGTTATCAAGAACGTTATTGGCATGATCGTGAATTTAATACTGTGGAAGAATTACGTACAGTGGCAGATTTGGCAGGATTATCTCTAACTACCTTGGCTTTGGCTTGGGTTTTAGCTAATCCAATTATCACTGCTCCTATTATTGGTGCTAGTCGTCCAGAACAACTTATAGACAGTCTCAAGGCTGTGGAAGTCAAACTTGATGACAATTTGAAACAGAAATTAAATGACATTACCACCGAATATCGTCGGGGAGATGCTCTGCGTTAAGTGACTTTTGGATGATTTTATTAGACCTCACCTTAAACTTGACCTGACGGTTGATCCAGCCGTCTATCTATTTTTATTTTTTACAGCAGCATGATGAACAAGATAAGACTTTCTAAATCGTTTCAACGCGCTCCCAATGCGCCCGAATTGCCAGATACTCCTTTCCTATTTATTTGTTATTTTGTGAATCAGTTTCGCTGGTGGTATGTGTTAATGGTGCTTCTGGAAATCGCTCACGCCACCTGTGGAATTATGTTACCTTATGCGATTGGTGAAATGATTCGCAGTGTGACACTACACTCCACAGGAGACAGTAAACTGATTTTTGATACTTTGAGACAACCCTTGATTCTATTTACGTCCTTGAGTATAGGTGAGGTGGTATTTGGGCGTTCTGCTGGACTGTTACAAACTATTCTCCATCCCATCCACAGACAGCATATTGTGCGATCGCTATATGCCTATTTACAGCAGCATTCCCATCGTTATCTCAGCAGTAGTTTTGCTGGTGCGTTAGCCCATCGCATTGCGGAAACTTCCCTGGGTGTTACCCAAACGATGCAAATGATGATTACGGAATTTATGCCGGTCATTATCGTTTATATAGTCTCCACAATTCTACTCTATCGCGCCTATCCTCCCTTAGCGGCATTTGTGGGGATTTGGGCAGTGTTGTTTATCAGTATTTCCTTCTGGTTAGCGACTCGATGTCGAATTTACTCCCGCAAAGCTGCCGCCGCTAGAAGTGAAACCACTGGGATTATTGTAGATTCTGTGACAAATCTCACTAGTAGCAGACTGTTTGCCCGTTTGGGTTTTGAACGCCGCTATTTGAATGACCAATTAAAGCGCGAACTCAGGGAGGTGAGAAAATCTAACTGGTATTCTGAACGAATTCGCTGGTTTCAGTTTATCTCAGCAGCAATTCTGAAAATTGGCACTCTATATTACTCACTTTCTCTGTGGAGTCAAGGAAAAATAGCTGCTGCTGACTTTGTTGTGGCTACCAGTTTATCACTCTTAATCATTAGTGAAGCTCGCAATTTAAGCAAACGGTTTCTAGAATTTTTTGAACATATCGGCAATGTAGCTAATGGCGTTCACACTATCATTCAACCCCATGAAATTATAGATCGGGATAATGCTATAAATCACGCTATCACTAAGGGTAGTATTGAATTTCGCCAGGTGTATTTCAGTTACTCGTCAGAGAAGACGGTATTTACTAATCTGTCTGTTACTATTCAACCAGGGGAAAGAGTGGGACTGGTGGGTTTTTCTGGTTCTGGGAAGTCTACTTTTGTTAATTTAATTTTGCGTTTATTTGACCCCCAATCGGGACAAATATTGATTGATGGGGTGGATATTAAAGACATGACTCAGGAAGCTCTACATTCGCAAATTAGTTTGATTCCTCAAGATCCTTCTCTGTTCCATCGGACTTTGTTGGAAAATATTCTCTATGGACGTTTAGAAGCATCAGAGGCAGAATTGATAGAAGCAGCACGGAAAGCCTATGCTGATGATTTTATTGCCCAGATGAAGGAGGGTTATGATTCTTTGGTGGGTGAACGGGGTGTTAAATTATCTGGGGGACAAAGACAACGAATTGCGATCGCCCGTGTTATCCTCAAAGATGCACCTATCCTAATATTAGATGAAGCTACTTCTAGTCTTGATTCCATTACCGAAAAAGCGATTCAAGATACCCTAGATTCGGCAATGAATGGAAAGACGGTAATTGTGGTAGCCCATCGTTTATCTACTATCGCTCATTTAGATAGAATTTTGGTGTTTGATCAAGGTCGCATCATTGAAGATGGTACACACTCTAAACTATTGGCTAAGGGTGGAGCTTATCACAGATTATGGCAAATGCAAGCCGGTGGATTTCTACCACAGGAACAAGCCTTAATTAACAAATAACTATAGTCATGATTAACTCCTGTTAAAAGAAAGGGTCATTTTCATGATTTCTTTTACTTCACACCTGAAATAACTTGGCCAATATCTTGAGGAGTTGCACCAGTGGCTAAAATTGCCCGAACTAATAATTCAATTGAAACTGAAGCATCGCCATTTTCAGCTTTAGCAATTCGAGGTTGGCTGGAGCTAATTTTAGTAGCAAGTTCACTTTGAGTCATCAATTTTTGGCGACGTTCCTTCAAGTTTTTACTGAGAGCTAGTTTAATTTCCACAAAGATACTTTCTTCAGTTGTTAACTCCAAAAAATCAGAAACTGTGCCAATTTTCCAGCCTTTAGATTCTAAACGTTCTTTCTTAGCTTGATCCATCACATTACTCCTGTTGATCACTATCGTATTTGCTCAAGCGCTTTTTACAAATTTCAATCACTTTCTTGGATGTTGTTCTGGTCGTTTTATTAAAGAATTCAATAATCAAGATTGCATCATCATCAATTCGATAAATTATCCTCCAGTTTTTATCTGCATCTCGAATACGTAATTCATGACAGTGAGTTCCTATACTTGACATAGGGCGTGAATGTGGCAACCCAATGGATTCACTTTTCTGTAATTGCCTGAGTAGAACACCTGCTTCTATTCGTGCTTCTTGACTGAAAGGTGGGGTTTTAACTTCACCATACAACCAAATTAAAGGCTTACTTTGATCTTCCATCTTGTATTTATATCATATCTGATATAAAAAGATGTCTCTGCTGTCTAAGGTAGTTGAGTTAAAATTGTGACAAAAGCTACTGTTAATCCCTGTTCTTCTGTACAAGATGCGATCGCTTATTCTCTTTTTTGATATCTTAAATAAAAATAAAAAGTCAAATCAGTGCGATACCTACGGTGAGCAAAAGGTTTATTCTTTCAAGGAAACCCGTCTACTAAAGATAGTTGAGGAGAATGTAATCCCCAACTCCTTGATCAGGAATAAGGTTGCACATGGACAGTGGGTGGTTGCTCTCAATCGAGAACATACAGCCAAGAACGAGAATCTAACAAATTAGTTACAAAAGCTAGATTACGTCCAGGTGGACTTTCTCTTCCAAATTCAGCAAGTGATTGGCTTTATTGTCCGAGATTTGCTACAGTCTCCAGAACGTGGGCATTTCCGCTATTTCTGGCAGCACGACACGAAGTTGCAGAGTCTGTTGGATAAGAAGTACTTGCAAAACACAAAATCAAAGCTCCAAGTTCTTGAATCCCGTGCTGCAAAAAGGAAGACAAGTTAAACTGAAAATCGCCGTAATATCTCTTCCTACACATTTTTAATGGCATCAATAACCAGTTCATCTTTACGAAGATATTTATCATTTTTAGCCCCGAATAAAAAAGTAAGTAGTCATGCTAAAACCAACAACAATCACAAATATCCGCACTAAGCGAGGATCTAATCTCCGAGCATAATGAGCGCACAAATAACCACCAAGAGAACCACCCACAGCCATTAAAATAGCCTGATGCCAAGCAATTAAACCAGCGAACATAAAAGGAAAAATAGCGATACCATTGATACAACTACCAAGAAAGGATTTAAAAGCATTCATGGTATGAATATTTTTAATACCTAAAAAACTTAAAGTGGCTAACATTAAAATTCCTAAACCCGCACCAAAAAAACCACCATAGATAGATATTGCTAATTGAGCAATCACGAGAATTAATAAAGGTGGAGATTCTGATAATGATTTCTGGCTTTGAAATTGTAACCACATTTTTAGAGGTTCGCTAAATGTAAATATCAACGTTGCTGAAAGTAATAGGTAAGGAAGTAGCTGTTTAAACATATCCGCTGATGTATATAGCAAAATTACTGAACCAATTCCCCCACCAATTAAACTGGTAATACATAGTATTAAGAGTTCTCGTTTTGGGATGTTTAAATTGTGACGATATGCACCCGCACTGGCCATAGCTGCAATCCATAAAGCAGTATTATTTGTGGCATTAGCGGTAATTGGCGATACACCAGTAAATATTAAGGTGGGAAATGTAATAAAACTACCACCGCCCGCTACAGCATTAAGTGACCCGGCAATGAACGCGGTACTGAAGAGAAGCAAGCTATGGACAAATGTTAAATGGTTGGGCATCTTCGCTCCAAATTTTGCGAATAATGTTTGCTAAAAGACTTGTTTTTTAGTGAACATTATGAAATACTCATAATATAATACGATAATCTGACCGATAAACCGTAGATGATGTTAAACTATGCAGTGACATTGATTCACTTCTATCTTTGACTGTCATTCAACTTGCAATTTTGGCAATTAACCGAAAATTCAAACAAATCCCCATCAAGGAAAGGACGAAATGAGTAGCTTACAACTTTATTACACCAAAGGTTCTACCTTCTCCCAAAGAACCCGTGCAGTATTACAGGAAAAAGGAATTGATTATACACCCATTGAAATTGATTTACAGCACAAACCAGAAGGTTTTACCCAGATTTCTCGTTACGGTAAAGTTCCAGCGATTAAGCATGGAGAAGTAGAAATATATGAGTCTGCAATTATCAATGAGTATTTAGAGGAAGTATTTCCTCAACCCGCTTTGTTACCTCATGATCCCGCTGAAAAAGCCGTTGCGAGAATTTGGATTGACTACGCTAATACTCGTTTAGTCCCAGCTTTTAATCAATTACTGCGTGGTAAAGATACCCAGGAACAAGAACAAGGACGAAGAGAGTTTTTAGAATCTCTTTTATATATTGAGGAAGAAGGGTTAGGTAAACTTTCTGGTAATGGTCCTTATTGGTTAGGGGAAAATCTGAGTCTAGTTGATATTAGCTTCTATCCTTGGTTTGAAAGATTACCAGTTTTAGAGAAGTTTCGTAATTTTACGCTACCAACAGAAACACCCAAAGTACAGCAATGGTGGGAAAATTTGCGTCAACGTCAATCCATTCAAGCAGTTGCTAATCCTACAGAATTTTACCTAGAGAGATTTACCAAAATTCTTGGTTTAACAATACCATCAGCGTAAAATGCAGTTGTTAATATTACTTTAATAATACTGCTGATTAAAGTAATTACACAAAGCTTGGCATTCAGGATCTTAGCTACCAATCAACATCTCTGAAAATATGCTAGAGATATTCCCATGAAATGTCTCTACAAGGGTTATCAAAAATGCATATTTACCTATATTATAGAGATGTCTAATCAATAGTGTGAGTAAATACAAAGAAGGGTGAAAATGACATTTAAAAGTTTCTCTGTCAAAAATCTGAAAAAACCTAAGTTATTTGCTTTGGTGGCGATGTTTTTTGCCCTGGTAGTCAGTATTCCCTTATTACCTTTGCCAGTATTATCAGCTAATTCTTCCGCTAAGATTCAGTTTGTTTCGCCAAATTGGGTAGCTGAAAATGCCAAAGATCCCAACTTGAGAATTTTAGATGTACGTAATTTTCCTCTTGACTATATAGAAGGACATCTTCCTAATGCCGTAAACATTGCTGACATAGCTTTTAGAGGTCCAAAAGAAGGATTACCAGTACAATATTGGAAAAATCAGAAATTAGGGGAAATATTTGCCAATTCAGGAGTAACAAATAACAGTCGTGTACTTGTATATTCAGATGGTAGAGATGTTTTAGGTGCAACAATGGTTGCTTATTTACTAGAACGTTCTGGACTCAAAGATATTGCCGTCTTAGATGGTGGTTATGCTGGTTACAAAGCTAGTGACAATGTTACGAAAGAATTTCCTAAATACTCAGTTGGTAAATTTACAGTCAAAGATAATCCTTCCGTGCGGGTGAGTTTAAATGATGTGAGGAAACTTATTGGTAAACCGGGGGTTGTTTTTATTGATCCTAGACCAGAAAAATTGTTTCGAGGTGAGGAAAATATTTGGATACGCAATGGACATATTCCTGGTGCGCGGAATATTCCTTGGGTAACATTTACAGATGCTAAAAATCCTCACAAATTAAGGTCATTAGATGAGATTAAGAAAATACTGGCAGATAAAAAGATTGTCCCTGAAAATGACATTATTGTTTCTTGCAGTACAGGACGGGAAGCTACATTACAATATGTGGTTTTAAAGCATCTGCTTAATTATCCCAAGGTTAGAATTTATGAAGGTTCTTGGACAGAATATAGCACTCACAAAGATTTACCAGTGGCTACGGTTGAGGAGAAAATAAGTTAGAAGAAGACAAGTTAAAGGTCTTTTGACATGAACTCATAATCTATGTTAATTTCTGCCTCTTTTCCACAAATTTTTGAAAAATAAATCCATGAGCTATGCAAGTAATTTTGCTAATGACTGCTGCAATTTTAATCTTTAGTCCAGTATATGTATTTGCTGCTAATAATCTCGACCAGGATAACTTGGTCAGTTGTAGAAGTAGTAAAGACAAACCTCCCAACGATTCTACAAGCGATCGCTCAGGAGCTTAATACAACGAAAAATGCGGTCTTTAATATTGCTACTAATTCAAGTAGTTGCACTAATATCGCTATTTACCAATTCACCAGCATTTGCCGTTAACCCCTGTCCTCCAGGAATGGTAATGATTTCTGGAGGTACATTCAAAATGGGAGCAGATGATTCTGGTTTTGAGAAAGAGCAAACAGCAGAAAATGTCACAGTTAGTTCCTTCTGCATTGATAAATACGAAGTGACAAACGCCCAATTTACAGAGTTTGTCAAAGCCACAAACTATGTAACAGTTGCCGAACGCCCCTTATCAAAAGAACAGTTTCCCGACTTATCAGATGAAGAAAGATTACCAGGTTCTCTAGTTTTTCAAATGCCACAACCAGGAGTTAAGCAAGTTCAGCTTCTCAGTTGGTGGCATTGGACACCCGGTGCTAACTGGCAGCATCCCTTTGGTAGTGACAGCACAATTGTCGGTAAAGAAAACTACCCAGTTGTGCATATTGCCTACGAAGATGTCCTAGCCTACGCCCAATGGGCAAGAAAATCACTACCTACAGAAGCACAGTGGGAATACGCCGCGCGTGGTGGGTTAGATGAAGCAACCTATACCTGGGGTAATCAGTATTCTGCCAAAAAAGCCAATACTTGGCAGGGGATTTTCCCATTTTTCAACACCAAAGCTGATGGTTATGTAGGAACAGCAAAAGTAGGCTCTTTCCCACCTAATGGTTATGGACTTTACGACATGACCGGGAACATTTGGGAGTGGACTTCCGACTGGTTCAGCGTAGAACATGACAACAAAACCCACAGTGTCAACCCCACTGGACCAAATAAAAGTTTTGACCCTAAAAAACCCACAGAAACTGCCCTGCACGTCATCAAAGGCGGCTCTTACCTATGTGCGCCCAACTATTGTAGCCGTTATCGTCCAGCCGCAAGGGAATCAGAATCTCCTGATACCGGAACTACCCATATCGGCTTTCGCTTAGTCAAAAACTTACAAGACTAAGATGATAAGACTAAGAATTTATCCGTGTTCCCTGTTCCTCTATGGTTTTTTAAAAGATTAGGTTTCCTGTAAAGACCGCAGGGAGCAATGGCGCGAAGTTGTAGATTTTTTGAAGGTTATTGTTATGTTACATTCAATTCGCAGGGTTTTATCTCTGTCTCTGGTTATCACATTATTAATGGTAACAAACCCCGCACTAGCAGATACAGGAAAAGTATTACCGATTAATCCACCATCTTTCAAAGGTAAAATTGGTATAACTTATCAAGAATCAACACCGGATTTTCCCGCACCAATTAAAGCCCCAGAAAAAGCCCCCAATGTATTATTAGTATTGTTAGATGATGTGGGTTTTGGGCAAGCGAGTACCTTTGGTGGTGTTATAGAAACCCCTAATCTGACTCGTTTGGCTGAAAAAGGATTACGTTACAACCAATTTCACACCACAGCCCTTTGTTCACCTACCAGAGCAGCTTTATTAACTGGACGCAATCATCATTCAGTGGGTACAGGTGTAGTTGCAGAGTTAGCATCTGGTTTTCCTGGTTACACGACTATTTTACCTAAGAGCGCTGCTACTGTAGCGGAAGTATTACGGCAAAATGGTTATAACACCGCAGCTTTCGGTAAATGGCACAATACACCGGATTATGAAACCAGTGCGGTTGGTCCATTTGACCGCTGGCCGACAGGGTTGGGATTTGAGTATTTTTACGGTTTCTTAGGTGGTGATACTAACCAATGGAGTCCGGCTTTAGTCGAAAATACTAAGCGGGTTGCACCACCAACTAATAACCCTGATTATCATTTGACACCAGATTTAGTAGATCATGCCATTAGCTGGATTCATTCTCAACAGTCCATAGCCCCTGACAAGCCCTTTTTTACCTATTTGGCTACTGGTGCTACCCATGCACCCCATCACGCCCCTAAAGCCTGGATAGACAAGTATCAAGGCAAGTTTGATCAAGGCTGGGATCAATTACGAGAGGAAACCTTTGCCCGTCAGAAACAATTGGGTGTAATTCCCGCTAATGCCCAACTTACACCCCGTCCCAAAGAATTGCCAGCATGGGATTCATTATCTCCAGATGATCAAAAAATCTATGCCCATGAAATGGAAGTATTTGCGGGATTTTTAGCATATACCGACCATGAAGTAGGAAGATTAATTAATGCCATTGACCAAATTGGTGAATTGGACAACACCTTAATTTTCTACATTGTGGGTGATAATGGTGCTAGTGCTGAAGGTGGTTTATCAGGTAGCGTTAATGAATTAAAAGTTTTCAATAAAGTACCCGAAAGCCGAGAACAACTTCTAGCTTCTTTGAATGACTTAGGTAGTCCCAAAACCTTTAATCATTATCATGCAGCTTGGGCTTGGGCAGGTACTACTCCCTTCCAATGGACTAAACAAATCGCTTCTCATTTTGGTGGCACTCGTAACCCATTAATTATTGCTTATGGCGATCGCATTAAGGATCAAGGCGGACTTCGTAGCCAATTCCATCATGTCATTGACATTACACCAACTATTTTTGAAGCAGCAGGAATTACAGCACCGACTCAAGTTAATGGGGTACAACAGCAGAAACTCGAAGGTACTAGTCTAGTTTACACCTTTGATGCTCCTGAAGCTGCTTCTAAACATGAAACCCAGTATTTTGAGATGTTTGGTAACAGGGCTATTTATGATCATGGATGGATAGCTGCGGCGCGTCATCTCCGATTACCTTGGCAAGGTACAATTAATGCTGACTTCGAGAAAGATCCTTGGGAACTATATAATATTGAAGAAGATTTCAGCGAAGCTAATAATCTGGCCGCTAAAAATCCAGAAAAACTGGAAAAACTGCAAAAACTGTTTTTATCAGAAGCACGCAAATATAACGTTTTACCATTAGATGACCGCGTTTCTGAAAGATTTGACGTGCAAGATCGTCCTTCTCCTGCCGCAGGACGCACAACTTTTATCTACTATTCTACAGGAGTGAGCATTCCTGAAGGCAGCGCCCCAAGTTTAAAAAATAGATCCTTTAGCATTACTGCTGATGTAGAAATTCCAGAAAGTGGTGCGGAGGGTGTTTTATTAACTCAAGGTGGACGTTTTGCGGGTTGGGGATTTTTCCTGGAAGATAGTAAACCAACTTATGTTTACAACTTTGTAAATGCTGAACGTTACATTATTCAATCTCCTGAAAAATTAGCCCCAGGTAAATCAACAATTAAATTTAATTTTGATTATGACGGTGGTGGAGTTGGTGCTGGAGGAATTGGCAGGTTATTCATCAATGATCAAGCGGTAGCTGAGGGTCGAATTGCCAAAACTATACCCTATCGTTTGGCTTTAGATGAAACCTTTGATGTCGGTCGAGACACCGGTACTCCCATTGTAGAAACCTATCAAGTACCGTTTGCATTCACAGGTAATTTACAGAAAGTTACTTTGAATTTGAAGTAATTATTTTCTCACGCAGAGGCGCACAGAGCAAGATTGAGAGGATATTTGAAAATTCATACTCAATTATTTTCTTCTCTCTGTGTCCTCTGTGCCTCTGTGGTTAGTTTTAAAAAAGATTTTGAGGCTTAACAGAATTATATTGATTGAATACTCCTTTCTTCTTTACCTATTGGTGCTAAATAAGAAATTTATGAATGAAATTATCCCCATTCTTGACAAAATCGCATTTCTGGCTTTTGTTGTTGCCACTATGTTTGGTACAGGTTTAAAGTTAACTGTACAACAGATTTGGCAACCTCTTCGGAATATTCGTTTGGTTGTTTTATCGCTACTGACAAATTTTGTTATAGTGCCACTTTTTGTATATTTGCTGCTGCAAGTAATACCTCTCAATGAACCTGTGAAAGATGGTTTGATCATTATGGCATTGGCCTCAGGTCCCCCGGCTTTACCTAAACTTGCCCAAATAGTAAAGGGTAATTTAGCTTTTTCTACAGGGTTAATGACGATGTTAATGTTTGGCACTGTTTTTTATATGCCGATGGTATTACCATTAGTTTTGCAAGGTGTGGAAGTCAATTCTTGGGATATTGCCAAACCTTTAATAGTGATGATGTTAACACCGTTGGGAATTGGGTTATTAATTAAAGCAAAATATCAAGATATCGCTTTAAATCTCCAAACAATTACTTTCAAAATCTCTAATTTTGGATTGCTTTTAGGTTTAGGAGTGCGGTTGATAGTTCACTTCCATGAAATTCTTATTTTATTGAAAACTGGTGTGATTTTTGTTTGTGCTATTTTTATTATTTTCTCCTTTACTGTTGGTTATTTATTGGGTGGTCCTGGTATTGATACTCAAAGAGTTTTAGGAGTGGGAACTGCACAACGCAATTTTGCTGCTGCTTTATTAATAGGTACGAGTAATTTTGATGATCCCAATGTCATAAGTGTGATTATGGTGACAAGTTTATTAATGATGGTTTCAGTTCTAATTTTGGGTAAAAAGTTACCAGAATTAGATCAAGAACAGGGGGGGGAAATAAAGCAGTTTGAAGTTTAGTGATGACATGAAAATGATTGTATTCTCTCAATATTTAGGGAGGAAAGTTATTCAGTCGAAGAGGTAACAAGAAAAACTCATGTTGAGAAACATGAGATTAAAAATTTGCACAATTATAATTCTGAAAATAGTTTTTCCCAATTAATTCTATCCGGTCTATTTCCTTGATTTACTATTTCAAAAACTTTGTTAACAGCACTTTGATGAAATAAACTTTCTACACAAGCTGCGGCTACGTCAATACGACTAGAATCACCGGAAATTGTGTCTCCTATACCAAAAATGACGTTTAATTTACCTGCGGTTGTGGCCTTGAGTAAAGTATTGAGATCATAGGATGTATAGGGTCCATCAATTAAACGTCCAGGACGAATGATAGTATAAGGTATTCCCGAATTAATAATTGCTTTTTCTCCTTTTTCTTTAGCATCAAGTACACCAAAAAGATTGAGAATATTAAAAGGAAATTGACGTTTACGCAAAATTCCACAGGAAGAAACAAACACGAAGCGATTTAAGTTTTTTGGTGCAGCTGATATCAGATTTGTTACACCTTGATGATCAACTTTAGCAGGGGTATTTTTAGCTTTATCTTCTAAAAATTGAGGATTCAATAGAGTAATTCCTAATTCGATAATGTTGGGATTTTGACTAAATTCCCATCTGGAAGAAGGAAAAGCGGTAGTTCCTGTACAACAAATAATAGAAGTAATATTTGTCATTGCTGCTGTTAAGCTGTCGGGTTCACGAATATCACCAATCGCAATTTCTACTTGATCATTAAACATTTTGGTGGCTTTTTCTGCATTCCTGGTGAGAATACGAATGGGTAAGCCTTTTTCTAAAAGTTTACTAACTACGAGTTGTCCGACTCCACCGGTAGAACCGACAACTAAAATCATATCTTTACTGCTGTTCATACTTTCATTAAGTAACTTAATCTACAATAATTTTGACTCTAATAGTTTACCATGACTGGAATCTTTTTTGAATAATTAGCCTCACGCCCAGACCCAAAGGTGAGGATTTTACTGTTGACCTCTGTTTTATGTTAAAATTCCAATTATCAGTAGCTAGGGAATGAAAATTTATGGTTAAGAAAATTCGCCGACTTTCCAAACTTATCAATAAGTCACACGATAAGGAGTTTTTTCACCAAGCGGGAACTCCACCAGGAACAATTATTGTTGATGAAAATGCTGAACAACCCATTATTTTTTTAATTGACTATAACCAAACTGAACTCATTCATAAACAAATAAGTTATCCAGAAGAATGTTTGAACTATTTAGATACAGAATCTGTTTCTTGGGTGGATGTTCAAGGTTTAGGCAATAAAGATATTTTACACCGTTTAGGTCAATCTTTTGATTTGCATCCTCTGGTTTTAGAAGATATTGTGAACATGATAGAACGTCCAAAAATTGAAGATTATGAAAATCAATTAGTGATTATTGCCCACATGGTTGTACCTAATAACAATAATGGCAGTTTTTATAGTGAACAAGTAAGTTTAGTTTTAGGGAAATATTATGTATTAACAGTACAAGAAGAACCTGAACATGATTGTTTTGATGGAGTGCGGATGAGAATTGATAAAGGTAAAGGGATCATTCGTAGACAAGGTAGCGATTATTTAGCTTATTCTTTATTAGATGCCATTATTGATGGATTTTTCCCGGTTTTAGAACTTTATGGTGAACGCATTGATGAGTTAGAGGAAGAAGTAATCGTTAATCCTAATCAAAAAACATTGCAAAAAATATATCAAGTTAGGCGGGAATTATTACAGCTTCGCCGCGCAATTTGGCCTCAAAGAGACGCAATTAATTCTTTAATTAGAGACGGTAGTGAATTAATTAGTGATGATGTGAGAATTTATCTCAGAGACTGTTATGATCATGCAGTACAAGTTATGGATATAGTGGAAACCTATCGGGAATTAGTAGCGGGATTAATGGATGTCTATTTATCAGCAATTAGTAATAAAATGAATGAAATTATGAAGTTGCTAACGGTGGTTTCTTCGATTTTTATTCCTTTGACTTTTATTGCAGGGGTATATGGGATGAATTTTAATACCGAAAAATCACCCCATAATATGCCTGAATTAAATTGGTATTGGGGCTACCCCCTATGTTTGGGACTAATGGCCTTAGTTGCCATAAGTTTACTATACTTTTTTTGGCGACGAGGTTGGTTGACTAATTCTGTTAATTTCCAAAAAGACTTTCACCGCTAGATGTTATAAAACTTCATAAAATTCATAAATAAAATAGAGACGTTTTAAGGAACATCTCTAGGTAGTGAATGCAATTAAATAACGGGTGCGGCTGTAAATATGAACCACAACAACAAAGCTAACATCAAGACACCGATTTTAACCAGCAGGTATGTATAAGCATGAGGGATAAGAAAATCTTGGGTCGTCATACTCCACCTCTACTTACTAGCGGTTAACTAGTTATTTATTAAATCTATTTTCTTACACTCCCATTATTACCTAAAAATGGGTGATAAACAGACTTGAGTTATGTTTCGTTAATATTTCTTAGCTTTATTTTTGATTGTCCTATGGCTTGATTAGCGGGATCTTGGGCTGAGTCATATTTTCTGATTCTAGGCTAGAGCGGGCTAGAAGCCCACCCATCTTCATGTTGAATTATGCAAATTATGCGAATGGCACATCAATCAAAATGTTGCCCTCTTCTACGCGGAGGGGAAATACTGGCAGGGTTTTTTCTGGGGAAACCATTGAGAGTAATTTACCCACTACGGGTGGAAATGGACACCAGGTTTTGACTTCACCGTTACCCAAGTCAAAAGCACTACGATGAAAGGGGCAAACTATCGCCCCATTTTCGATTTTCCCGTTTTTTAAGGACATTTTTAAGTGCGGGCAGGTATTATCTACAGCATAAAACTGATTTTCGTGGTTTAAAAGTAGGATTTGGCGATCGCCTACTTTTACCACTTCTCGCGCACCAGTAGCCAGTGCATTAGCCGCTAAAACTTGAGTCCAAGCCATGATCTTCTCCTGATTTTGTGATTTTATAACCCCGTTCTTAGTTTCTCGCAATTTTGCTCTGTGCGATCGCCAATCTTGATAATTTAGATTTCCACAAACTCGATAGTTTCCACAAATTTCAAAATAGTTTGCTTGATTTTCTCAGCTTCTTCCTTCACCGAACCGAGTGTTTCACCATTTAAAAGACTGCGTTGGCTACTAACTATATACAAACATTCACTATTGACAAAGGACAATAATCCCCTGTAGGCATCTAATTTGATCCCATGACCGTTAGTTTCCTGTTGAGAAATAATTGCACCGGGGATATTTACTAATACATAGTAATATCTTTTTAAAGGATCTTGCCAATATTCTCTATGTCTAACTTCAGCATTTGGCACATTAGAAATAATCTCCTGGGGGACATATTCATTAACAATAATTTCATGAAGATAGGGTTCATCTCCTTGAGTTCTTATCTCCTTAATCTGTTCTAGAGACAGAGGATAATAATCAATTCTCAAGAAAGTTCCCACATCATCAGAAAAGCTCACCATTCCTTCATCTGTTTGAATTTTTCCTCCCTGTTCAGAATCCAGAGGAATAGGAACTGTAAAATTCCCCAAAGGTGACTGATAAAATTGTTCACCAGATTCATTGAATATTATTGATTCAAATTCTTCATCTAAATATTCTCCGTCATCCCCTTCTTGGACTGCGGCAATTACCTCTTCAATAATTTCTTTTGCTTCTTCATCTTCCAATTCTAAAGCTATTTGTAGTTGTTTAAGATAAGTCTTTTTATCAGCAGGAATAATCAAATCTTCAGCATCTAAAAGCATAATCACCCCAGCAGCAAAACCATCTAATACTACCTCCTCAGAAATAGCAGCATTAGCAGCATTAAATAAAGATCCTAATCCAGCATCTTCGGCAAGTTCTATGAGTGTGTCCACGGTTTCTAACATTTGTTCTTCTGAGTATTCGTCAAAAATCTCAAATTCCCAGAGAATATCGGCTATAATTTCTCCATTTATATCCTCCAGTCCTACATCAACTGCTGTTGTAATTACAGCAATTGCTACTACCGCTTCTTCTGGATTCAATGATGCTGCTATTTTCTCTTTTGATTTGAAAATATAGTCATACTTCGTCATAATTTCTAGCTCCTTGTTCTGTTTTTACTTAATTACCTGGTTGGGAAATCCGGGTTTCAATATCTTCTAATGTCCGTAATAATAGACTATTTGCCTGTAATTGCCAACCCCACTTTTGAATTTTAAAAGCCGCTACAGTCCCCCCTATAGCTGCTAATAAGCCTATGGGTTGATTTAGAGAAATTCCCAACAGCAAACCCAAACCAGCAATTCCCCAAAATGGTAAGGCCACCACTTGTCTTTGCTCCTCTACAATTTCTGCAATTTTACTAGATGGCATTGTACCTAATAACGCTGCTTTTAGTTGCCTTTGTTCTGCTAATGATAACGATAAACTAATCCGACGGCGGAGTTTTTCCATTTTTCGGGCATCAGTGCTATACTCCGTTAGTTCATCTTCTGCCATTTTTAACCATTGTTCTAATTGTAACATAGTAGATTAAACCTGATTGCTAGGCTACAGCTATTATTATTAATAATATTCTACATTTGTACTCCAATGCCAAGGGATCATAGGGAAAATGAAAAACTTTTCCAGAAAAGAGATTTACCAGAGGAGTTCTTCCACCAAAACATTCTCTAAGTATAATAGTATTGATCTGCTACTTTTGCAAAAACTGCCAAAATCACAAATAACATGAACAAAACTTGGTTTCGATTGGGAATTATCGGCATATTTATCTTTTCATTCAGCTTACGTTTTTGGGGACTCAGCCGATTTAATACTTTAGTATTTGATGAAGTGTACTTTGCCAAATTTGGTAATAACTATCTGACCCACACACCATTTTTTAATGCTCACCCTCCCCTCAGTCAATATTTGATTGGCTTGGGTATTTGGATTAGTCATCATATTCCCATAGGCCGAGAAACTGATGTAAATAGTCTCACAGGTTCTTTATTATCACCAATAAATTATCGCTGGGTAAATGCCCTGACAGGTTCATTTATTCCCGTAGTCGTGACCTTATTAACTTATCAAGTAAGTTATCGTTATCGTTTGGCTTTATTGGCAGGATTCTTTACAGCTTGTGACGGATTATTTTTAGTAGAATCTCGCTATGCTTTAAGTAATATATATATAGTTTTTTTTGGTTTACTAGGACAATGGTTATTATTATTAGCATTAGAACAGCAAAAACAAAAACGTTGGTTTTGGTTGCTGCTTTCCGGGATAAGTTTTGGTGCTTGCGTAGGAACTAAATGGAATGGTTTGTGGTTTCTTGGAGGTGCTTATAGTTTATGGATAGCAGTTTGGATAATTCACTACTTACAGTCTTTTGACTCTACATCTCGTACCCCATTATTCCCTTATTTACACTTTTTTCAACCCCCCCATAATTCTCAGATTATTCCTAGAAAAACACCATTACAAAACCTGACAGAAATAAATATTTGGCAGATGTTTTCCTATTTAGGAATTATTCCCGCAGTCGTTTATAGTTTGATTTGGATTCCTCATCTTCAACTTGATCAAAGATATGGATTTATTGAAGTCCATAAACAAATTTTACAATTTCATCTGCAATTAGGTGGTAATAGTCCTAGCGTTCATCCTTATTGTGCTGCATGGTATAAATGGCCATTATTAACCCGGCCAATGGCTTATTATTATCAAACTGCTCAAAGTATTCATGATCCCTTACCTGTATTTGGACCACCTTTACCTGATGGCGCTGGTAAGATAATTTATGATGTTCATGCCATGGGTAATCCATTTTTATGGTGGTTTGGTTTAGCTGCTATGATATTTTTAATTGGTATGGTGATCATCAACATGACTATGGCAGGAATAGAAAAAAAGCTAGTATTGATCCCGAAAAATCTCAGCATTGATACTTGGATTGGTCTATTTTTAATTATAAATTATGGAGCTAATTTGCTCCCTTGGGTAAAGGTAACAAGATGTACTTTTATCTATCATTATATGTGTGCCGTAATCTTTACATTCATAGCCATTGCTTGGTTTGTAGACCAATGTTTACTCAGTTATTATCGCACATTGCGGTTTTTAGGTGTAACTATAACTTTTATAATTATAGCTGCCTTCATTTTCTGGATACCTATTTATCTAGGTTTACCCCTCTCTGTTGATGATTATAGAATGCGGATGTGGTTTAATTCTTGGATTTGATAAAAATTATCTAATTATAGTTATTATAGTTAAATATTGTGGTGCGGGCATCCTGCCTGCTTTAATAAATCTGGTTAGTGAAGTTTAACCTGATTAGATTTTATGAGTATGATAAGAGCCAGATTGACAAATTTTATCTTATCAAAAGAATGAATATAGCAATAATAAAAACACCCGAATTATTGAATAATTCGGGTATGTAAAGAATTTCAAAAATCTAGCCTAACAACTCAATGTTAGAAAAGATAAAATCTTGAATAGAAAGGCTGTTGGCTATTTCCGTGCGAATTTCCCGACGGTTGAGAATGTAATAATTACCTACCTTTTCATATTCATCAGTAAAATCGCTTTTTCCGCCCTTTTGTGCGCCGGTTTCTGGGTCATGATACACAGAATTATAAGTATGAGAAAGATATCCTGCCCCTGTATCATGACTGGTAAAGGTGTCAATAGTCACAAAAGTACCGTGAATTAAACGGTGAACGTGGCAAACTTCATTGTTACGCACTTTGTA
>LJOT01000302.1 GCA_001672075.1 Anabaena sp. CRKS33
AAGTTTTTATTCCTAAATCAATACCGATACTTTGGTTTTTGGCATCAATATTAACGGGTTTAACTTCTACTACAAAACTGAGAAAATAGCGATTAGCGCCATCTTTGATAACTGTCACGGAACTGGGAGAAGATGGTAATTCCCTAGACCAGATTGGTTTTACATTTCCAATTTTAGCAAGGTAAACTTCATTTCCTTTAATTGAAAAACCGCCAATTCTAAACCGTGCTGATTGTTGATTTGTCTTCTTTTTGAACTTAGGTCTACCAACTTTTTTACCTTTTCGCTTACCTTTAAGAGAATCGAAAAAGTTTTTATAGGCAATGCCTAAATCTGCAACTGATTGTTGCAAAGGAATATTAGAAACCTCGGACAACCACTCTCGTTCAGCAGTTTTCTTTGCTTGAGTAATAACTAATTTTTGTAAGTCGTTGTTGCTTGGCAATTTCTCAGACTGCTTACAGAGAGCCAGAGCATCATTCCAAACCACACGAACGCAACCAAACAACTGAGCTAAACTTTGTTGTTGTTGAATTGTGGGATAGAAACGATACTGATATCTGGCTTTCATGATTAGTGCTATAATTGGTTTGTAAATTAATTATATATTGGTTTGAGTAAAATGACAAGGATTTTTAGACGGGAAAGACATAGCGTTACAGACTTAAAGGCTCATTTGGTCTGCGTTACTAAATATCGTCGGTCTGTATTTACTGGAGAAAGTATTAATTTAATTGAAAAATCATTTCGAGAAGTTGCTGAAAAAATGAATTTTCAAGTGCTTGAGTTCAATGGTGAAGATAATCACGTTCATGCACTTATTGAGTATCCGCCAAAACTATCTATTTCTCAAATAGTAAATGCTTTGAAAGGGGTATCTAGTCGTAGGTATGGGCAAGCTGGCTATAAAAAACCTCATAGAGAAGCGTTATGGAGTCCCAGTTATTTTGCCATTTCTGTAGGAGGTGCGCCACTAGAGATATTAAAAGAGTATATTAAAAATCAAGAAAAGCCGTCCTAGAAGGACGGAGCTTGTATCCCATTATTTTCGGTCAAGCGGGAATCTAGTTATTTACTTACTTACTTGTTCCGTTAACTTAGTTAGTACATCATTTGAACGTTCTACAAAGGATTTCATTCCGTCCGCATTAAAGCCTTTTTGAGACATCAGTGCTAAATCATAAACGTGCTGGCAAATCATTGTCACTAACTCACTCGTCTGTGATATACCATCACTATGAATAATACTACCTTGATTGAGATTAACCAAGTTTTGAATTAACGGGTGGGCAGTATTTACCAGCAAAATATGTTCTTCAGGAAATTCAGCGGTTTGCTGCTGCATCATAGCGGTCATTTCCCGCATCCGACGCAGAAATTCCGGTAATAATACCATTGCTGGTGGTGTTCCTTGGGGGTCGTCGGATTTGAGTGACTCCGTGCGGATGTTCAATTTTGGTTTGTTCAGCGCCTTCTCAAATATTTCTTTAATTACTTCTCCTTTCGTCTTGTTGGTGGTGGGATCAACAATTTCACCAGTTTTGTCCTCTAGAAGAGTATTATCTAAATCCGAGTCCACCCGTGTAAATTTAACATCCCGATATTCTTGTTCGAGGAAGTTAATAAAGTGGGTATCAATAAAGGAGTCCATAAATAGGACTTCTAAACCTTGATTTTTGTGCAGTTCAATATAAGTGGATTGACTAGCTTCATCAGTGCTGTAAAATACTTTATTTTCGTGACGTTCTTTGTTCCGCTCTAAGTATTCTTTGAGGGTAGTATATGGTAAATTAATACCATTATTTGAGGTAATATCTTGCCAAGCATCATCCTCAGCAGTTTTAACCTCAACCGCTGCTGCGGCTTCTAATTTAGCTGTGGTGCGGAAGACAATGATATCTTCTACCTGTTTTTTGAATTTCTCATCATTGAGAACACCGAACTTGACGAATGTTCCCAAATCTTTCCAGATTTTTACGTATTGTTCCCTGTCATCACGGTATAATTCTTTGAGTCTATCGCCGACTTTCTTGGCTATATAATCTCCTATTCTCCTAATGGTGCGATCGCCTTGTAAAGCACTTCTAGAAACATTTAAAGGAATATCAGTGCTATCAATCACGCCTCGCATGGGCATTAAAAACTGGGGAATAATTTCCTCACAATTGTCACTAACAAACACCTGATTACAGAATAATTTAATTTGTCCCTTGGTAACATCTACATCAGGACGCATTTTCGGAAAGTAGAGAATACCGTTAATAACAAAGGGATAATCTGTATTCAGATGTACCCATAATAAGGGTTCTTCCTGAAAAGGATACAAATAGCGGTAAAATTCTAAATAGTCTTCTTTCGTAAGACTACTAGGAGAATCACGCCATGCAGCCTTTTGTTTATTTAAAGTTTCCCCATCCATTTTAATGGGAACCGGCATAAAATCACAATAGGTCTTGACAAGATTCTTAATTCGTGCTGGTTCTAAAAATTCCTCCTCTTCCCCTTCCAAGCTGAGAATAATTGTAGTTCCCCTTGTGGTGCGTGAAGACTCATCTAAAACAAACTTAGGAGAACCATCACAAGTCCAACGCACTGCTTGTGCGCCTTCTTTATATGAAAGAGTATCAATTTGTACTTGCTTTGCGACCATAAAAGAAGAGTAGAAACCCAAACCGAAATGACCGATAATCGGTTGGTCGGCTTTTCCCTCATACTTTTGAATAAACTCCTCAGCGCTAGAAAAAGCAACTTGGTTAATATATTTTTTTACTTCCTCCGCTGTCATTCCGATACCAGTATCAGTAATAGAGAGGGTTTTGTTGTCTTTATCAATGCTAATGGAAATTTCTGGTTCACCAATTTCACCATTATATTCACCAGCACGGGACACCATATTTAACTTTTGGATAGCGTCTACCCCGTTGGAAACCAGTTCCCGCAAGAAGATTTGATGATCTGAGTAGAGAGACTTCTTGATAATCGGGAAAATATTATCGGTATGAATACTGATGTTACCTTGTTCTAGCATAGTTATTCGTCGGTTTTGGTTGCTTGCAGATATAGATTCTGAAAATCAATTTTCGGTGATTTTATCTTTTTTGGGGTCAGGAATACCTCTTAATCATGATTCGGATTACACTACCAAAGGATTATTGATAGTTTTAGATATTTATAATAAAAGTTGAGTATATTCAACCATCTTGAGGAATAATTTTATGGACCCCATAACTTTAACTACTGCCATTACTACCATATTTCTCACAGCAGTGTTACAGAAACAGGGTGAAAATTTTAGTGATTTTTTCCTGCAAAAGGTTCGTGACGCAGTTGCTGTCATTCGCAAACACTCCCCAGACACAGCAATAGCTTTAGAAGCAGGTAATCCAGAAGTATTATCTCTCAATTCAGAAGTTTTACAACAAATTCCCTCAAATCCGATTTTTGCGGAATTAGTTGCTACTGCTGACACAGAGGAAAATACCACATTTCAGGAAAAGTATCAAGCCGTGAAAGCTGGAGGGACAATTAATATTATTGGTAAACAGATTAATATTTCCCAAGCTGGTACAGGTAATACTCAAAATAATACCTTTAGTAACTTCTGAACTTATCATGAAAATACGAGAAGTTATTAATTTACTTGAATCAGATGGTTGGTATTTGGTAACAACAGAAGGTAGTCATCGTCAGTTTAAACATCCCATTAAATTAGGTAAGGTAACAGTATCGGGGAAAATGGGTGATGATGTCAAAAAAGGAACGTTAGGAAGTATTCTCAGACAAGCAGGACTCAAATAATGGATAAATATTTGATTGTTTTAGAAAAAACTAAAACAGGATTTTCTGCATACTCCCCTGATGTTTGGGGTTGTATTGCTACGGGGGAGACATTGGAAACAACGTTAGAGAATATGCGTTCAGCTTTAGTTTTTCATATTCAAGATAGTACATCAATTCCTCAACCACGAGGTATTGATGCTTATTTAGATGCTTTACGCGAGTCAGAGGGTGAGGAATTTTATCTCACACATATTGGAATTGAAGTTTTGAAGTGAGAAATTTAATTCAGGAGGTTTGAGTTATGGAAGAATTACTAGAACTTCAACAATTACTAATTAATGGCAATATTCCTGGTGCATTGCTGCTAGTTGAAGAGATGACTGAAATGAGCAAAGATGATAAACTGAATAAGATTTTTAGTTTTGGCAAAATTATTCTTCTGCATCTAATTAAGCAAGCTGCGGAAAAACGAACAACTAGATCATGGGATTTGTCTATTGCTAATGCAGTGAAAGAAATTCAACGCACAAACAAACGTCGTAAA
>LJOT01000585.1 GCA_001672075.1 Anabaena sp. CRKS33
GGGAACAGGGAACACAGGAAGAAAGACAGAATTGATACCTACTGAGTCTTGTATGGCTACGCCACGCAAGCTATCAAAAATCAAATAGGAGTCCTATATCTATAGATAAAAATGTCTGAATCAGGATATGCAGGATTTCAGGATGATCAGGATGAAAAAATACAGATAATTAAATCAAATCCGGGACATTCTCAAATCTTGTCAATCCCAATTCAGATCAATTAATTGTTGAGAAAAAAGAATTTTTGGGTTACTGATTCCAATTCTTTAAAACACCTGGTTCTTGCTGAATTGGCAAAACATCTAAAATGTCAGTTTGAGAACAATATTTCATGTCTTCTACACATTGTAAACGTAATAATCGTTGACCATGACTAGCTTGATTTAGTAGTCCTAATAAGTCATTTTGCCATTGGGAATAAAGAGAGATTGCACCAATCAATTCATCATTACCACTGATTTCCTCCAGGGAAGAATTAGTTTTTTGCCAAATACTATGAGCGATCGCACCAGCACATACTGTATCCTCTAAAGAGTAACTACCCTCCCAACCGGAACCAACAATCCAAACTGTTTCCGGTTGCTTTTCTAAGAGAAACTTCACCACCGCTGCCCGATTAATCAAAGCTGCTGCCAGCACAATAGGAGCTTTTTCTATTCTTTGTAAAGCCCTTGTACCATTGGTGGTACTAATAAATAACCGTCGTCCTGCCACTAAATCTGCTGTACAATCCAAGGGTGAGTTACCTAACTCAAAACCAGCCACTTTAGCACCACCCCGTTCTCCGGCTCTTAATCGTTTTTCTGGAGGCCATGCTTCACTCACTGTCATGAGTTGATTTAAGTCGCTAAAAACCTGCACAGCTTCACCTCCAGCGGCTAAAACTGTGGCCATTGTACTAGTTGCCCGCAGAACATCAACAGCGATCGCGCATTCTGGTACTGTATCAATGGGGGTCAATTCGGGGGTGTGATATACAAATATCTTCACGTGCTGGCTATACCTACTTTATAATACTGTTGTCATATTCTACCCACTTGATGCCACTAATTGGTAATAGTTACTAAAAATATAGTCAAATATTTCTAGCTTGGTAAGGCCTACACCTTACAGGACTAACTACAAGCCTCCCTACTGAGTTTCTATCAAAGATAG
>LJOT01000303.1 GCA_001672075.1 Anabaena sp. CRKS33
TTTCCCGTAATAGAGGTAAACTTAAACCAATGACGTTACTATGACAACCCTCGATTTTTTCCACAAATAAACTCCCGTACCCTTCTAAAGCAAATGCTCCAGCGCATTTGAGTGGTTCACCTGTTTTTACATAGGCTTGAATCGCGCGATCGCTCATTTTAGCAAAATACACCTTAGTAACTTGACACTTGACAATCTGCCGATTTTGTGCTGTGTCAATCAAAACATGGCCTGTATACAAGTCGCCAAAATTACCTTGCATTACTTGCCAACGAGCGATCGCTTCCTGATCATCTGCTGGTTTACCATGGATTGTACCATTAATTGCCAAAACTGAATCACAACCCATGACCAAAGCTGATGGAAATTGGGAAACTACAGTTTCCGCTTTGGACTGAGCCAAAGTTTGTACTAATTCCCCCGGTTCATTGAGTTGTATTTGTGACTCATCAAAATCACTAGGGCAAATTATTGGGTCAATACCGACAGTTTGTAGTAAACGACGACGCGCAACGGAAGCAGAAGCAAGTACAAATTGTGGGATTTTCATAGATTTCTGTATAAGTAATTTTTGGTAATTGATAATTATTAATTGTCAATTACCACCATCTTAAATTTTTAATAAACAGTAAAAGAACTGACAACTTCATCAATCATGCGTTGTATTCTTTTCCAGCGTTTCTGGGGTACTGACGCATTCAAGGTAAAAAGCTTACCACGACTTACAGCCACACTAGAGATATTGTGTCTTTTTTGTCCATTAGGAAGTTTAACTTCGTATTCTAGAAAGTAGTAAATTTTACCATTTATTTCCCTTTGCGCCGCATTAATTAATTCAGCGGTGCGGCCGGAATCAACAGGAGCAAGAGCCGCTTTTCCCAACTTATAACCGACTTCTGAGGGTGTTCCTAGTTCTGACAAAGTTTTACCAGCAGGAACGGGACTAATGATCACAGAGACATTTTCTGATACTTCAATTAAATCGTGAAATACCACATCAGGTCCATCAGCAACCTTCACTTGTAACCAACCATTAGGATAATTAAACTGATAACCATCAGCACTATCTACAAAACTCTTAAGTCCAGCAGCTTCAGCTACACTGGGACTAATTATGCTGAAGCTCAACACCAATAATAAGATTAAAGTAATTCTTTTGCACATTTTTTAAGATTCCTTTGGTTTGTCAGGAACACAAAGCAGGGATGATTTCAAGTTTTTATTCTCTCACTAATTGGAGATGTCTAATGAGTAAAAAGGTAATTATGGTTATGTGACTACGCAAATAAGTGTAATTATGCAGATGGTGACTCAATAGAATTACTATAGGAAAAAATTAAAACATCCTGAACTTACTGGTCAAAAGCAGAAAAATCTGCCTAAGTTCCCGTGAAAGTCAATGTTCCCAGTTGTTACCCAGGTAAATTTTGCTTCCTAATTTAGTCAAGGCTTGTAGTTTGGGCATCTGTCCGACTAAAATGATCCAAAATAAATGCAACTGAGTACCAATCATAATTTCTGAATATTTCTTTTTTCAGTCAAAGATCATTGGGCGTTAAATTGTATTAGTGATCATAAATATAGCGATTATCAGTTGGACAAGAACATACAATGATCAATAAACGTAGATAGTCGCCTAAATTTCCACCCTATTACCCATTCCCCGTGATATGAACTTTCAACCAGAAGAAGACCTACAGCGTCGTCTGCAAAATCTAGAAGCAGAAATCAAGTCCGCTGGAGTTAATACCCAAAGACCAAAGGCACAGACACCTATCACAAGTTTCTTTAAATGGAACTTATATTTAGAAAGATGCGGAATTTGGTTTAATAGTTTATCAACAATTAAAAAGCTGGTAGTTACAGGTGTAGTCATGCTTTTAACTGTTTGGATACTGCAAACAGTATTTGCTTTGGTCGCTGCTGTAATTAGTTTGGCAGTTTTGGCGGGGTTAGTGTATCTTGGATACAAATTTTTTGTTGCTGACAAAAAAGGGAAATAAGCGATACTCTGGCACTAGTATAAAATAAATTCATAGGTAATTATCCAATGGCGAATCCAATTATGGGTAGAAGCAGTAATCAATCTAGCCGCCCAGAAGAACCGAAAAAAGTCAATATTACATCACTAACAGCTAGGCGTTTTGCGGCTTGGACAGTGGAAATAACCCTCTTGATTGCCAGTGGGTTAGTTCCTTATGCTTTGGGTGCATATATAAATTCCCGGAGTGATATCCAACGAGTCCCCCTGAATCCGATCCTAGTAGTCACAGAAAAAGCGATCGCTAGACCTCTAGCATTACCCGTAAATTATGGTATTCGTAATGTAGCCTGGCCGACTAATATCCTGTGGACTCTAGCTGTATTATTACCCACCACTCTTTCCTGGTGGCAATTGTATTTATTAGCTCAGACTGGTAGTACCATTCCCAAACGTTGGTTTGGTGTGCGAGTGGTTAATGCAGAAGGATCAGCCCCCGGATTAAGTGCAATAGTAGTCAGAGAAGGATTAGGGCGCTGGACTGTACCAGTTTCCGCTGCTTATCTGCTCTGGCGCTACAGCTTTATTTTTCCCAACTTATCTCTGTTTACATCTTTAACCATATTAATGATCCTAGCAGAGGCAAAGGGCTGGCCTGGACAAAAGCACCCCCGATCCTTCCATGACCAATTAGCAGGGACTTATACAATAGATACTACAAGCACTTTCAGTCAGCCGGGAGAGCAGTCAAAAATACATGAGGATAATGTAGATAGTTCCTCCAGTCAACAATCTATTTCCAGTCTTTCCCAGAGCAGCAATTCTAATTTCAGCTTGTTTTTGGTGGGGCTGACTAGTATGATTGCTGTATTATCAACTTTAATAGGTACACAAATCTATATCCAAACCCAAGAAAGCCAACGCAGAAGCGAACAAACTAATAGCCAAAAGTTTATCGAACTTATTAAAGCACTTAATCCCAACAACGGTGTTACCAATGAAGAGCGTCAAAAAACCGTTTTAGCCTTGGGTAGTATGAATGACACACAATCTATCAAATTACTAGTTGATTTACTGGTAAAAGAAACAGACCCCCAAACTCTGGATACTATTCAACAAGCTTTAACTAATACAGGTCTAAAAGCCATCCCAGAATTAAAGCGCGTGAATCAGTTTTTGGCTGGGGAAATAGAATCTATGGGGAAAAGTTCAAATTGGGAATTGAGACAAAATCAGTTAATTCTCACCCAGCAGGTAATCAACAAAATTCTGGCTATCTATGGTGGCAAAATTAACAATATTGACTTGAGCAATGCTCAATTAGGTTCTCAAGGATCTGGGGGAAATTCCTCATTTAAATTGGTATTAAACAACATTGATTTATCAGGAATTGTCTTGAAATCTGCAAATCTCAACCAAGGTAATTTCCAAGGTAGTCGTTTCCGTAGTGTAGGCGAAGATGGACGTTGGGATACTTACGATGATACCATGGCAGATTTAAGTAACGCTCAGTTAAAGCAAACTAATTTTACCGATGCCAATCTAAGTCGTATTTTGATGAATCAAAGTGATTTAAGTCGCGCCAATCTTAACAAAGCCAACTTATCCTATACCCGCTTATTTGGTGCTAATTTAAGTAGCGCCCAGTTAGTAGGTGCAGATTTACGCAATGCACTCTTAGAAAATTCCAGTTTAACTAATGCAGATTTAAGCGATGCCAACTTAACAGAAGCAAATTTATATGAGGCTCATTTAGTTCGCGTTTCTGCCGTGGGTACACAATTAGCTTATGCAAATTTAACTAAAACTGATTGGCAAGGTGCAGATTTATCCGAAGCCTATTTAGATTATGCTAATCTTAGTAATGCGAACCTCAGCGCTACTCGACTTACTGGCACTAGTTTGCAATCAGCTAACTTAGAAAATGCCAATTTGCGAAATGCTGATTTAAGTCGTGCAGATTTACGGGGAGCAAATGTAGCCGGAGCAGATTTTCAAGGTGCAATTCTGTTTACAGGTAAACAAGAGTCAGACAACTTTGTGGAAACTCCTGATCTTGGTTCACAAAATGCTTCAGTTCAAGGAGTAGATTTTAGTAAAGCTAAAAATTTAGATCCTCAACAATTAGCCTTAATTTGTACGAAAGGTGGGCTACATTCTCGTTGTCCATAAATAGAAATAATCACGAGTTAATTTAGTATTTAGATTCTGTTAGGAGTGGTGTGATGAAAAAAATTCAGCATTGGTTTGGGCTTATGTCCGTAGTCACAGTTTTAGGTTTAGCTGTCAACTCTCAACCCGCACAAGCTCAAGTAGCCTATGGTAGTTATGT
>LJOT01000304.1 GCA_001672075.1 Anabaena sp. CRKS33
CAGAAATGAATTATGGCTTACGCCACGCTACGCTATCAGGGCTAATAGCAAAAGTAAACTAAAGTTTACTCAAAAATTTCTGGGTTGTTTAGTCATCTTTAGATGACTTGTGCTATGAGACTGGGAATTAATTCCCAGACGGACTATGGATTTTAAGTTAAGTTGACACATATCAGCGCAATCTGTTGGTAAGTTTCGTTTAAGTAATTTAATTTATCAAGAAGCTCTTAAAAAAGTTGATGGATAGTGTAGAAAATTGTTGGGTTTCACTTTGTTCAACCCAACCTACACAGAAGATATTACAGGAGAAACGGCACAAAAACCAGCCCAAAAATATGGTTTCTTAAATGGTTGCTGTTCACGTTTATACTCCTTAGATAATCTATCTATAATTTCCTGTTTTTGTTCCTTATTCATTTCAGTTTTCTGCTTCAACCAATCAATGATTTCTACCTGTGTAGCTTGGCGTAACCATTGCTGGGCTGTGTTTAGTGCCAATGTGATATCCTGGGGATTATTGGCGATATTTTCATATAATTTAATCATTAAAATAGCGGTGTGAAAATCGTCCACATTCCACAAACTGCTAACAATATTCACTGCACCGGCTTTCATAAAACCACTGGATAAACCAATAAATTCATCACTGTTATTGTTAACATCAATTACGCCGGTTTCGCAAGCAGAAAGACAAACAAGATAACATTGAGGGAGATTTAATTCTAAGATCTCTGCTAATGTTAAACATTTTGATAAATCAATAGCAGTTTCTTCATTAACTCTCACATAACGAGATGAGGATGTTGTCGCAAGAGCAGGATTAACTTCCGAGTCAGCAAGTTGTAAAGCTGATTTTAAAGGTGATGCTAAATCAAACTTACCGTGACAAGAAAAATGTAACCATTGGGAATTAGTAAAGTTACTAAATGTGGTAGTCTTCTGTAAATTGGCTTTGCTGGCTTGATTATTTTTGAGGATTTGCTGAGGGTGGAAATTAGCAGCAATTGTTTCCACTTCAATGTTAGTAAAAGGTAAATTTTTATTAGGATCTTGAATTGCAAATAGGTTACTTAATCTTGTTCTCTCTCCTTGTAGAAGAGGGTTAGAAAGACGTTCTTTAGCAATATTCAAAAGTTGACAACTGGGTGCATAACTGACACCACCAGGATATTTATCAAATAAATATTCTGAATTTGTAGATAAAGGAATAGCATGAAAAGGTAATAAGTGTAAATAACGATGGGGAATGATAATTATTTTTTGAATATGCTTTGGAACTTGGGCAATTATTTTATTAATATGGAGGATTTTTGCCAGTTTGGTAAGTTGATCATTTAAATTATATTGCCATTCCTTACGTTTGAAATAGTAAGGTTCGAGATATTCATCATAAACCCAATCTCTGAGTTGATGTAAATCTTCTTTTGTAGATTTCCAAATTATTGGTTTATCGTTGTTTTTGGTAATAATGAAAGCCCGGAAACAATCATTAAAAATGTAAAATTGCATAATTGCAGTTTTATCATCTAACAGATTTTGAATTTCTGGATATTGAATTGGTGTAAAATCAACCTTTTCAGCAATCAATTCTACTAAATTCCGGGTTTTACTGCGTTCAATATAACTGATAGCTTCCCTTTCTTTACCCAGCACTAAACAAACTTCCACCATGCGTACAAAAAGTTGATTCCATTCTTCTGCTTGTTTGCGTTTACTTTCTTCCCCAGAAATAATTTCCCCCCGCAAACCTTCAACAGTGGCAATGGCAGATTCAAAGGTATCGTAAGCTAAATAAAACTGTTGTGAATCTTGATAAAGAATACCCAAATTGAATAAAGTTCTAGCATTTTCTACAGGAAAATCGGTGCGGGTTCTCACTTCTAAAGCTTCATTATAAGCTGCGATGGCATTTTCCAGATTATCGGCTTTATCTCCCCTGATTCTATCACTGTAGGCATTCCCCAGATTATTTTGCGTCCTTGCCCATTGTACAGGAAAATTGGTGCGGGTATAAACTTCTAAAGCTTCATTATAAGCTGCGATCGCCTTTTCCAGATTATCGGCTTTATCTCCCCTGATTCTATCACTGTAGGCAGCCGCCAGATTATTTTGCGTCGTTGCCCAATCTACAGGAAAATCGGTGCGGGTTCTCACTTTTAAAGCTTCATTATAAGCTGCGATGGCATTTTCCAGATTATCGGCTTTATCTTCCATGATTCTATCACTGTAGGCATTCCCCAGATTATTTTGCGTCCTTGCCCAATCTACAGGAAAATCGGTGCGGGTTCTCACTTCTAAAGCTTCATTATAAGCTGCGATGGCATTTTCCAGATTATCGGCTTTATCTCCCCTGATTCTATTTCTGTAGGCATTCCCCAGATTATTTTGCGTCATTGCCCAATCTACAGGAAAATCTTTTTGGTTACGCACTTTTAAAGCTTCATTATAAGCTGCGATGGCATTTTCCAGATTATCCGCTTTATCTCCCCTGATTCTATCCCAGTAGGCAGCCGCCAGATTATTTTGCGTCGTTGCCCATTGTACAGGAAAATCGGTGCGGGTATAAACTTCTAAAGCCGCATTATAAACTGCGATCGCCTTTTCCAGATTCTCCGCTTTATCTCCCCTGATTCTATCACTGTAGGCAGCCGCCAGATTATTTTGCGTCGTTGCCCAATCTACAGGAAAATCGGTGCGGGTTCTCACTTCTAAAGCTTCATTATAAGCTGCGATCGCCTTTTCCAGATTATCGGCTTTATCTCCCCTGATTCTATTACGGTAGGCAGCCGCCAGATTATTTTGCGTCGTTGCCCAATTTTCTGGAGAAGTTTCACGGGTAAAAAAAGTTAAAGCGATTTCATAACCAGTAATAGCAATTTCCATATTATTGGCTTTGTTACCTAAAGGAAATTGCTGTATCAAATTACTAAACTCACCTATCACTACAGCGATGGATTTTGCTGTGTCTGGTTCTGCTTCCGCTATTGTTGTAGTTGCCCAAAGCCGTAATAATTTAACAAATGTGAGATTAAGTTTATCCGTATTTGCAGCCAGTAAAGGGTAAACTACCTGGGGATTAACTTGACTTTCTGCGGTTGCTTGTAATACTTCTAATAAAAATTGTAAATAGGTATCAAAATCTGCTTCATTAACCGACGTTTCTGGTTCTGGGGTTAGGGGTATATCTAACTGTTCACTCAGTTGAGAAGCTAACCCCAGCAACCGGTTAGCACGATTTTTTTGTCCTTCCTGGGTAGACATTTGTTCTACCCCTACCTTCAGCAATTCTAAAAAACCAACATCGAGTAATTCCCTGTTAGCTTGTAATATAGCCGCTTCTTCACCATTAGGACAACTAAGCAGTTGTTGAATTAGCTGATAATATGCCTGTAGACGCTGTTCATCCATAAGTTAGGGTTGGGTAGAGTAGAACCTAGATCATGCTTCAATAGTATCTTGACACATTGCGGACAATATTACCTATAAATCCCGAAAATTCTGATTCAGACAATTAATTATCCTGAAAATCCTTAAATCCTGTACTTTGACTTACTTCGACAAGCTCAGTACAAGTCGCTCAGTAACCGTACATCCTGATTCAGACAAAAAAATCACATTCTGTAAATCATCACCAAGAATCCAGGGAATAAATTCCCTGTCTCAAAGCCAAAGTCGGTTAAAACCGACTAGAATCTAGTCTAATTTACTGAGGGAACATTTAACAATTACATCCTGAAAATCCTCAAATCCTGGACATCCTGATTCAGACAATTAATCATCCTGTAAATCTTTAAATCCCGAAAATCCTGATTCAGACAATTAATTATCCTGTAAATCCTGAAATCCTGGACATCCTGATTCTGACAATTATTCCCAAAAGTCCACATTTAACATTGCTTCAATATCACAACTAAACGGCCACATATCAGGAAACTCACACTGTGGATAACCATTGCGGACAATTTTCAGAGCATCTGCATAAACTTCATCAAATACTTGGCTAAAATAAGGCTTGAGACTAGGTGAATTTTTGAGTAACTTTCTGATTCCAATCCTTTGTTTAATGATTGATTCTACCCACCCACGATAACAATCAGGAATATGCACATAATTCCGCTTGAGAATGTGTTCAAAAAGTTCTGCTAACCGATTTTCAAGTTCACGTTTATCTGAGCGCCCCAAGTCCTCTATCTCCTCTATCAAATTATCAATATCTAGTCCCTCTATATCTCTATTCCGTAATTTGTGGACAATATCTTCAATCCAGAGTAAATAGTCTTGCTCATACAAAGATACTGCAATTGGTGTT
>LJOT01000586.1 GCA_001672075.1 Anabaena sp. CRKS33
TGACGTATTATTTATCCCCTCATCCCCACCCACCAACCTAACAACACTAGGCGTATTAGGGAAAATGGCGGCTAATTATGCCGTATTTGAACCATTCCGTAATGCTGTCGGTAAAAGTGAAATCCGCAGTTGCATGGGTAAATTATTTGACATTCATGCCCAGATTGAACGTCAAGCTAAACGCAATGATACGCGAATAAATGAATCCGAATTAGCTAATCTGTGGATTTTGACTCCTACGGTATCAGTAGAAATCCTCGATAGCTTTAATGCTAGTTTGGATGAAGAAAACTGGGGTAAGGGGATTTACTTTTTTGGTAAAGGATTTAAAACCGTCATTGTGAGTATCCATCAATTACCCAGTACACCCGAAACCCTGTTTTTGCGGATATTAGGGAGGGGAAAAGTACAAAGACAAGCAGTGGAAGAATTGGAAACACTGACAAATAACAATCCGTTTCTGGCAGATGTCATAGAATTAGTACATAACCTAATTGCTGTTTTATCGGCACGTCAGCGTCAAGAACAAGATATTGATCAGGATGATCAGGAGTTAATTATGAAATTATCCCAAATGTATCAACAACAATTAGAAGAACTGAGAAAACAAGGACTCCAGGAAGGAAGACAAGAAGGACAACAGGAAGGACTTAGGACTGGTGTAGAAAGGGAAAGACGCGCTATCATTGAGAGTATTCTGCAAGTGCGTTTTGGTGAAGTTGATGCTGAATTGACAGGAATTATTAACCCGCTGATGGCCATGAGTAGAGAGGAATTTACTCCTTTACTTCTACAATCATCTCGTGAGGAGTTATTAGGGAGATTTTCGGCACAATAGTAATTTATCAGTAATTTATTGTAGGTTGGGTTGAGGGACGAAACCCAACACCTCCTACTATCCTCTGGCTAATGTTGGGTTTCACTTCGTTCAACCCAACCTACGAAAATTAAATTAATATTTTATTCTATATAAGGGAGCGGTAGAACCAATTTTTTTTCAAAAAAAGCCCATGCAGATTTTATCTAAAAAAATCATACAAAAAATAGTTGAGAATTGCAAGCCCTGAAATTAACTTTTTTCGTCAGCTTATTGAGAAAATTCTCAAGATTATTGAGAATATAGGCTAATATAGGGTACTTGTGCTTTTTT
>LJOT01000305.1 GCA_001672075.1 Anabaena sp. CRKS33
TGATTACATTCGCGCAACCGAACCTTGAAAACTAAATATACTAAGGCTTTCAAAATACCGCAGTTGAAATTTCACTTAATCCCTATTAGGGATTGAAACGTAGAGGCGGCGGCTTTATCAATTTGCAGTGAAGGTTGAAATTTCACTTAATCCCTATTAGGGATTGAAACTTCGATTTTGGGCAGCCACAATGGAAGGTGTGGTGACGTTGAAATTTCACTTAATCCCTATTAGGGATTGAAACGACTTGAACTCGATCAACCCGCCCGGCTTGAACTGTTGAAATTTCACTTAATCCCTATTAGGGATTGAAACAGTAGAAATTGGGGAGTTGATGGACTTTTTTAATGTGGTGTGGTTGAAATTTCACTTAATCCCTATTAGGGATTGAAACAACCTAACCAAATCGGCTGTAAAACATCAGGAAAAGTTGAAATTTCACTTAATCCCTATTAGGGATTGAAACAAGGCACTTGAAAAACATAAATGAGCTAATAATATAGTTGAAATTTCACTTAATCCCTATTAGGGATTGAAACTGATTGGGGTACTTTTTTGCCTTCACCTAAAAGTTGAAATTTCACTTAATCCCTATTAGGGATTGAAACCCTAATGGGAACAAACGCTATAGCTATCTAGCGCCCAGTTGAAATTTCACTTAATCCCTATTAGGGATTGAAACTTCCCGGCTTAATCCTACATTTTTCTATGTGGTGCTGGTTGAAATTTCACTTAATCCCTATTAGGGATTGAAACACCCCCCCAGCTAACCAACTAACCAACTACAAGGATGGAGTTGAAATTTCACTTAATCCCTATTAGGGATTGAAACAAGAATGTATTGTACAAGTATGTGTGTGACAAGTGGTTGAAATTTCACTTAATCCCTATTAGGGATTGAAACCCCTGATTTAGCGGAAATAGCGCCGCCTAAGAGTTTGTTGAAATTTCACTTAATCCCTATTAGGGATTGAAACCAGTCTCCAAGCAGACCAACCTATCTATGTACATTGTTGAAATTTCACTTAATCCCTATTAGGGATTGAAACTCAGGATCGACAGCTTGAACGAAGGTCAAATTTTGTGATTGTTGAAATTTCACTTAATCCCTATTAGGGATTGAAACGAGTTGCCTTATATTCCCAGTGGCTACTATTTCTTGTTGAAATTTCACTTAATCCCTATTAGGGATTGAAACGGGTGACTGCTAACAACCTTAGAAACCAAACTAGTACCGTTGAAATTTCACTTAATCCCTATTAGGGATTGAAACACCATCTACTCGGATAATTGAAGATGGATAAGACAAGTAGTTGAAATTTCACTTAATCCCTATTAGGGATTGAAACTTTACAGTGTACGCACCAAAATGTACTTACATCAGTTGAAATTTCACTTAATCCCTATTAGGGATTGAAACACCTGCAAATACAGGCAAGTTAGAACAGACTGCCACGTTGAAATTTCACTTAATCCCTATTAGGGATTGAAACTTGACCTCTAGTCCCAAAAAGAGATGTTCCTTTGGTTGTTGAAATTTCACTTAATCCCTATTAGGGATTGAAACATAGATGACATCAGAATTGTCAATTTCAGAAGTTCGTTGAAATTTCACTTAATCCCTATTAGGGATTGAAACTTAAAGTTGCCACTACCATTAAGTTGTCTTTGTTGATGGTTGAAATTTCACTTAATCCCTATTAGGGATTGAAACATGGTAGGGAATTTTGGAAGCAGCACTTGAGCAATGTTGAAATTTCACTTAATCCCTATTAGGGATTGAAACTATCACCACAACCCTACCCTCGCTAGGCAACTCTGGTTGAAATTTCACTTAATCCCTATTAGGGATTGAAACTGATAGACTATATTCATTCATAATTTTTTGTTAAGCGTTGAAATTTCACTTAATCCCTATTAGGGATTGAAACCCTAAAATTTTAACCCCTCACCATGTGTAAGTTTGGGGCGGGTTGAAATTTCACTTAATCCCTATTAGGGATTGAAACGTTTCTCAACCTATTCATAATCTGCATCTGTGAGGTTGAAATTTCACTTAATCCCTATTAGGGATTGAAACTTGCTTCGTGGCTGCGATAACTTTTGTGATGAATAGTTGAAATTTCACTTAATCCCTATTAGGGATTGAAACCAACTAACAAACTCTTCTTGAACCGAAGATCCACAAGTTGAAATTTCACTTAATCCCTATTAGGGATTGAAACTAGCAAAAACCACGGCGTTAACTATGCCAGTTACGGTAGTTGAAATTTCACTTAATCCCTATTAGGGATTGAAACTGCCTAGAAACTGAACTAGAAAGATTAGAGAGCATGGAAGTTGAAATTTCACTTAATCCCTATTAGGGATTGAAACTACTTATCACCTTTGGCTTACAGATTAAATTTACTGTTGAAATTTCACTTAATCCCTATTAGGGATTGAAACGCCTATTGTTTCAACATTGATTTTGAGGATGTGCTAGTTGAAATTTCACTTAATCCCTATTAGGGATTGAAACTTGAATTTGAGTTTTTGGCTGCTCAAAACCAAAGTGTTGAAATTTCACTTAATCCCTATTAGGGATTGAAACCCCTGTTAGGGTAATGTTTATGAGTTTCAAAGCACAAGACGTTGAAATTTCACTTAATCCCTATTAGGGATTGAAACTCAAATTACCTGGCACTGACTATGAAGAAAAGCTGAGTTGAAATTTCACTTAATCCCTATTAGGGATTGAAACATACAATCCTCTAAGATGATTGTGTCTTTAGTTTCAATTGGGTTGAAATTTCACTTAATCCCTATTAGGGATTGAAACTTAACATGACATAATATCCTTAATTGATCAAGTTGAAATTTCACTTAATCCCTATTAGGGATTGAAACGTTCCCGGCATGGCAAGCCGGGATTTTATTAAATAGTTGAAATTTCACTTAATCCCTATTAGGGATTGAAACATTTTTACCTCAATTCCTGATATTTCCGCTATTTTGTTGAAATTTCACTTAATCCCTATTAGGGATTGAAACGTTTGACGTGACTGGCAACCATTTAAGCGATAAAGCCCGTTGAAATTTCACTTAATCCCTATTAGGGATTGAAACCCCATCTTAGAAACAAGCTGTTTTTGGAATATCAAAGTTGAAATTTCACTTAATCCCTATTAGGGATTGAAACGCAATTGGAACAATGGTATATGGACAATGGGACGTTGAAATTTCACTTAATCCCTATTAGGGATTGAAACAGAAGAATATAGAGCATCCTCTAAAATCACCGACGTTGAAATTTCACTTAATCCCTATTAGGGATTGAAACACCCCTAATAGATTTATTTTTTTCATCTTTTAGGTGTTGAAATTTCACTTAATCCCTATTAGGGATTGAAACGATTGACGGAAAAGTATACATGGCGCGGCTTCCCGATGTTGAAATTTCACTTAATCCCTATTAGGGATTGAAACCTGTGGGGTGAAACTTCAGCAGGTCGTTTTTGTAGTTGAAATTTCACTTAATCCCTATTAGGGATTGAAACCAGAGCTAGGGATATTAATTAATAAGATTAATGCTGACAACAAAAGTTGAAATTTCACTTAATCCCTATTAGGGATTGAAACCCGAAACAGTTTTTTCAATAAATTCAAAATTTCCAGAAAGTTGAAATTTCACTTAATCCCTATTAGGGATTGAAACGAAGTGATATCGATATCAAATTCAAGAGCCATGGTAAGTTGAAATTTCACTTAATCCCTATTAGGGATTGAAACAAAAATGAAAATCCTGGCTTGTTCTAATACGTCAGAGTTGAAATTTCACTTAATCCCTATTAGGGATTGAAACCTGCGGCGACCAAAGATCAAGGGATGCAAGCTTTTTTGTTGAAATTTCACTTAATCCTTATTAGGGATTGAAACAGCAATATCTTCATTTTTATGTTTTCCAAATGTTAGTTGAAATTTCACTTAATCCCTATTAGGGATTGAAACGCTAATATTGTTATTAACTCCGCCAATATTATTGGTTGAAATTTCACTTAATCCCTATTAGGGATTGAAACTTCTATCCAATTCTTAGCTGATTTTTCCGTCATAAGTTGAAATTTCACTTAATCCCTATTAGGGATTGAAACATTAATAATATTTCCGGTATTTAAAACCACGGGCGTGATTGTTGAAATTTCTCTTAATCCCTATTAGGGATTGAAACCACTCCCACACCCCTACACTCCGCACCCCGCACTCTTGCAATTTCACTATTTATTTCGTCGGTAATTTTGGATGTTCTTGGGAGT
>LJOT01000587.1 GCA_001672075.1 Anabaena sp. CRKS33
AACGCACTTCTTCGTCAGAAGGTTGATCTTTTGGTTCGGCGCATATTTGGGAGGGGCAGCGAGGTGATGAGTCCGGATCAACTGGAGTTGCTTCTTGGAGGAAGTGAGGGAGGAACTCCCTTGGGAAAAGGCGACGCCTCCCTGGAAGAGGAGGCTGAGCTACCCGGCAAAAAGAAAGCTCGCCGCAATCCACGGGAGCGGTGGCCGAGTGATCTGCCCGTGGTTGATGAAATCCTTGATCCGCAGGAGGTCAAGGAGGCGCCACATGCCTGGCGCTTGATCGGAGCTGAGGTGAGTGAGCAACTCGATTATGAACCGGCGAAGTTCCTGAGACGGCGGCTGATCCGCAACAAGTATGTCTCAAGGAAAGATCTCGATTGCGCCCCGGTGGTGGCGGAGTTACCGCCGGCGCTCCAGGAGCGCTGCGTTGCGGCTCCGGGACTCTTGGCCGCCATCATCGTGGGCAAGTACTGCGACCATCTGCCGCTCTACCGGCAGGAGAGCATCTTTTTGAATCGTCATGGGGTGAGTCTTCCCCGGCAAAGCATGGCGCGATGGATGGGGCTCTGCGCTGAGTGGCTGCGTCCGATTTATGACATCATGGCGAAGGAGGTTCTCTCCGGGGGGTATGTTCAAATAGACGAATGGAGCCGCAGGGAGCGGCGACATAGACTGCCTTTAGGCAGCCCGAAAGGGTGCGCAGGCCGGGAGGCCGTAGCATCAAACTCCGGTGAGTTATCTTGCTCCCGGTCATGGTCAAACCAAGCTGGGCTATCTTTGGACGACCTGTCGACCGCGAGGAGATGTCTTCTTCAAGTGGGAGCCCAGTCGAGGAGCGCCATGTCTGAAGAATATCATCCCCGTGGACTTCACTGGCACGATCCAATGTGATGCCTACGCAGCTTATCCGAGCTTCGCGAGGGATCATGATGGCTCCATCACTCTGGCCGGATGCTGGGCTCATGCACGGCGCAAGTTTTACGAGGCGCGCGAACAGGCTCCCCGACAAGCAGGCTTCATCCTGCGTCAGATAGGCCATCTCTACCGTGTGGAGGCCCGGCTTCGGGAGGAAAAGGCCGGTCCAGTTTTGAGAGAAGCGGTTCGCTCGGCTCAGAGTGTCCCAATCTACCGGCGTATCGAGTCCGCTCT
>LJOT01000047.1 GCA_001672075.1 Anabaena sp. CRKS33
CGCTTCCACCAAAACCACAGCCGGGGCTTTAATATACAATTGCTCTGGAGAGCGACTAATCAGAAAATCAACATAACCCGTCAAATCAACCTCTGGCTGCACGTTGAACTCTTCGCCGGAAAAGACACTAATTTGTCCATGAAGCTGACGTTTGACTTCTAGTAAAACGGGATTGATAATGCCTTCAGAACGCGCTTTTTCACTACCTACTGCAACTGCCCAAGGTATGGTTTCTTTCAATGTATCTTTGAGCAAAGAACTCGGATTAAATGGGGAAATCTCTGGTAGAAAGCGATCGCCTTCAACAATTGTTAGTTGAAAATCATCTACAGCTTTACTCAAAGTAAATTTACTATAAGGCATAAAAGTTTTCTCGATAATTGGTAATATAAAGATATTTTACCGAAAAGCGATCGCCTTGATAATGAGAAATTCAGGGCTTGACACTGCCCATCGTAGACATCGCTGACAAAATAAGTAGGTGAGCGTTAAAAATTGTCGTTGGGATAAGGCAGGGGAGTAGGGAGCAGGGGGAAAGATCTGACAAGAGGGATTCTTCTAAATAAGTTGTACAACTTACCTTTTCTTGACTATAACTAATTTTATTGATGGTTTTCTAATAAATGGGAGAGACTGAAATATATATTTTGATTATCTTGATTTTCAGCCTCTCTAAAATTAACTTAATTCCAATAAACCTTGATAACCTGTAACAATACGATTACCATCTTTGAGAATGTGAACCTCAATTTGATCACTAGCCCAAGTGATTTTATCTGCAAATTCTGGGTTAAAGATATTCACATTTTGATTACTAGAAGAAACCGGAGAATCAGGAGAATTAATTGCTAGAGATTTGACATAAGGACCATCAATTAAAATATCTAATTCTGCCAATAATTCTTTTGCACCTGGAGGGGCAGAATTAGATTGTAATTGTTGAAGAGTGAAACCAGTAAAAGACATGACATTTAAACCCGCTGCTTTTAACTTTTTCGCTAGAATTGTTAATGCCGGTGCTTGCCAAAATGGTTCACCCCCAGAAAAAGTTACACCCGTATTCCGAGGATTTTTGAGAATACTTGCAGCTAAGGTATCAATAGCCACTAAATCATTAATCTCAAATGCCCAGGAGTCAGGATTAAAACAACCAGAACACTCACGGTTACAGCCTTGTACCCAGACAACAGCCCGACAACCTGGTCCATTAACTTCCGATTGGTCAACATAACCCATAATATTAAGATAGCCGGGGGGAATATCCGCGAGTCCTAGAGATGGGTTCATGGGCTTGGTTTCCATCTTTTGTCAACTCCTTTTCAACTTTTCCTATTACTTGCTAATATAGCGAGACTCTCAAAAACTGTGGAGAAAAAAATCAAAAGAAAATATCAGCTTTTATTACTCTTGGCTTCCCGACAAGGTTATTCTCCTTCCTAGCGGCGGATTTCTTGTTTTATCAAATACACTTATACTATAGTAGTAAATGCCACCTATTGCTATCCCCGACTTGCTGAAAAACTGATTCAAAAAAAATTTTCTCAAACCACTTGACAATTAGAAAAAGAACAGGCATAATAGTTGAAGTGCAGGTCAAGGGACTGTAGTTCAATTGGTTAGAGCACCGCCCTGTCACGGCGGAAGTTGCGGGTTCGAGCCCCGTCAGTCCCGTTAAATCGAAATATACCATTAGTATTGGTAGAGGATTTAACTTACACCTGTTTTATAGCAGATGTGAGACAAAAATCATTTATGGTAAGATGGATGACAACTTACTCTAATTTTGGATTAAGTAGAATCCGCTTAGTTCTCTAGGGTTAAGCTAGTTGCATAAATTGTGAGCAAGATGCCCGAATTCTTTGTTTAATCCTGTGAATAAATTATCATTTATGATTTATTGCCAGAATTCGGGCATCAGAGTGCTACCATGGTATGCTGAATCCTCACTAATTATCGGCTAATTGCATTCATATCCCAAGTATATAAACCGATTTGGTTGGGAACTCTCACAAATCGGCCCGTACGATGCCCCCTAGATAGTTCATTGAGAACCTTATTTTTCACCTCTCTGACTTCCTCAGTATCCAGATTTCCATAAATACCATTGAGTATTTCATTGACATTGAAAATTCGCCCCGCATTTTTTTCTAGAAATAGGGTAAGAGCATCAATTAAAAATTGACCATCAAATTGAGCCAACATCGGTACTACTTTCGTATGGGGTTTGACAAGGTTTTTGTTGGTTCTCGTAGATTTAATGCTCTTAGATATCCCCTTAGCATGAATCGGACCTAGTGAATTTAAATCTAGGGTATAACAACCAGGTTCATTAGGAATACCTGACCAATAACCACTTTCTCTTCCTTGAGTTAGAGATGATTGAACTCTACCTTTAACGACTTTGAAAATTGTAGGTTCTAAATCACCATAAAGCGATCGCACAATAAAATCTATGTGGCACACAGTTCCAACATATTCTCGCATCAGCTTTTTCAGTGCTTCCATGCGAGTCATATTTCCATAGTGAGGAAGCATGGCAACTTCTTCCCCTTTTCCGACATAGTGACGACGCTCAAAAGAAAAATTATCCGATTCCCTCACTTGTCCAAGGGAATGATCTGTTTTTAAAGAGTCTAATTGAGAAATTTCCGACTCTAGAGACTCTAAGCATTTGACATCAGAAGTGTGATGAGAAGAAGGCAGTAACAGTGAATCATCCTTAATAGCCTCAATTGGTTGATTGCCATTACTATAAGACCAAGTAGATAATAAAGATTCTACATGATCTAATTGCGATCGCGCCTCTATAAACAGACGTTGGTACTTTTGTACAAGATTCTGATAGTAATCTCGTAATTCCAACAATGGCGTAATAAATACATCAGGTGGTTGTAATTGTCCTGGAGAATTCATAGCAATTCACTCAATCTAAATTTGTATCGCTGCTGTAAGACATGGGACGCGGTTTACTCGGTTCAGATACCTGGACTGATTTTTTCGGAGGTTGGGGAGGACGACAACTTTCACAATATAAAGGACGTGTTCCGAAAGTTTCCCTCTTTGTAGCCTGATTACATTCTTTACAAACAAAGTTAAAAACTCGTGTATGAATCACTCTTTTGTGCGCTCTGACAGTATACTCTCTAACATCAACTACTTTTGTTGCCATAATTAGTAATTACCAATCGAAATCCTCTTTATAAAGCTATTCAAGCAAATAAAACTGTATCAGTGTGTGTTTTTATAGAAGTTTGCCAAAAAATCAGTAAATCCTATTTAAACCAGGAACACAAACTACAATTTCTGATATATTAACAGTGAGTGAGATATATTTACTCATCTTTCACCTGACAATATAAAAAACAATATAAAAAATAATCAAAAAATAATCAAAAAATAATCTAGTACCAACTGGTTGCATTCATAACTAGTAGATGCAAGAGTGCTTTGTAGCATCTATCCTAAGAATTAATTATAGAATTAAAAACATACTTTCAGACATACTTTAAAAAAATATCTCCGATCATCCCTACAAAAAAATTGAAGGATGAAAGGATCATAAAACCCTTCCACCCTTCCTAATTTAACCTACCTTGAGGCAATTAACCAAGACGAACCTTTACAGCCTTTTGTCGTTCTGATTCGGCCTTAGGAATGGTAAGACGGAGAATACCATCCTTGTATTCCGCTCCCACTCTTTCATTGTCTACGACAGCAGGTAAAGCGATTACCCGTTTGAACTTGCCATAACGAAATTCTGAGCGAGTCATACCGCCCTCTTCCGTTGTAGTTTCTGATTTACGCTCACCGCTAATAGAAACCGACTCAGGAGCGACCTCAACATTAAGATCCTTCGCGTCGACACCTGGTATTTCTATTTTCAACTTCAAATCGCCATCAGTTTCGGCAATCTCAGCCGCAGGAATGAAAGTTAATCCTACCCTTTCACCCCCGTCCGTTGGCAATAATTGTTCAAACAAGCGATTCATTTGCCGCTGGAGAGCGCCCATTTCAGGGAATGGGTCCCAGCGTTCTATTTCCCGTAACGGATCCCAACGTACAAGTGTCATAGCTATCTCCTTAAAACTCACTATTTGACTTCTTGACTTGGCGAGACTGAATTTTAAGCTCTTGACTTGGTAAACAATAATATTACTGGCAAAACTTCTAACCTTTAACTTCCAAAAAGCTTAAGCTTTAGCCTCCCAACTCAATAGTAACACTGGAAAATAAATTGATTACAGTTCGGTTTTATAGATATTGTTATCGTAATTACCGTACTATTTCAATAGTAACTCTAAATTCGGAATCTCAAAGATAAATATAGGAATTTTCGCTATTTTTTTGGACAAAAATATCTTAGATATGCGACTGTAAACATTGAATCACACTATTAAGTAAAGTAGTTTTAGCTGTATTGATAAAAAAGTGATCACCGTCTATCATTTGTAATGAAAAATCAGCAGTAGTTTGTTCTTGCCATGCGGCAAGGGAATTATAACTAACTTCTCCGTCTTGTAAACCGCCAAAAGTATAAATAGGACAATCTAAAGCTGGTTGAGGATAGTAAATATAGGATTCTATCAGGGCAAAATCAGCGCGAATAATAGGCATAAAAAGCTGCATGAGTTCGGCATTTTCTAGCACTTCCTTGGGAGTCCCATTTAACCGATATATTTCCGCTAAAAAATCCAGATCTGATAATTTAGAAATTGGTGGTTTTTTTAATGGTAATTGAGGAGCGCGACGGGCAGCAACAAAAAGATATAAAGGTTGAAAATTATATTCAGAACGTAGTAATCTGATTAACTCAAAACTAATTAATGCACCCATACTGTAACCGAAAAAAGCATAAGGTTTATCTAAATAGGGGATGATATTGGTGGCTATTTCTCGCACTAAAGGTTGAATTTCTGTGTATGGAGGTGATTTAATTTGTCTTCCTCTCCCAGGAATTTCTATAGGACATAATTCAATAGTTTTCGGTAAATAATCAGTCCAAGTATAAAAAACCGTCCTGTTACCACCAGCATAGGGTAGACAAAATAGGCGTAATTTGGCTTGGAGATTGGGTTTAGGGCAAGTTATCCAGGAGGTAAATGTGGTTTTTGTGTTCATTGTGGGGTTTATGTGGGGCAATGGTCGTAGTTGATTATTATTTAATCTCAAGGTTGTCTGTTTTGATGATGAAAATTAAATAACGAACCACGGAGGACACGGAGGTGAGGAGGGAATGAGAGTTTAAAAGCTTTTCTACGTAAGTGTTATTCAAAATCTTCTCAGGCTCTCAGGGGAAATAATGTTAATTTTATTAACATTCTTAACAATATTACCTTTATTAAGGTAAATACTTAAGTAACTTGGTGGTGACAATCACATAGATTTTGGAGACACTTGTTTTGTAAGGACAAAAAGCGGTGAATATTACTATGGTTTACCAATACTCTTTGTCCCATACTCCAGACAAGGTACAAGGTACACAGAGAAAACGAAACTATGAATAAACAATTGATCAAAAGAATCTCTTTTTCATTACTTTCTGTGTTAGTCACATTGTTAGGTACATTTTTAATTACATTTAGTCATGCTGTTGCACAGGAAGTAACGTTTGATTGGGACTATATCAATGTTAATATTGATGTGCAAAATAACGGAGATATGTTAGTCAATGAAACGCAAAAATATGTGTTTAAATCAGATTATTCTAATCAACGATATCGCTATATTCCTTTAGATAAAGTTGATGAAATTAAGGATGTAACGGTTCAAGAAAATAATCAAATTATTCCTAGTGAAACCGGAATTAAAAATAATCAATTTTGGATTAGTTGGCAACATAAATTAAAACCACCAGAAACACATACTTTTGTTTTGAAATATCGTGTGGTTGGCGGACTGCATATTGATAATGAGAATACTCAAGTTTATTGGAAAGCCATTTTCGCTGATCGTAAAGCTCCAATTCAGTCGGCAAAAGTTCGGGTACAATTACCAGAAATTTTATCAGGTAAAGTCCAAGATTTTCAAAATTTTGGTATACCAGCTACAAGCCGTCAAGTAAATCCGAAAACATTTGAATTTGTAGCAAATCAGCCTATTCCACCGCAACAAGAACTAGAAGTTCAGGTGACATTCCCTAGCGCAATTCTGAATATTCCTCAACCTAATTGGCAACAGAGGAATAATTTATTTCATCTGGGCTTTTTTGTAATGTATTTTGTAATAATTGCCTTTGTTATAGTTTCAATAATCAATGATCGAAAATGTCCCCAATGTCAAAAACTTACGCTGAAACGGAATTACGAAATATTAGTTCCGGCAACTACTAGCTTTGAAGGAAAGCAAATAGTAACCCACCACTGCCAAAACTGCTTATATCATAACGAATTTGAAGAAGTAATCCCAGTAATCAGTGAAAGTCGCAGCAGTGGCGGTGGCGGTGGCGGCGGCGGCGGCGGTGGCGGCGGTTGATAGCCAGCCAGAATTTACACTTCATCAAAATATAAGGAAAGTAGGGGGTAATTAATTTAATAAATTAATTACCCCCTGATTAATATGGCGAAGCCAGCCATAGAATTGGTACGGTAAAACATTATAATTAAAAAAATACCCGAAAATTTGTTATTATGCGGTATATCTAGCCCCTACCCTGATCATGAAGGACGGGCAGGATGTCTATCCCACAAAATTTGATAATTTATTTTTTGGTGTTCTATAAACAAAAATTCTTTCGTTCGGTATAATGGTGGAAAAACCTAATTACCCCTTTAGGAATTTGAATATTAAAAGTAAATTGTAATTATTTGACTAATGACTAATCAACACCGCATTGGTATTATTTTAGGGACTCGTCCCGAAGCTATTAAACTAGCACCGGTAATTCAAGTTTTTCAAAATTCTCCAGATTTTGAATTGCAGGTAATTTTGACAGGACAACATCGAGAAATGGTTGAACAAGTAATGAAGTTGTTCAAACTCAAAGCTGATTGGAATTTGGAGATTATGCAGCGTCAGCAATCTCTTAGTGAGATTACCTGTCGAAGTTTACAAGGTTTAGAAGCATTATTTCAGGAACAAACTTTAGATTTTGTGATTGTTCAAGGAGATACGACAACTGCTTTTGCTGCAACTTTGGCCGCTTTTTATCAAAAAATTCCTGTTGGTCACGTAGAAGCTGGTTTAAGAACTGATGATTTATTTAATCCTTTTCCAGAAGAAGCTAATAGAAGATTAATTTCTCAGCTTACACAATTGCATTTTGCCCCGACAACTTTAGCAGTGGAAAATTTACAAAGTTCTGGAGTGTTGGGGGAAATTCACCTCACAGGAAATACAGTGATTGACGCTTTGTTAAATGTGGCTGCAATTAAACCAGTTTGTCATATACCGGGTTTGGATTGGCATCAATATCGGACAATTTTAGCAACGGTTCATAGACGGGAAAATTGGGGAGAACCACTGCAAGATATCGCTGAAAGTTTTTTACAGATTTTAGAGGAATTTCCTGATACAGCTTTATTATTACCATTACATAAAAATCCCATAGTTAGAGAACCATTACAAAAATTGTTGGGGAATCATCCCCGGATTTTCTTGACAGAACCTTTAGATTATGCAGAATTAGTGGGGGCTATTGAGCGATCGCATTTAATCTTAACAGATTCTGGTGGTTTACAGGAAGAAGCCCCCAGTTTAGGTAAACCAGTGTTGGTTCTCAGAGATACCACAGAGAGGCCGGAAGCTGTCACCGCAGGTACAGCCAAACTCGTAGGTACACAAACGAAAAATATTGTCGCAGCCGCTAGTGAACTACTCAGTAACTCAGCCGCTTATACCAAAATGGCCACCGCCATTAATCCCTTTGGCGATGGCCATGCAGCAGAACGTATTTTACAACTTGTCAAAAATTACTTGTCACCACAGCTAAATACCTAAAGCCCTCCGGGTTTGATAACCAACAACACCATCTACACGCAGTCCGTTACGTCTTTGAAAGTGACGCACTGCATTAATGGTTCGTGAACCGTAAACACCATCAACCCTAATCCCTAAAGCCCTTTGGATTTCTCGCACTCGTTCACCCCTTGTGCCATATCCTACAGTTACCCTACCGCCAACACCGTACCTAGAACGGTGTCTACGATAAGAATAGCCAGGAGTGTTACCAATCCATCTTTCAGCAGCATAGTATCCCCGGTAACGTCCCGAGGAAATTCTCGCAAATCCATTTCTGACATTCCCAGTATCACCAATGTATGAACCATTTTGAACACAAGCTATGGATGAATTATCGGTGCTAGGTCCTGTACGAATATTCAGACAACTACCATTAGTTCTCACATATTCTGCGGAAGCAAACTGCATTTGAGCAACTGTAGCTAGTAATATACTCACACCAGCCAAAGTTAACCATGCAGAAGATTTAAAAAATTGTCGCCAATTCAATACCTGTCCTAATTTAGGTAAATTTAATGCCAAATTTCCATTTGTTTCTTCATCTTCTATATACATATAGGAATAAGCCAAATATTCCATGATCATCTGCTCCTTTATGTGAAATTTTACGATACTTTTGTTTAGATGTAATCTTCATTGATTTTATAATTCTTTGCTGAAACACATTGGCTGCTATATTCCGCCATTTGAACTGTCACATCAGGTATTTGTAATGAAATCATCAATTACATAAAGTCATTAGTAGTTTTAGTTTCCCACACCATTAGCAGTGAGAAAATTATCGGCACGAATGGGATTACCATTACGCCAAATTTCTATTTTTTCTGGGCTAATTAAGTATGAAAAAGTGCCATTATCTGCTCTATATCTGTTATTATTAACTTTCCAAGCTCGGATTTTCAAAAGTTGATTTGGTGCTTGTTTTAATTTCCCCAAATAAAATAACTGATTATTTTCCTCACAAACTTTAATACTCGCTGTTGCTGTCTCTCCAGTTATAACTGGAGTCCCATTACATTCAGTATTATTATGAATAGGTAAAACAGGCTTTGGGGTTAGGGAAATCGGTTCATTTATCAGTGTTTTTACCATAGTAGTTGACGGTAATAAACTCATAGGATTACTAGCTAAACGACCATCGGGGTAAAATTCAAAATGCAGATGAGGGGCAGTGCTATTGCCTGTTGAACCCATTTCAGCAATAATTTGACCTTGTTTGACCTGTTGACCTTTACTGACCAGTAGACGGCTATTGTGTCCATAAACGGTCACACTACCATGAAGATGTTTAATTTCGATAAAATTCCCTAATCCCCAATTATCCCAACTAGCTTTTACTACTGTACCAGCAGCCGCTGCCAAAATCGGCGTACCTTTTGCTCCCGCAATATCAATTCCTTCATGTTCATATTTACGAAAACCTTGAGAAATAATTCCTTGGGTCGGCCAAATCAAGCTAGTATCAGGTGCGGGTGCGGGGTTCATTAGAGAAACTGTCTGAGTCAAGGCCGGGGAAACCCTATTTAACACCAAACAGCAGGATATTAAACCTATTAAAGTATAATTGCAAAAGCGGTAAATATTAACTTTTTTCATCAGTTTCTAGCCTAGTAATTGCTATAGCAGCGAAAATGAAGTCAGAGCCGACTGTTGTAAATGAAAAAATGCTATAGTTATTTCCTAGTTCAATCTCAAATGTGTCACATCAGGACAATTAGCTGGTTAAATTGACAACTCGTGCAAATTTACCAAGACGTTGAAGTACAATACCCTGTAAAGTTATCATGAGACATAAACTTCTTAATCAGGGGAACTATGAGCTTTTTAATGAGAATTGCCGGATTTGGGTTGCTGATGTTTGGTATTTACTTAGTTGGGCAAAATATATTTTTTACAACCAACGTCTATCCTTACTGGTGGCGGGGAATTTCTGCTGATATTTCAGTATTAGCACTCACACTAGGTGTACTGATACTAGTTTTCTGCCCAGAAAGTATGAAAAATCTGGGATGGATTGCTATTTCCATCGGTATTATGGCGGTATTTATCAGTAGTCGGGCAATTCTTAATCCTACTAGTTCATGGGAATTTTTATTATCATTAATTTGTATTACCTCCGGTTATAAAATGTTCACAACCGGATATTTACCTTTTTAATTCCCACATCTTGATCAAGCAAAAATTGAACAATTAGGAATTAGTTAAATATTGTATTTTCAACTCCTTTCTTATTTTCTATTTCTATAGGTGGCCGGACACACAAATATATTAAAGCTCCAAATAAAGGCATTGCAAATAACCAAAATAACTGATTATTTTGCCACCCCCGTCGTATCATATCATCTCCTAATAAAGTTGGAAATAATAAACTCAACATGATAAAGTCTAAACTCATGACATGAATAAACCTGTTATTTTGCCACTGTTCGACAAAATTACTCCAATTTCCTTGTAAACTAAAGGTAAATAAAACCGTTGCAGCTAAAGTTAATAAAATTCCCAAAATCCGGGAATCTAGTATTTTCAAAAATGAATTTTTTTCACCTATAAACTTTTGACTGGGTTCTCTCAAAGCCAAGTATGGTAAAAGTGCAAATGCACCTAAAGCAAAAGTACCAATAGCAAAAGGCCAAGCCGGTATTTTTTGGACTCTACCATCACAAAAGACCACTGCGCTATATATAAAAGGCCAAATCCCCATAATATTAAATAAACATATAATCAGGGGATTAATTCCTTGCCAATTTCCTGTAGAGAGATTTTTTATTAACTCAAAAGTATCAGGTTGTTCGGGAGGAGCAAAGAAAAAGGCATAGGAAATAAATCCTAGCCATAATAGACCAAAAGTGATTTTTCTCGTCATGATTTAAATAGAAAAACTTGAAAAAATTAAAGCATTTGAAAATAGCTAAAGTTACCCAAAAACCAATTTCCTATTTCCTTGTGATCATGGCAATTTTTCTTTTCAGGCCAATTTCCTGGAAATTAACTAACTAAAAGCTTCTGAGAGATAATCTGCTGCTGCTGCGACCACAGCGATCGCACTTTCATAGTCTAACCTAGTTGGACCCAAAACCCCCACACTTCCCACCGGCACAGAACCCCGACGATAAATAGCAGAAATCAAAGTACAAGTACGAATAGGTTTGAGAGGATTTTCTGCACCAATTCTTACCGTTACCTTCGATTTACTAGTATCATCTATTTCCGGCTCTTCACAAATTAAATGCCAAAGTTGGTCTTGTTCCTCTTCCAACAATTGCATAATTGTTTGCACCTGTTGTACTTGAGAAAATTCTGGTTGTCGTAAAACCTCTCCGATACCCTTTACCATGATTTGTGTAGCTGTGGGTGCAAGAGCGCGATTAGTTAATTCTACCAGAGAACTTTTCAATAATTCCCCATAAACTCGAAATTCTTGATCCAATTCATTCCAATCAAGATAGCCTATTTCTAATAAACTTTGTCCACGTAAGTGACTATTTAAAAAATTAGAAACAATCTGCAATTGATGGTCAATTACTTCCTCATTTGGTTTCATTACTGATGATTCTGAAAATAAATCCATTACCTTAGAATGGGTTTCATAACTATCAGTAACCACAATCAACATAATTCTACTAGCTTCAATTTGCACCAATTGTAAATGGCGTAACTTTGCTATTGTAGTTTGCGGCATTGTGATTAAGCTAATACAGCCGCTTAATGTTGCTAAAATTTGTCCCGCACCTTGTAGCAAAGCTTCTAAACTCCAATCTTCCCAGTGTAGACGTTTTTGTAATACCGCTTCTACTTCTTTTACTAAGGTCTCTGACGGTACAATTAATTGGTCTACATAAATCCGATAACCGGAATCAGAAGGAATTCTCCCCGCAGAGGTATGTGGTTGGTAAAGTAACCCTGATTTTTCTAAGCCCCCCATGACATTGCGAATAGTAGCCGAGCTAACACCTAAATCAAAACCATCAATTAGGGCTTTAGATCCTACTGGCTCTGCTGTAGCGATATAATGACGTACAGTGGCCGAAAGTATATTTTGTTGGCGATTAGTCAAATGGACTTGCATAGCTGATATTTTTACTGTAGGCAAATTTTAATCAAAAGTTGAAAAAATGCGTGGTTTCCACCACCAAAACCCCAAAAAAGAATTAATTATTAATTAATATAAGATAGCAAATTATATACACATATTGTGATCATTAAACACAAAATTTACCTTCCGCATTTATTTGCTGTATTTGTTATCAACACATAGCTGAAAACAGAACATCAGGTAAATTCCCAACTTTTTCAGTAGTATCTCATAGTAGCTTAACACAAGCTGTGGTTTTAGTTACAAAATATTAATATTTCTTTGTGAATATACAAACTTATAAACTAGAGGAAGAGAAGGAAAGAATCTTCCCCTCTTCCCTCTTCCCTCTCCGCTAATATTGCGGAACTGAAGGATCAACTAAAATCGAGTAAGCATCAATACCACCCATAATGTTTTTAACATTTGTAAATCCTTGATCAACCAACCATTGACACATCTGAGCGGAGCGAATACCATGATGGCAAAGAACCAGAGTTTCAATAGAAGGATCAAAGCGAGTAGAGATTTGTTGACTCCATTGCTCATATTCACTCAAAGGAAGATTGACAAATCCCTCTATTTGTGATAAGGCAAGTTCTTGGGGTTCACGCACATCTATTAACTGAATCGTGCCTTCATCCGCAGTAAGACATTGTGCAACGTATTCAACACTAATTTGAGTAAAGGGTTGACCAGATGATTTATTTGTCATGCAATTTTTCTAAAAAATCCTATACTATTTATGTTGACAGAAAAAACTGGAAAATATAACTAGTGTGAATAATAATCTGAATAATAAACCCTCACCTTTAAATTTCCTTGTAGTTGGTTTTGTAACGCTATTAATAGTTAGTCTTGCGGTATTTTACTGGATTTTCGGCAAAAATTCCCCCAGCTTTGTAGTTTCTAATTCTCAACCCAGGGCGGCCATATTCGTCCCGAAATTCTCACCAGCAATGGTTTCATTGATGGTAAATCCCGACGCTTTACAGAAAATAGCACAAAAAAGGGAATTGTCTCAAATCAAAAATAGTCTATTAGCTAAAAGTAATATAAATTACCAAGATGATTTGAAACCCTGGCTGAATAATGAAATTACCCTAGCTGTCACAACCCTAGATATAGACCGCGACCCAGACAACGGACTACAAACAGGGTATTTAATGGCACTTGCAACCAAAAACCCAGTCAAAAGCCGCGAATTTTTAGAATTATTATTTTCTAAACGAGCTTTTGCAGGAAATAATTTAGAGATTGAACGATATAAAGGTGTCAAAGTTATTTATGATCATCTTGATGATCATCAAGAATATTCACCATCCCAAATATCAAATAGTTTAGCTGGTGCAATTGTTAATAATTTTGTTTTATTTGCAAATCATCCCCAAGTCATCAAAACAGCAATTAATAATTTACAAGCACCTGATTTAAACCTAGTTAGTTCTCTTGAATATCAAAAAGCTAGTCAACAAATACCCAAAAATTCTCTAGCTGTCACCTTCTTTAATTTACCCGAAATTAGCAAATGGCAGAAATTAGAATTAGCAGAGTCAACTTATCATAGCCAAATTCTATCTTTAGCCTTAAATTCTCAAGGATTGTTAGCAGAAAGTACCTTTTTAACAAACTCCCTTGTACCTCCATCTTTGCCATTATCTCAACCTGTTCCAGCATTACAGTATATTCCCGAATCAACAACTTTGGCGATTTCTGGAGCGAATTTGAGTAATTTAGGTAATAGTGATTTAGCAAAATTGTGGAAACAAGGAACAGCAACTATTTACGGTTCTAGTGAAGATGGTATTTCTCGACTAATACAACCTTTGATAAAAATCCAGCAAAACTTGAATTTAAACTTTAGTCAAGATATTTTCAGTTGGGTAACAAGAGAATACGCTTTAGCTTTATTACCCAATTCAGAAAACACAACTCCTAATTGGGTATTTATAGTCGAAAAAACGCCACAATTAGCAGCAGGTATAGCACATTTAGATAATATTGCTAGTAGCAGTGGTTTTAATGTTATTTCCCTGATTTTAAATGGACAGAAAGTATCAGCTTGGACACAAATTATAACCACAAATGAGAATAATAAACCTATTAATATTGACACAAAAGTAAAAGGAGTACATACAACTTTAAATAATTACGAGATTTTCACTTCCGACTTAAACATACTAAAAGAAATTTTGAGTCAAAAGCAAAGATCTTTACTAGAAAATCCCAAATTTAAAAATAGTCTTGCTGTAATTCCCCAGCCTAATCAAGGGTATATTTATCTAGACTGGGAAAACAGTCAAAATATTCTTAAACGTCAACTACCTGTGCTTAAATTTGTAGAATTATTAGATAAACCATTATTTGATAATTTGCAGGCGCTAACGTTCAGTAGTTATCATACTCAGCCAGGAATAGTCACAGGTGGGGTATTCTTACAACTCCATTAGAGAATTAAATCCTGATTAACACTCATAAATCTTAATCTACGTTCATCTACGTTCATCTGCGGTTAATTATTCATTCCTTTTTGCTGAATATGAAATATACTTATCCACAATTTCAGTCTCAATTAGGATGGTGTTTATATGTAATAATATTTATAAATACCACATCAGCATCCGCGCAAATCCCTAATTTTGCGACTTTAAAACTGTCATCAAGTATGAAACCAATACAACAAAGAGTATCAGGTGTTACAGGTGGTATTTACTCATTGTCCACTATCAGAGGTCGGGACAACAATAAAAACGCTTGTATTGGTTTTGCTGAGTCCAATCCTGATTATATTCTCGTTTTAGAAGAGAACTTTAATAACTTAACAATATTAGTTAAAAGTGGTGGTGAGGACACAACATTACTAATTAAAGGACCAGAGGAGGAAATAGTTCGTTGTGGTGACGATACTGGTAAAAGCAAAGATGCAAGTATAAGCGATAAAAAATGGACAAAAGGAACATATCAAATTTGGGTAGGGATATTTGAACCAGGATTAAAACGCAATTACACATTAACAGTACAAGAATAAACGATTTACAGCATATAAAACTCTTGTGGGTGGGGAATCTTGACCTCTAACGCTGAAATTGAGTTAAATTAATTACGCTGCATCAAATCAATTTGATATTTCGACGTATTCACATATATGACGTAAAGGTACAAAGGCGCAAAAATACAAATCTATTAAGAATAGATTAAGAGAGTAAGAGTTTGAGAAGTGGAATTTTTGATATTCATAGCTTAATTTTTGCCACACTCATGAAACAACTTGAGATTTGGGATTTTAAATTGATTTTCCCGTTTCAATTCAGTTATTCTGAATAACCACCCCATTTTCCGTTACCAAATCACGATAATATGGAAGAGTAGCTTGTAGTGCTATCTAAGGGTACTATTTTCATGTTCTCTAGACTCCGTGCCGATTTTCGTATTATCTTTGAACGTGACCCCGCAGCCCGGAATTGGTTGGAGGTTTTATTCTGCTATCCTGGTTTGCAAGCCTTAATTTTCCACCGCTTTGCACACGGGTTACGTGGTATTGGTATTCCTTTTTTCCCTCGCTTAATTTCTCATATTGCTCGGTTTTTAACTGGTATTGAAATTCACCCAGGGGCTATAATTGGTCAAGGTGTATTTATTGACCACGGAATGGGAGTAGTGATTGGAGAAACAGCTATTGTTGGTAATTACGCACTGATTTACCAAGGTGTTACTCTGGGAGGAACAGGTAAACAAAGCGGTAAACGTCACCCGACATTAGGTGAAAATGTCGTGGTTGGTGCTGGAGCAAAAGTTTTAGGAAATATCGAAATTGGTGATCATGTCCGTATTGGTGCTGGTTCAGTGGTGTTGAGAAATGTACCATCTAGTTGCACAGTGGTCGGTGTTCCTGGACGCATTATTTACCGTTCTGGAGTGCGGGTTGCACCTCTAGAACATAGTAACTTACCTGACTCAGAAGCCCAGGTAATTCGCACTTTAGTAGACCGCATTGAAGCACTAGAAGCACAAATTCAATCTCTCCAAAATCCCGCAAAAACCCCCATTTTAATTAGTAAATTCCCCCAAGAAGATGAGTTACGAAAAGAACACAATTTCTGTAATCTTCGAGATAAACAGATTCAGGAATTTTTCGACGGTGCGGGAATCTAAAAATACTGAAACCAGGATCTTATCCAGCATCTTAAAATTATAGATAAAATTACGGGTTTATTGCTTCAGTTAACCATTCCTGGTTTTCATTGCGGTGGTAAACCCATCTATTTTGCGGTTCACCTCTCAATTCTAAATGATCTACCTGTATCGGCGCAAGTAATAATAAACAAAAATTTTCTACTGGTTCTATAGGGTTTGGTGCCGGTGGTGTAAAAGCTGTCGCTGTTGTTATTCTCATTTTACCAGGATGTGGCCAACAAAATTGCAGTCTTGCGGCATCACTCAATTCTTGCCACATTTTGATTCTCGCTGGTTGTAAATTGGTGTGAGAATCATCACTTATTAATGTTAATTCCCCAGTAATACGAAATTGTTCCCTAGTTTTAGGAAAATACCAGCAAACTTCCGCTGCGGGTTGTTTTGATATTTGTTCGGCTTTTGCACTACGAATATCGGTAATGAATTTTAACTCGTTAGTATGTTCTAAAAAACCACGAAAAACAACAGTACGATTTGCAGGAAAACCATTTTCTTTTATTGTTGCTAGTTGTACATAACGAGAATAAGCAAGGCTGCGGTTATGATGTAAAGCGCGAGTAATTAGACTTCTCCAGGGTGCTAGTGACATTTTGTAATTTATTTTTTAATTTATGCGTTAATTAAAATTATTATACACATAATATAAAATTGTAAATATTTAAATTTTTGATTTAACGGCAAATTTTCAGTAAATACAATATTTTATCTAAATTTTTATTTACATACTATTTTTACAATTAGAATATTTTTAATTATTAAATAAATACTATTGATAATAATATTTATATTTAATTATAATTAAAAATTTAATTAAAACTTATAAGTTTTTATAACAATAAGAAAATTTAATTATCAAGAAATTTCTATTTAAAATCAAACTTAATTTGTTATAAAAATATATTTAAAAGATTAAAATCATGAACTAAAAGATGACAATCATGAAAAATATAAATTTATTCAAATATTAAAAGATTAAGATCATGAACTAAAAGATGACAATCATGAAAAATATAAATTTATTCAAATATTAAAAGATAAGGTTAAAATCTATCAGTTGAAGGTTGATGTATATTTATCTAAATGTAGTATTTTATGCACCCATAGAGCATATAAAAATTACTAAATTACATAAATAACCTACTATGAGAAAAAAAGTAGGTGAAACTTTGAAAATTGACAACTATAGACTACATTTAGGGTTTTCTACTGAAAAGAAGATAAAGTTACAATTGACACAAACATGATTTTAACAATCTTTGCTTATATAACTACTTGACGTTATAGTCTTAATTTGTGAATCAGCAACAAAATCTCATTATGGTCAGGGAACTTGAACGCAAATATCAGGGTGTATTTCCAGAATCCGCCCCAGCAGCTAATCCGGTGTTTTTTAGAACCTACAGCAGACGCACGGATGCGGGTTTGAGAGAAACCTGGGGTCAGGTGTGCGATCGCACTTTACGCGGTTTAATAGAATTAGGAAATCTCACCCATGAAGAGGCTGTTATCTTGGATAAGATGCAGCGAAGCATGAAATGTCTCCCTAGCGGGCGCTGGTTGTGGGTTGGTGGCACGAATTGGTTATCTAAGGCTAAAAACTATTCTGGTGCTTATAACTGCACCTCTACGAACCTTCTAGACTGGAAATCTTTTGGTTTGATGATGGATTTGGCCATGATGGGCTGTGGTACGGGAGCGGTAATTGAACCACGGTATATTAATCAACTTCCTTCTATACGTAACCGACTTCATGTCAGTATTCGCGGTGAAGTTGGTAGTACACCCAAGGAACAACGTCGTGAACTTACACAAATCTTTATTGATGGTAACAGTGTTATTATTTACGTTGGAGATAGTCGAGAAGGTTGGGTAAAATCCTACCAAAGCATTTTAGAACTATCCACTGATGAACGCTTTACCGATGACGTGCAAGTAGTTGTAGACATTTCCGATGTGCGTCAATCCGGGGAAACACTTAAAGGTTTTGGCGGTATGGCTAATCCCGTGAAGTTGCCCGGATTATATCAGCGTTGCGCCTCTATTCTCAATAAGGCAATAGGTAGACAATTAAATTCAGTTGAATGCTGCTTGTTAATTGACGAAGCTGCTGTCACTATTGTTGCTGGAAACATTAGAAGAAGTGCCGGTATACGTCAATTTATATCAGAAGATGAAAAAGGCGCAACTGCAAAAGATAACTTATGGCAACAAGGCACAGAAGGTAACTGGCGTATAGATCCAGAACGCGATTCTTTGCGAATGGCGAACCATAGCCGAGTCTTTCACCACAAACCAACCTTAGAAGAATCCATTGCTGCTGTACGTAAACAATATTACAGCGGCGAAGGAGCAATTCAATGGGCTGGCGAAGCAGTTGCCAGAGCTAATGCAGATTTATTAAATACACCAGAACTAAAAAAAGACTTTTTACAAGCTTATGAGCAAGGAAAAGCTAAAAAATGGATACAAGAGAATTATCCTAAAATCAGTCCTGATGAATTAGAACATAGGATGGGTAGGTACGGATTGAACCCGTGTGGTGAGATTATTGGTAGTGACTTTCATTGCAATCTTGCCGAGGTACATTTAAACCAACTTGATCCCGATAACTACAGAGAACAAGAAGAAGCTTTTACTGCTGGTGCGCTTTCTGTAGTTGCGCTGTTAAATCACCAATTCCTTGAACCCCGCTATCAATATAGTCGGGAACTTGATCCCATTGTCGGTGTATCTTTTACCGGATTATTTGACTTCTTTGTTCATGCTTTTGGTACAGACTGGTTGCGCTGGTGGAAAGCAGGAAGACCAGAAACTCCCGAAGGACTGATATTTAAACGTGGTGAGCAAAAATATCTTAACTTCTGGAAAGATGTAGTTCATAAGGTAGTATGGGAATATTGCGATCGCCATCAGATAAAACGACCTAACCGTTGTACTACAGTTCAACCATCTGGCACTAAATCTCTCTTGACTGGTGCTTCGCCTGGTTGGCATCCCCCCAAAGCCCAAAGATTCATTCGTCGTATCACCTTCCGCAAAAACGACCCTGTAGCCCTCGCCTGTATAGATTATGGTTACAACGTTATCCCCTCTCAATCTGACAAGGATGAAAACGGCAATTTACTTAATGATCCTTTTGATCCACGGTGTACAGAGTGGTTGGTAGAAATACCTGTGGCTGTGTCCTGGGCGGACTTACCCGGCGCTGACAAAATAGAGGTTTCTCGGTTTTCTGTATTAGCGCAACTAGATTTTGTCATGGAAGTTCAAAACCATTATGTCACACATAACACTTCAGCTACTCTAGAACTTCGTTCTGAAGAAATAGAAGCATTGGGAACACGCATATATGAAGCTATCCAAAATGACGAAGGATATGTTTCCGCTGCATTGTTAGCAAGATTTGATGATATCCAAACTTTCCCCCGTTTACCCTTTGAGCCTATAGACAAGCAGACCTATGAACGTTTATCTAGAGAGGTCAAGATGCGACGCAAGACAGATGACTTCTGTGGTGCTTTAAGCCGCTACGATTTGGGTGAGTTATTAGAGTCAGGTCCTAGTGGCTGTGATTCTGATAAATGTATGTTCCCACAATCAATTACCCCTTAAAATTCCTGCCATAGTCTGCTTAACTATTCCTTAAGTCTTTTGGGATGGGCTTTAGTCCACCCATGGATTTTAGGATTTACTCATCTTTTAATTCACTGTCCTGGTAATACAAAAATTCTGGAAACAAATCCTATTTATGTTCAATAATATGAGTTGAACTAATCCATTCCCCTTTATCACTATAATTACGAATTAACCGTTGACGTTCATTTTCTCTAACTAACCAACCTGCCTCCACAAAAAAAGGTTTTCTCAATTGTAGTTGCAGAGGAACATTACTAGAACTTCCATCAGGTAATAACAAAATCTGTCGAGCAATTCCTTCCGTTTCTGAAATAATTTTATTTCCTTCTATTCTGGCTTTTGCTATAATAATTTGCGATTGAAAAGATAATTTTTGTTCTAAATATCCATCACCTATTTTTTTAATTTCTAAATAAGTGGCATAGGTTTCCGATGGTCTCAAATCCGCGTAAACTGTATGAGCCTTACCTTGCCAATTACCAATTAACTGTTCTACCGTCAGTTGCGGACGTTCATAAGCATCTGTAAAACTGCGAAATTCCCTAATCAGAGTTAAACTAATAAAGTTGCCTTTTTGATCATATAATTGTACTAAACGTAAGCGGCGATCATGATCAACAAAACCATATTCGGCTCCAAATTCAGAAAAAGGCGCTAATTGCAATGTTCCTTTAGAAAAAGCTCCCGTGGCAAAAAAGATATTCTGTCTTCCTAAAGAACGATATTCCTGTTGATAATCCTGAATAGGAGGACTATCATAATTACTAGAATTAAAACGGCGTAATCTAAACAGTACAACTTGATTATGATCATCCGTTTCCAAATTTAGAATACTAGGAGTAGAATCTAATATTTCACCATCGGCAGATATTTTAGTAAATGAACCACGCCATTCACCTAAATTCTTCAGAAAGTTTTCCCAGTTGCTGTCCATAATTTAATTTTTAATTTTAATTTAGATAGTTTATTTTAATTAAATACGGGCTGGAAATCAAGATTAATTATCGTAGTGAAGTAGGTGAACGAAAAAAAACGACATAAGTAACGAAAAGTAAAGTTGCCCAAAACCTCTTCCCTGTTCCCTGTTCCCTGTTCCCTGTTCCCTGTTCCCTGTTCCCTGTTC
>LJOT01000588.1 GCA_001672075.1 Anabaena sp. CRKS33
TTTTTCTCCAGATTACATTGCTACCTGTGGATAAAGTCGGCCACAGATGTAGGTTAAACCTATTAATGTTAGCAAGAGAATTGTACAATCTAACCCAAACCCATAAATACTTGAGCCATTTGCCAGCATTGCACCGCGTAAAGCATCCACTTCATACGTCAAAGGATTCAAGTGAGAAATGACCTTTAACCAACTTGGCATTAAGGAAATAGGATAGATGGCATTACTGGCAAAAAACAACGGCATGGTGATTAATTGCCCAATACCCGTAAATCTTTCCCGCGATTTCACCAAACAGCCAATGATTAAGGAAAAAGTGCAAAAACAAGCTGCTCCCAAAAATATGACTAGCACAACTTGCAAGAAACCCAAAGGATTGAGATTGAGGTGTACACCTAACAAAAATGCTAAAAGGTAAATAAACACCACTTGGGAAAAACAACGAATCCCAGCCGCAAAAGCTTTACCCAAGACAATCGCTGCACGGGGTATGGGTGCAACTAAGAATTTCTGCAAAATCCCTAAATCCCGTTCCCAAATTAACGTCATTCCCCCAGCAAAAATAGCAACAAACAGCGCACTCTGAGCCAAAATACCGGGAGTCATAAAATCCAAGTAAGGTAAATTACCTGTAGGGATAGCACGAGTCCGAGTAAATACTTGCCCAAATATCAGCAGCCATAAAGCCGGTTGTACAGCCCGAATCACTAAATCACTAGGATCATGGCGGAGTTTCCGCACTTCCAATTCAGTAATTACCAGGGTTTTAGTAAATAGTTCTTTAATATTAGAAAAAATCCCTTTGGGGCGATTATATCTAGGTTCAGCCCAACCGTTGAGTGGTACGTCTGGTTCTTGCAGTCTCACGATAACTCACTCCTGATACTAATTGATTTCCTGCGTAGTGGATGAAGACATCATCTAAGGTTGCTTCTGGTTTCCCAATAGCGGCTTTTAAATCTGACGGTGAACCGGTGATAATTTCTTTACCCTGATTCATAATCACCACTCGATTACAAAGATGATCTGCTTCTTCTAAAAAGTGGGTGGTTAAAAAGATGGTTGTACCGTACTCAATCCGCAGTTGCTGTACAAGTTGCCATACTTGGGTTCTTGCAACTGGATCTAATCCGACTGTTGGCTCATCT
>LJOT01000306.1 GCA_001672075.1 Anabaena sp. CRKS33
CCTCCCCACTATCAAGAAATTTTTAAGGCTGCTTGTCATGAAGTTTATATGGATACGTTAGCTGAATACGAGCATAAGAATAGTCAGGCATTGAAAGAACTGCAAATGCCTAACAACGGTGTTGAATTAGTAAAATTTAGTAATGACATTCTAGAAGCTGCACAAAAAGCAACCGAGGATTTGCTAAAGTTTCATGCCGACCAAGAAACAAACTTTAAAGAAGTTTATGACGAGTGGCGTAACTTTAAAGAGCAAATTCGATCATGGTCTAAATTAAACCATATTGATTAAATCTGAAAACCTAGTTGTTAATTGACAGAATGCGATCGCTCCCTGAAATTAACTCAAAGCGTAAAGCGATAGCGAAGCGCTCCGTAGGAATCGCCTTCCGTGGGGTTAAAGTCGGTAATGCGATCGCCAAGTCTATCAATTGGCATTATTCGCTCAAATTCTTTTAATAGTTTCATAAGATAAGCCAGTTGATTCTGCAATAATTTCTATGGCTATATTTTGCTCTTTCAAAGCTTTAGCAACTTTCTCAATACCGGACTTCTCACCTTCTTCAAAGGCTGTATCAAATACATTTTTCACTTCTAAATACTGCACTAAACTCTTCTTATATTGTTCATACTGCTCCACATTTAAGTGAGATATTTCCGCTATTTCAAACCCTTTCTGAAATATTGGTTCATTTAATATCACGGGTATATGATTAAAACTTTCTAAGTTCTTCAAAAAATACAGCCATTTATCAAAATGCGTTATTAATTCATTTTCTTGTTTATTAAATAATGGCATTTGTAAAAATTTAAAGTTTAACTTATCAAAGAAAATATCACCATCTTGATCCTTTAAACACACATCGCGCCTAAATTTAGATGTTATATTTTCGTCATACTGGAAATCTAAAATGGCGATAAAATAGACAGGTAGTAAAAAGAAATTCCAATCGCCTTTTTCTGATTGTTCACGAATGGGGAATGTGGAATAGAATAAAGCTCTATCTTTGAAATTCTTGATTTTTGCTTTTTGTATTTCCACAATAAACTTATCACCAGTTTTACTTTCGCAGTAAATATCAAATATGGCTTTACGTTCTGCTATGGTATCAGCTAGATTTTCCGGATTTTTAAAGGTTAATTGTTGAATTTGATGATGTATTGGTAGAAGTTGGTTGAGAAAATCCATGAGTAAATCTTTACTGCCTTCTTCTCCGAATAGTTTCTTAAAACCGAAATCTGTATAAGGATTAAAATATTTTGTGGACATAACTACTCCTCCAAGATTATTTTATGAAATACTCGCTGAATAACTATGTATTTAGAAAACTCTGTCTAATATTTTCTGAATCAGAACATTAGTATCTAGAACTAGCTTCATAAAATTATCTCAAAAATTTCCTCATCGGTATAACCTGTTTGATTCTTTGCCATCAAATAAGAACGCAGGGCGCGGAATTTGTGGGTAAAAATATAATCCTCAATAGCTTTACCAATGAAACTATCAGGAGATATACCTTCAGCTTGAGTAATTTCTAAAAGTGCTGCTTTTAGTTCTGGATTAATGGTAATAGTCAGGGTATCTTGCATATTTTATTAGCCAGCTACATAATTTATTGTACAGTATCTATCAAGCCTCGGATTACTGATTACGAAGCAAATTCAGATCATAATGACATCAGAAGAAATCAAAGCTTCCATATAATTGCTTTTATATGCCAAGAAACGTAAATTATTTATTTAAACAAATATTTTTATCTTGATCAAAATCGCTACAATAGCTACCACCGCTGGATTTATTCCCATTTAATTTTTAAAGTTGGGGCAATTAAGATTGAATCAAGCTATTTACCTGCCACCAGAAAGCACTAAAATTAATAGACACCTAGCTGAGTTGTACAAACTTTTGAAATTAGGAGTGCATACGTGCCAACACTTGCTAAATACTTGCTGGTTGGATCAGTTGAAGCTTACAGTGGCAAATCTGCAACGGTTTTAGGTTTGTCTCATCAGCTAAAACTTCATGGGTTGGATATTGCTTATGGTAAGCCTTTGGGTAATTTTGTCAAGACACCAAAAGGAACAGTAGTTGAGGAAGATGTCCAGTTTATTACTCATAACCTGAACCTTCCAGACAACCGTATTGCTCCCACCTTATTGTCTTTGGATGAAATTACCGTCCAGAAACGCTTACAGGGAGAAGACACAACCAACTATCAACAGTTACTAGTAGAGAAGTATTCACAAATACCAAAGAGTAACTTGGTCTTGCTAGAAGGGCCTGCTAACTTATCAGAAGGAAATTTATTTGGATTATCCTTACTGGAATTGGCGGAAAAATTAGATGCTCCTGTACTCTTAATTAGCCGTTATCAATCACTAACTTCTATTGAAGGGTTGTTGTCTGCTAAACAGCGATTGGGTAAACGGTTAATGGGTGTCGTGATTAATGAAGTACCTGAAGAAAAATCAGAGTTAGTACAAACCCTGTTGCGTCCATTCTTGGAAAAACAGGATATTCCTGTACTAGCAACATTACCGAAAAGCGATATCCTTTGCAGTGTGAGTGTAGGCGAATTAGTTAAGCAGTTAAACGCTGAAGTTCTTTGTCGAAGCGATCGCTTAGATTTATTAGTCGAAAGTCTAGCCATTGGGGCAATGAACGTCAACTCCGCTGTAAAATACTTCCGCAAACGTCAGAATATGGCAGTAGTGACTGGGGGAGACCGGGTGGAGATTCAACAAGCAGCCCTAGAAACATCTACTCAATGTCTGATTCTGACTGGACAACTACCACCTCCTGCATTTATCCTCAACCGGGCCGAAGAGCTAGAAATCCCGATTTTATCGGTAGATCTGGATACTCTCACCACAGTAGAAATCATTGACCGTACCTTTGGACAAGTCCGTGTCCATGAACCAATTAAAATAGAGTGTATTCGCTCTCTTATGTCTGAGCATTTTGATATTGATCGTTTATTATCCCAATTGGGATTTAATCCAGCAGGGACAAACCCCCCGTGGTTGCCCCTACTATCATAAATTGCCCAGCTTCCCTTGATTTATCGGAATCAGCAGCGTAAATCCTCTCAATTACTCCTCCTCTGGTTTATTGAATGGGATTTTTTCTGGCAACACTTCCCCGTCTGGTTTAACTTCCTCAACGTTCATGGTAGGCTTTTGAGTTACTTCTGTGGTTAATAACTCTGATGTCACTGGATTTGAGGAACTTACTTTTAGTTCAGTGGCAACATCCCTAGTTTCTGCTTCTAAAATAAATACCTCAGTCTGAACTATCTCTATCACAGTTTCAGTTTCCGCTGCTATTGATGATTCTGAAACAAATACCTCAATTTGAGTTATTTCCGATAGATTTTGAGTTTCGGCTGTCACAGGTGCTTCTGTTGTCGGAATTACCTGTTCTTCTTGCGGCTGAATAACTGGTGCTGTTGGCGCTAGTTCTACCGTTTCTAAAACGGGTGATGGAGAAAAAGTCTCTTCTGATAAAGCTTGAGTTACAATTGCTGGGGTGACATTTAGCGACTCATCTGGTAATTTTGACGGTTGAGTTGCTTGAGTTGTACCTGTCTGTAAAATCTCTTGAGTAGTTTTGATAACTGGCTGTTGATTTACAGTCTGTGGTAGCTTTCCTTTTGCACCACTAAACACACTACCAATGAATGCGGATAATTGCCGAAATTTCTCTTTCACAGAAAACTTTGACATTTGTTCTTGGAAACTAATTTTAATTAGCTCAGGACTGGGTAAAGGAGTTTGCTGTTCTTGAGGGGCTAACTGTCGCCGTAATGAGAGAGTTTGTACCACAAACCATACCAACAGTGCCACACTGGCTATATGACCCAGTAACAGCCCTCCAGTAATCCCAGATGCAAAAATCCATAGTACCAAGGCGTAGAATAACCCAACCCCACTCCAGATAAAATCATTCCGGCGATGGATTTCTGGAAAAAAGAAAGCTGATAGGTAAATGGCTAAACTACCAAAAGCGACTACCAACGCTATAAAATAGGCCAGCATTTTTAATACTCCTTACTATTTCATGAAAGAAAGGGAACTCTTAACAGGGAAGAGGTGACAGGTGACAGGGAACAGGTGACAGGTGACAGGGAACAGGTGACAGGTGACAGGTGATAGGGGACAGGGAACAGGGGACAGGGGACAGGGAACAGGGAACAGGGAACAGGGAACAGGGAACAGGGAACAGGGAACAGGGAACAGGGAACAGGGAACAGGGAACAGGGAACAGGGAACAGGG
>LJOT01000307.1 GCA_001672075.1 Anabaena sp. CRKS33
TCCTGATTCTTGTAACCTTTCTAGGGTGCGTTCAAAGTTAATTAATACATTTTTGGCGATCGCTATATGATCCAATGTGTTCACGAAAGGTGTCGCAATTACTACATATCCTTTAGCAGCGAGATGTTCGAGTAACCAACGATAGGTTAAATGTGGTAAAGTAGCTACAAATGCACCACCTAAAAAGTGAATAATCCCTACGGGGTGACGGGGAATAAGTACCCAATTACCTCTAATTTCTTGCCAGTTCATTGCTAAAATTTATTAATTGTCTAATGATTGTATTCTGATTTTAACTCTTATTTTGCAACTTTTTCATTTCCTGTTGCACATCTAAGGAAATTTGTAAAGCTTCATTTAATAATTTACCATGTTCTGTGGCTTCTTCTGTAATTTGCATTGAGGCTAAAGCTGCTAAATTATTAGCAAATAAATCGGAATTGGTAATAATAAAAGTTCTGTTCTCTCGCAAAATTCTCTCGGTTTTTAAAGCGCGGATTAAATCATTCTTCGTTAGTTCCAGTGCTGCTAATACTTTTTCTCTTTCTTGAATACCCACTCCTAAATTACCAGCATCCTCGATTTGGTCATTAATATCTATAGCTTTAATCACGGAATTATATCTTTCTACATCATTTAATAAAATCCGTAAAGAATTTGTTTGATGTTGTTTGAGAAACCTACTTTTTCCTTTCCATAGTAAATACAATATAGTTTGTATAGTTCCCCCTGTCCATAAGGTAAATACGATCAATGGTATCCAAAATGATAATTTTACCAAGAGATATACACAAGCGGAAATAGAAAGTCCTGCAAAAACTAAGGTTGGATTTTCTGTTTCTTTAACTTTTTTTAGCAATTGTCTACTTAATTCCTGAATAATATCGGTAATAATTATTAATTTATTATTAACAGGTAAGTTAGTCAATTTTTGCAGTTCGTCATGACTAATATCCAGTTCTTGTAAATCATCTCGCACAGTTACTAAATCCTTAACATACTAGTGATTTAGTTTAATATAACAATTGAATTTCTCTAATGGCTATAGATAACTCTTAATTCTGTTGATGATAACTATATATCATTTCCTAGTCCACCGAATCATTTTGGACTCTATTTTAATTAAGATATAATTAAGAAATTTGTAACAAATAGCTCATACAATGTCCCATTAAAAAATAGACCACCAGCATTGCTACTGCGGCTAATGCCACTATCATACCAGCCAACATGAAAGAAAATTCTTTATGCTCAAAAGCTTTTTCCATCAGGTGCAGGGACCATGCTACAAGCGCCACATCAAAAATTAAAATAGGAATCAACATATTTCTTAATATTTCTTCATAGTAGTACCATTATCTTAACACTCTTTCAGAAAACTGTGTTTTGGGTTCGACGGCGGTAGTTGGTCGCTATGATCTGATATCAAGCAGGAAGACGCACAGGAACATTACGTTCTTGCAAATAATTCTTAATTTGTGCTACGCTAAGTTGTCCGAAATGTAATAACGATGCTAGTAGTGCGGCTTCCGCTTTACCTTGGGTTAAAGCAGTGTGAATGTGTTCACAGTTTCCAGCACCACCAGAAGCAATGACGGGAATTTCTACAGCATTAGCGATCGCTTTTGTCAAGTCCAAATCATAACCAGCTTGAGTACCATCAGCGTCCATACTTGTTACTAATAATTCTCCAGCCCCCCTTTTTGTTACTTCTTTAGCCCATTCTAAAGCGTCTATACCAGTATTTTCTCTACCACCGCGAACATATACATCCCAGCCCGGATTCTCAGTATCAGTCCTGTATCTAGCATCAATAGCTACAACAATACACTGATTTCCAAAGCGATCGCTGGCTTGATTAATTAAATCTGGGTTTCTGACCGCCGCAGAATTAATACTAACCTTATCAGCCCCGGCTCGTAATAAATCTTTAACATTTTCTAAGGTTTGAATTCCTCCACCCACGGTCAGGGGAATAAAGACCTGTTCAGCAGTGCGGTAAACCACATCAATAATCGTGTTTCTGTCTTCATGAGTGGCTGTAATATCTAGAAATACTAACTCATCAGCACCGGCTTCATTATAAACCCTCGCCAGTTCTACTGGATCACCTGCATCCTTGAGATCAACAAAGTTAATTCCTTTGACAACTCTACCGGCTTTGACATCTAGACAAGGTAAGATTCTTTTAGACAACATAATAACTTTTTTGCTCCTGGTAATTGCTAGGAATTTTAATTGTAAAGGCAATTGGGGAATAGATGACAAGAGTGGATCAAGATACAATAGGTTTTGTCCAGACTCAAATATACTAAAGGAGGTATGGGTGTAATTGCAAAATAGGACTGAATAATTATCAATTACTGTTTTAGTGTTCCGGGTTAAAACTGAAAATTTTCAGAATTACTAACTATCAACTCTGTAAGTAGTGATGCAAAATCAATTGTATATTTAAAATAGAGAAACCACCAATAGAGAACAGACAAGAAATCCAGATATTTTTTGATATTTTTTGTTTCTAAAATAGAGAATTTATTTGACTTGGATACCTATCTACTAGGTCAGATAAATTACCTTAAAAAGTAAATATAAATGTTTATGTAAACATTTATATTTTTTGGCATTGTCACTGGATGGAAAGTCCCCGTAAATATCCTATACTGGTGTTAGATCCTGACTGCTGTAAAGGTTTAGCGGTGCTAAATCCCGATTTCTGAACTTCTGAATTACCGAAAATTATGGCAATTATTTCCTCCAAAAAACAGCCTCCAGAACCCAACAAAGAAGTAAAACAGCAACAGAAATTGGCAAAAGTACCTGCTGCTGAAAATCTTTTACAGTCGGAAGCTGCTATTAATGAACAAGGTAAACCAGAAGAGACTATACGTCCCCAGCGTTTTGCTGACTACATAGGACAACAGGATTTAAAGGATGTTTTAGATATAGCCATTAAAGCAGCTAAGTCCAGGAATGAGGTTTTGGATCATTTGCTGTTGTATGGACCTCCGGGTTTAGGTAAAACCACAATGGCCATGATTTTAGCATCGGAAATGGGAGTAAACTACAAAATTACCAGCGCCCCAGCTTTGGAAAGGCCACGGGACATTGTGGGGTTATTGGTCAACCTCAAACCGGGAGATGTGTTATTTATAGATGAGATTCATCGTCTATCCCGGATGACAGAGGAGATCTTGTATCCAGCAATGGAAGATTACCGCTTAGATATTACCATAGGTAAGGGTTCTAGCGCCAGAATTAGAAGTATACCTTTATCTAAATTTACCTTAGTAGGTGCGACAACTCGCGTCGGAGCTTTAACTTCACCATTACGCGATCGCTTTGGCTTAATTCAGAAATTACGCTTTTATGAAGTTGAAGAACTAACTCAGATTGTTCTCCGCACTGCTGAATTATTACAGACCGCAGTTAGTTTAGATGGGGCTACGGAAATAGCTAAACGTTCACGGGGAACTCCAAGAATTGCTAACAGACTTTTAAAGAGAGTACGTGATTATGCGGAAGTAAAACTGTTGATGGAAATTAACGAAGCTGTTGCAGCAGAAGCATTACAGTTATTTCAAGTTGATCCCTGTGGCTTGGATTGGACAGACAGAAAAATGCTCAGTGTAATTATTGAAAACTTTAATGGTGGTCCAGTGGGTTTAGAAACCATTGCTGCTACTACGGGGGAAGATACCCAAACCATTGAAGAAGTTTATGAACCGTATTTAATGCAAATAGGTTATTTAAGCCGAACACAAAGGGGTAGAATAGCGACAAAAGCAGCTTATCAACACATGGGTTTTAAGCCACCCAAAGAGCAGTTATCATTATTGTAAGTGGATTAAAAGTAAAATAGGACTTACGCAAGAGTTACGGAATAAACGAACCACAGAGACACAGAGAACACAGAGAAATGAGGGTTTGAGAGATATTTTGCGTAAGTCCTGTAAAAATCTAAAAATCTAGACCCTCACTTTTTAAATACGTCTTAAATAAGTTGGGTGTCTGCTATAATCACTACTTGACAAGTAATACCAGGGAACATGAATAATCATAAGTGGCTAAAAGTTAGCGAGTATCTATGCTTAGGGTTGTCCATATTAGGAATAATAGTAGCTACAGTGACGCAACAAGTAGCTTATGGGTTGATTCCCTTGTGTTTAAGTGTGGCTTTAAATTTAGTTAATCGTCCTCAGTTTAATTATTCCCAATTACAATCACTTGACCAATTACAGACAAATTTGCAAAATACAGATGAAGAATTTGAT
>LJOT01000048.1 GCA_001672075.1 Anabaena sp. CRKS33
GGAATAAATGGTAATTTTGCTGCCCAATTATTTTGGCAACGGGAAATTAAATCTGAGGAAAAATTGGCGGCTTTTATTGATTATCAAGTTTATCAAAGTGCTGATTTTCAGGAATTTGGACAGGAAATGAATTTGGCTGTGCAACGGTTAATAACTGCGGGAAAAAAAGGAGAAAAAATTGCTATTTGGGGAGATTTTGATGCCGACGGAATTACCGCCACTGCGGTATTATGGGATGGTTTGGGTGAATTTTTTCAGCAATATCGTCAATTAAGTTATTATATTCCCAATCGTTTCACAGAATCTCATGGTTTAAATAGGTCGGGAATTGATATTTTAGCCAAGGCAGATTGTAAGTTAATTGTTACTTGTGATACGGGAAGTACAAATATTTCAGAGGTCATTTATGCCCAAAGTTTAGGCATAGATGTTATTATTACAGACCATCATACATTACCTTTAAAACGTCCTCCGGTGGTCGCAATTATTAATCCTCGTTATTTACCACGGGAACATCCTTTGTTTCATCTTTCTGGTGTTGCAGTTGCTTATAAATTGGTGGAGGCTTTATATGCAGCTTTACCAGATATTCCCGCAAATCCTTTAACTGATTTATTAGATTTAGTAGCAATAGGATTAATTGCAGATTTGGTGCAATTAAGTGGAGATTGTCGTTATTTAGCACAATTGGGCATTAAACAATTACACACAGATTATAAAAAATTACCAACAGCTAGAAGCAGGCCTGGTGTGGGTAAATTACTAGAATTATGCCAGAAAAATGGCGATCGCCCCACAGATATTTCCTTTGGTTTGGGACCGCGAATTAATGCTATTAGTCGCATTCATGGTGACGCTAGTTTTTGTGTGGAATTATTGACGAGTAAAGATATTGAACGTTGTCAACAACTCGCAGAAGAAACGGAATTAGCTAATTCCCGTCGCAAGTCTTTACAAAAAGATGTCCAAGCACAAGTTACTAAAAAACTCGCACAATTAGACTTATCAACTACTAGTGTTATTGTTTTAGAAGATTCTCAATGGTCTGCTGGTGTTTTGGGTTTGGTTGCTGGCCAAATAGCCCAGGAAACCGGTCGTCCGACAATTTTGTTAAGCACAGAAGGAAAGGAAAAAGAAGCAGATTCTAGCCAATTTATAGCGCGAGGTTCGGCACGTTCTGTGAATAACATTGATTTATATCAATTAGTTCAAGAACAAGCTCATTTATTACATCGTTTTGGTGGACATCCTTTCGCAGCAGGTTTGAGTTTATTAGTAGGAAATATCCCTTTATTTACTGCCGCAATTAATCAGAAATTACGGCAATCTTTAGGAGGAATTAATCTAACTGCAACGGTAGAAGCTGATTTAGTGGTGACAGTTGCAGATTTAGGTAAAGATTTATTTTCAGAACTGAAACTTTTAGAACCCTGTGGTATGGGAAATCCTATTCCCAAATTATTAATTAAAAATTGTTGGTTTGAAAATTCTTGGCATAAAAATCAACAGGATTTGCAAGGCAATAAAGTACAATATATTAAAACGGATTTTCATATTCGAGATGATTCTACTAATAGTGCTTTTCCAGGTATTTGGTGGGGACATTATAAAGAAGAATTACCTATTGGTAGATGTGATTGTATTGCGGAAATTGATTTTAATAGTTTTAAAAAACGCTATGAAATTAGATTAATTGCAGTTCGTTCTTATGGTGAATATGAACTAAAAAATCATAATTATCCTCTAATTTTAGACGCAAGAAATCTGGAAAATTTACAGGAAATGACAGATGAAAAATCATTATTAATTATGAAAGATTGTCCTACTAATTGGCAAGATTTACGATTATGGTTCAAAAAATCTCTTGATGATCAACAACAATTAGTTATTGCTTGGAGAAAACCCAATATTCAAGAACCCAAAGATATTTGGTTAACTTTGGTAGGTGTTGCTAAATATCTCAGTCGCACAAATAAATCTGTTAGCTGTATGCAAATTTTAACAAGACTGGATATTAGTAAACAAAGCCTATATTTAGGGTTTCAAGCTTTAAAATGTTTAGGGTTTATCGTCAAAATTAAAGATGATTATTTACAAATAATCTGGGATTCTATATATGATCAAAAACCTGCTGATCATCTGATTAAGCAATTTTTAGCTGCCATTAGAGAAGAACAATTTCAACGGGATTATTTTTTTCATGTTCCTTTATCTATTATTGTGTCAATGATGATTGATTTTTCCCCAGTCTCAAAAAATGGTTAATTAATAAAGATTTCCCAGCACCCCAACTCCCATGTACAAAGTGGAGTTTGCACTTATACAAGTAATCAAGAGAGGATGATATTGTCTATTTAGACCACAATCTCATTCGTGACCTGTGATTTTGGTCTAAATTAGTTAAAATGGACATGAAAATAAATTACTCATGTTCAAACTGAGAAATTAGAGAAATAGGAAAATAAATAATTGTCCTCTTCTACTTATTCGCAAAAATAGATGATTTATCTGGAGATTTAAGAGTTATGATCTTTAGTAAAGATAAATTAAAAAACTTTTATAAACCCAAATTAATGTGGTGTATTCTCCAAAAGTTTGTGTTTCCCAACCTAGCTGTCCTATTCATTTAGTTAGCAAAACAGGACAAGCTGTAGAGATTTCGATTCATACTCCCAGTCCATATATCTGTGCTAACTGTGAACAGATATTACCAGACTGGAAACAACAACAGTTTTTGTGGGTAGTGCTTGTCCTGCAACAATCACGATATCCTCTGGAGGAAATGACCACGGAAACAGAGAAAGAAAAAGAAAAACTGCGGGAAAAATTTATGCGGTTTGGTTGCGATGTAGCATTTAATTTGCGCGATCGCGGATATTTAACGGACTTGATAGATCCCCGTACAGGTTATCCATTACTATCTCATTCCGGTGTATTTCCCCATGATGATACAGCAGTTGCACAAGCTTTACTAAAATATCCTGCAATTGAAAATAAATGCCATGTCCTTGTACATCCTCATTGGGGAACTGCCGTTTATCCTAGTGTTATGCTTTCGGAAGCTCCCCCAGATATGATTGAGTTAGTGACTAAAGCTGTAGCACCAATGCACGGGTGGATAGAAAATTAAAAATGAGACTTGTGCATTTATGCTCCCAATTGCTGCCGTTGCTAAATTTGCGAAAATAAATGTGTAGGCTAGAATTACTAAGCTTTTAGCAATAAGTCAGAGGAAGGGAGTATGGATAGTAACAACTGGTTGGAACAGCTAATGATGTTGGGTATTGGCACAACTTCTTTAGTGGCAGATAAACTTAAGCAAGTTAGTGATGAACTGGTAAAGGATGGTAAACTCAATCCTGATCAAGCTAAGGCCGTCATGGATGATATTGTTCATCAGTTAAAGTCCGAACAAGGCGGTTGGGATGAGCAAATGCAACGTCAAATACGAAATGTAATGCAGGATTTGGGGGTTGCGCGTCAGTCAGAAGTGGACGAATTACGGGGTAGAATTGACAGGTTAGAGCGTCAAGTTCGTGATTTGGAAAATAAACTGTGGCGCTAAAATGTCCTTTGTGATTTACACTAATTTGTGTTCTGTCGGTAATCTGATTACCAGTAATTAAAACAAAGAGGGCTGATTTTGAAAGGAATTTTCCTCAGTGTGGTGTTAATGCTGGTATGTGTTGGCGTTTTAGTATTTACTCAAATTAGCGGTCAAAAAAATGCTGCAATCGGTAATGAATCGCCTCAAACACAACCAACCACCACTATCATTCAAGAAAACAATACTCCAAGAGCGAACAATACTATGTCCCCAGCCAATGCTGTTACTACCTCTTCTGGGCTAAAATATGTTGAACTAGAAGAGGGAAATGGTGTAACTCCCCAACCTGGACAAACCGTTGTAGTTCACTACACCGGCACTTTGGAAGATGGGACTAAATTTGATAGCTCACGCGATCGCAATCAACCCTTTAGCTTTAAAATCGGTGTAGGACAGGTAATTAAAGGTTGGGACGAAGGACTAAGCACTATGAAAGTAGGTGGCCGTCGTCAATTAATCATCCCTTCAGAGTTAGGTTATGGTGCGCGAGGTGCTGGTAACGTAATTCCCCCCTACTCTACTTTACTTTTTGATGTGGAATTGTTAGGTATTAAATAAGTAAGTAGAGATAGTTAAATATAACATTGGCGGGCAGAATCTACAATAGATTATCACCTTTGCAAAGTGGTTTTGAAGCCCGCCATAGTCCTCACAAAAACTCAGATTACTCGATGATGAATACTTCTGATTTTGGCAAATCTTCTGGCTTTAGCTTTGATTTTCTCCCACCTCACCCCAGTCAAGATACTGATTTACTCCAACAGCTATCTTTTGTCCCTGGGTTGAAGGAAATCCTGCTTTTACGTCAAGTTCACGCTTTAGAACACGCCACTGTTTGGGTATTAGGAGAAACTAAAAACTCCTATTCCCGCTTAGGAATAACTACTAACGATCAATTAGTAGATGATCAATTATTAGGTGGTTTGTCTACCGAACAAGGATTTTTTCTCTATGGTGATGTGAATATTAGTGATTTACGACGCGCAGTAACATTAGCCCAACATCGTCTTATCAGTGGAGAATGGGGTTTAGCTGTACATCCCCGCTGCGGCACAAATCTATCTGTAACTATGCTTTTAAATTTAGTGTTGGCGGCATCTGTACCTTTTATACTACCATTTCGACCAATTGAACAGCTTATTGGTTTGGGTTTAGCAGCAACAGCAGCAACGGAACTTGCACCAGATATGGGAATGCTTACTCAGCGTTATATTACCACTTCTATTCCTTTTAATTTAGCTATTGACAATATTACTGTCGCTCGTGATTTATGGGGGAAGGAAGGTCATTTTGTGAAGGTATATTGGCAAGATTAGGAAGGAAGAATTAAGAATTAAGAATGAAGAATTAAGAATGAAGAAGGAAGAATTAAGAAGGGAGAATGAACCACGAAGGGACGAAGAACACGAAGGAAGAATGAAGAAACTTTTGGACTTACACTTTTATTTATAAAATAAAATCTAAAGTTAGATATTTAGTATGATGAGAAAGCTTTACTTTTTAGTTCCGGGTACAGATGGTAGGTTTGTTTGTGGTGGTCTTTGGGCAGAGTTGAAAACGGTTAATTTGGTTCGAGAATTTTGCTCTGCTGAGGTGGTTACTTATCGTCAAAAAGAATCTGGTAAGTTGTTTTTAGATGATTTATTACAGGAGAAAATTTTAAATAATTTAGATGATGTCATTTTTGTGATTAGCTGGGGCTTTGATGTTGCTAAATTGGCTGCTAAGTTGCAAAGGTATAATGTGATTTATCATGCTCATAGCGCCGGTTATAAGATTGATTTACCATCGAATATTCCCATAATTACGGTTAGTAGAAATACTCTGGGTTATTGGGGACAAAAATCACCAAATTCTCTGATTTATTATTTACCAAATCAAATTAGTGAGGAATTTACTAATTTACATCAAAGTCGAGATATTGATGTTTTAGTCCAAACTCGGAAGTCTTCTCAATATTTAATTAAGTCGTTAATTCCCGCTTTGAAAAAAAAATGTCGTGTCTTGGTTGTTGATAGTTATGTGGAAAATTTACCAGTTTTATTTAATCGTGCTAAAATTTACCTTTATGATTCTGCGGAATATTGGCAATTACAAGGGGTTAGTGAAGGATTTGGTTTACAACCAATGGAAGCCCTAGCTTGTGGTTGTCAAGTCTTTTCTAGTGTCAATGGGGGATTATCTGATTATTTAGATCCGGGCTTTAATTGTTATAAAATCGCTGGTTATGCTTTAGAATATGATCTAGCCAAGATTTTACAGGTTCTAGAAGCAACAACATTATCAACTTTATCGGAAACAGTTTTAGCAGAATATAGAAAGGAAAATATTATTCAACGTTTAAAGGTAATTTTATCAGAAATTAATGATTTCTTTGATCATAAAAATCATTACTCGACTAAAATTCCAGATTTAACAAAAATCCAGTTAGCAAAATTGTTTGTAGAAAGAATTTATGCTAAAGTCAAAAGCAAGTATTTACAAAGGAATTAGGAAATTTTATGAATAAACGATTGTTGGTTACTGGGGGTGCTGGGTTTATTGGTGCGAATTTCGTTCATCATTGGTGTCAAACTTATCCAAATGATAGATTAGTGGTATTAGATGCTCTTACCTACGCTGGAAATCGCTCTAATTTAACCTCAGTTGCATCAAAAGCTAATTTCCATTTTGTCCAGGGAGATATATGCGATCGCTCTTTAGTTGAAAAACTACTTTTAGAGGAAAATATAGATACTATAGCCCATTTTGCGGCTGAATCTCACGTTGATCGTTCTATTACTGGACCTGCTGCATTTGTCCAAACTAACGTGGTGGGAACTTTTACTCTTTTAGAAGCTTTTCGTCAACATTGGGAAGCAAAAACACAACCCCATAATTATCTATTTCTTCATGTTTCTACCGATGAAGTTTATGGTAGTCTCACCCCAGATGAACCAGCATTTTCCGAAACTACAGCTTATAGTCCCAATAGTCCCTATTCAGCTTCAAAAGCTGGAAGTGATCATTTAGTTCGTGCTTATTATCATACCTATAAATTACCCACAATTATCACCAATTGCTCGAATAATTATGGTGCTTTTCAATTTCCAGAAAAGTTAATCCCTTTGATGTGTATTAATATTCTAACAGGTAAAGAATTACCTGTTTATGGTGATGGCAAAAATGTCCGCGATTGGTTATATGTTGGTGATCATTGTCAAGCTTTAGATGTGGTAATTCATCAAGGAAAACCAGGAGAAAACTACAATATTGGCGGTAATAATGAAGTTGAAAATATCACCCTTGTGCAAAATTTATGTCAAATTATGAATGAATTAGCACCAGATTTACCAGTTTATCCAGCGGAAAAATTAATTACTTTTGTTAAGGATAGACCTGGACATGATCGAAGATATGCTATTAATGCTAATAAGCTGAAAACAGAATTGGGTTGGACTCCATCTGTGACAATTACTCAAGGTTTACGTTTAACTGTAGAATGGTATCTTAGTCATCGTGATTGGTGGAAACCTTTGTTATAGTAGCTGATAGGTCTGGGCGACTAGAAGTCGCGGCTATACAGACAAAACCCATCTTCATGGGTTTAAAATCCTAATGATGAATGGGAAATTTAGATTGAAGTAGATTTCTGACAGCTACTTCTAAATCACTTTCTTTCAATAAAGATTCTCCCATAATCACTGTTTGTACCCCAGCGTCAGCAACTAAAGATAAATCATCAGGGGTTTCTATTCCTGATTCACTAATCACTAAAACTCCTAACTTTTGGAGTTGAGATTTCCTAGCTGCTAATAATTCCTGAGTGGTGTTAATATTGACGGTAAAATCAGTTAAATTCTGATTATTAATTGAAATTATCCGTATATCTTCCAATTCCAGAACTCTATCCAAATCAGTTAAATTATGAACTTGGATGACAGCATTCATTCCTAAGTAGTGAATTACTCGTAAAAAGTTTTTTAGGTCTTTATCTGCAAGAATAGCAGCCATTAATAATACCGCATCTGCACCAGCGGAACGCGCTAAATAAATTTGGCAAGGATCAATGATAAAATCTTTGCAGAGTAAAGGTAATGCTACCCGATATCTGATAGCACGTAAATGATCAAAACCACCTTGAAAAAACTTTTGATCAGTGACAACAGATATACAAGATGCTCCCCCACGTTTATAAGCCTGAGCAATAGTAACTGGTTCAAAATCTTGTCTAATTACACTTTGATAAAGGGATACTTTTCTTACTTCTGCAATTAAACTAGGTTTATAAACACTCTGCTGTAAAGCCGTCAAAAAGTCCCGCACAGTAGGAGCAGCAGTTAACTGACGTTGCAAGGAAGCCCAAGACATATCTTGCTGCATTTGTGCAACTTCTAGTTTTTTATACCACACAATTTCCTTGAGAATTGCTTGCATTTGAGGATGATAAATTGTGATTGGATAGATAGTAAAATTTAGATGAGGGTGATAAATTATTTTTTGTAAAACGTCACCTTTCCCTTTTATTTTCTGAAAAACTCAATTTCAAAACCGCAGCCACTTTGATTTGACATCAAACCTATCAACTTTTGCCATAGGTGGCTGATTTTGCTCGGAATTACCGAGTAAACGGTTAGTTTTCAGTAATCTAATATATGTACGGTAGGGTATATAGTCTGTAGGGTTGTAACCAGAAAATTGTAAAACTAAAACACAAGCCCAAGAATATTTTCCACCTATAATTGCTTTAATTATCTGTTCTATTTGCTCAGTCTTGATCTTTTTACTAATGGATGGATTATACCCAGTAATATCTTGGTTCATGATTTTTCTCCTGTTTATCAATAAGAATGGTGCGATCGTTTTTGAGGATTTCCTCGCTATTTATCAGTCACAGCTTCTTTACTAAGACTATCCAAATTCAAGTTCCCAATACATGAACTATTTTTTGATTGACATGACCATTTTTTTGCTCTTATTTTCTTAAATGTTTGTTAAATATCAGAATTTTGATTTTTAAATAAACAGCAGATTTTAACTTGGTATAAAATATTTTCATTTTTATAAGTTGTTTTAAAAGTCTAAATTCATAGAAAACGCCCTGATAAAAAGCAGCTTAGTATGTAAGTCACACAGGCTCAAGCCCGCGTCATCACAATTACTAATTTTTTATATCCCCCATTAGTATGATTATTCCCAGCCAATTTTATCAAAAACATACCCCTGATGACAGATGACTGCTGGTATTGTTCCGTAGTTAAATTTTAAAGATAGAGAATTTACTGAAATCAAGTAAAAAACTCACAGTTTACTTATGGAAAGCAAAAGGCAACAGTGAAATCTTTATTGCCTTTTTATGGTTACAAGTTTAAGTCTTAGGGTGGCTCAATTAGAAAGCAATAAAAAAACAACTATTGTTTCATGCAACTAAATGAAAAGTATTTATTGTTTGTTGTTAAAATTAAGTTTATTCAAACTTAAATGTGAAGCTGCCAAAAACTAATTACTAATTGAGATCATAACAATTATTAAGATTGTATGAACTCTCTGATCTGATTTTGTGTTAATTATTGCTCAAATTATATCTGGATTTGTAAATGATTTATTACAGAGTTTAGTAATAGTTAAACACCTCAAAATTTAGTGATTGGAATAATTAATTATGTACGAAATATCAAAAAAAATTATCGTCATTGATCATGATGCTTTCAGTCGCAATTTGATCTTAGATTGTCTTCAATCTGAGGGTTATGATACCATAAGTGCAGAAAATGGGATGATGGGACTGGAATTAATAAAACAATATTTACCTGACTTGGTAATTTGTGATCTAGTGATGCCAGATATGGATGGTTATACTGTATTAAGTAACCTGCGAGAAAATTCATTAACAGCAATTATTCCTTTCATTTTTTTGACTGCTATTAATACAAAGGAGTCTTTACGAAAAGCCATGGAATTGGGAGCAGATGATTATTTAACTAAACCTGTAACAACGAATGAGTTATTGCGGGCTATTGCTATTAGATTACAAAAACAAGCTCTTTTTAGATATTGGTATACTACAAATTCCCATCAATTAGCACCGGCAGAATTATTGACTAAATCAGTAAATTCTCAGTCAATTTTTCCTATTATTCCCAATTTGAAAAATGTTTTTGATTATATTGAAGCTAATTATCAAGAAGGAATTACTTCCTCTGATGTTGCGGAAGCTGTGGGCTATTCTTCTGCATATCTAACTCATCAAGTTGCGAAACAAACAGGAAAACCAATAAATGTTTGGATTATTAAACGGCGAATGGTAGCAGCCCTGGGTTTATTGAAAAATACGCATCAGACAATTGAAGAAATTGCTGCTCAAGTAGGTTATAAGGATACTTGTCATTTCTCCCGACAGTTTCGCCAACATCATGGTTTATCTCCCGCCCATTGGCGGAAAAAACATCAGTTAACTTCAAGTTCAACAAATACCAAGTTGCAATTTATCAAAAATGAAAATAATTCACCATTAGCTAAACCTGTACCTGTAGTTAGTAGGAGAGGGACAAGTTTTAAATAAAATTAAAATTAACTACTTTTAGGATTAGTTAATTGCTGAATAATCAGTTGAATTGCTAAGGCTAATAAACCCAAAGCAACTAACCCAAATATTCCCATTCCCAAGGCGACTACACCTACTACTAAGGTACGCACAGCCGAACCAATGTTAATTACCATTTGGTTGTCGGAATGGATGGGTTTACGGGCAAAAGTAGTGGCAATTGATATCATCAGAGAATAAGCCGCAAATGCAAATCCTCCTGACATAATTGCCCCAGTTAGACAGCGTAAAGGGGTGGGTGGTACTTGAGTGGAAATATCTGCTGATGGTGTTTCTTTTGGTTGATTCATAATAGTTTAAAATCGAAGATGAATAGGTTGGAAGGTGTGAAGCAACTGGAAGCCGCTACTAAACTGTACTGCATTGAATTTGTATAATTATAGCGGGCAGGATGCCCGCACCACAAGATTTAACCATATTAATGATCCAATTAACCTATTTTGATTCCATGTTTAATTGTCCGCGTTACAAACAGTTCTAAATCTTGATCAGGAATAGCTTCACGTATTCGCTGCTTGACTATTTCTCCTTGATTTTGAGATTCGACAATAGCAAAAACTGAAGGACCAGAACCGGACATCATTGTTCCTAAAACTTCTTTTTGATTGGCAAATAATTCTCGTAATTGCAATACTTGGGGATAAGCTGGTAGTACAACTTTCTCTAAATCATTATGTATTTTTTGGGCAATTTCTTCTGTATTTCGATGTAAAATTGCCTTGACCATGGCTTCTGAATGAAATGCAGTAGCACGGGCAGCAAAAGTATCTGCATCTTGAATATAGTTAATGCCAAATTGTTGCCGATAGGTTTTATATGCCCAAGGTGTGGAAACTTCTACACTACGATATTTTGCTAATACTATATGTAGATTATCTAAACTTTGCAGGGGAGAAAGTTTTTCACCTCTACCAGTGGCAATAGCTGTTCCTCCACCAATACAAAATGGTACATCTGAACCGAGATTCGCGCCTAATTCTTCTAATTCTGATTGCGTTAATCCCAAATCCCAAAGTAAATCTATTCCTACTAATACGGCTGCGGCATTGCTAGAACCTCCAGCTAAACCAGCAGCAACCGGAATATTTTTTTTGATGGTAATATCAACACCGCCAAAATTATTAAAAGCCTGGGGAAATTCTTTGGCCATTAAGGCGGCTGCTTTGTAAACTAGATTGCTTTGATCTGTGGGTACTTGGGGGTGATTACAGTAGACACGAATATTTTCAGTGCTGGCAGTATGGATATCAATTTGGTCAGATAAATCTATGCTTTGGAGTATCATTGCTAATTCATGATATCCGTCAGCACGACTGCCGATAATTTCCAAATACAGGTTGATTTTGGCTGGTGCAATTAAACTATAAGAACGCATAATGTTTATTGATTTCTATTTGAACATTCATCATATTTGTGGGGTCCGGTAATGGATAATTGGTAATTGGGAAAATTCCAGTGTTAAGACCAGTATTTTGATGATCTCTCCTGCTATTGATTCCCTATGGTATTTACCAGTGATACCCATTGTATAACGCTGAGGTCTTCGGCGCGAACTTGGGGATTTATTTCTAATTGTTCCAGAAATTGTGTCAAGCGATCGCGGTCAATGACTGATTGTAAATTATTTCTTAACATTTTGCGTTTTGACCCAAATCCCAATTTAACTAAATTTTCTAATTTTTGGGGGTCATGGGCTGGAATTGCTATTTTTTTAGGAGTCAACCGCACTACAGCGGAATCTACCTTTGGTGGTGGTACAAATGCAGCAGCGGGAACTGTACAAATTAACTCACAATCTGCCAAATATTGCACCCGTACGGACAATGCGCCAAAAGTTCGAGAACCCGGTTTAGCATATAATCTTTCTGCTACTTCTTTTTGCACTAATAAAACAATAGAATCAAAAGGTTTTGGGTGAGGATGAGAAATAGTTCCCAGTAACTTTTCAATAATTGGACCGGTGATATTATAGGGAATATTCGCAACAACTTTATTCTGGTTTTGAAAATTAGCAAATGCTGTTAATTGTGACGGTAAATCAAGAGTCAGAAAATCACCTTGTAAGAGTAAGAAATTTTCTTTTTCACCTATTTGTTTGACGAGTAATTTACACAAATCCCGGTCAATTTCTACTGCGAGTAAAGATTTCACCAGTGGTAATAAACGACGGGTTAAAATTCCTGTACCGGGTCCAATTTCCAGAATTTTATCATTTTCTTGACAATTAGCGGCTTGGACAATTGCGTTAAGTGCTTTATCACTTTTTAACCAATGTTGAGCAAACTGTTTACGGGGTTGAATCATGTTGTTACATTTTATTGCAATAAAAATGTTATCATCCCTTTGGGATTTTGTGTATTTTATATTTCCTGAGATTGATTTCTCATATATGGCCTAGACAGACTTTTATTATGACCGTGTTTGCGTAGAGTAGTGAAGCTATATTCTATTTGTGAGAGATTAACTTGTTTGCGTAATTGTTGTAAGTGATCCCATAAGCCGTCGTGGATTTAGTTTGTATAATTGTAGCGGGCAAGATGCCCGCACAAAAAAGTTCAAGTAAATTGTGATTATCGAATTTAGCTGCATAACAGCTTAACAGCTTAACAGCTTAATTTTAACATTGGATTGATGCAAGATTCCTATTTTTGGCAATACTATTTTTGGCAATATTTTAATCAATGTCTGAATCTAAAACTTTATCCGCAATATATTTATAATTTTCTAGCTGTTCTATACATATTTGAATAAACTTATTATTCTCTTGATATTGTTGTTTAATTACAATTTTTATGTCATCAATTGTCATATTTTCTAGCTTCTCTTTATTTCTTTCCTTGAGTCGAAGATATTCTATCATCATCACCTCGATTTTTAACTCTAAATCCTTCAATTCTTCTAATTTTAAAATTTCTTTTTCTTTAAGTTCATGAAGTTTTTCTTGGCTAGTTTTATATTTATTTTCTTTTTCAATAAGTTCTTCATAAAGTCCTTGTTTAGAGAGTATTTTCACCAAAATAGGAGAAATTTCAATTATAATAAATAAAATAGTTGTCAATAGATTAGTTGCAGCAACAGTAGGATCTCTCTTGGACAATCTCTCTAAAGCAGAAAGTCTTTCTAAAAGGCTGCTAGATTGCTCTTTTCTTTTGGTCTGTTGAGATACATCTGGATCAGGTATAAATTTTCCAAATTTTAACCTTTGCTCTTCTGTGAGATTTTTCTTTTCGTCATCTAAATTTCGTAACCTATTGTCTAATTTATTTACCTCTTGCTCTAATTTTTCCTCAACCTCTTTTTTCGCATTATAAAGATCACCTTTTCCAGGTTTACCTGTTATACCTTGCCATTCTTTGATAACATCTGTACGTGCTTTCTGTAAATCATCGTTACGGTTTTTTCTCTCTTCTCCTAAACTCCGAATCTCTACATTTATTTCATTTATCCTTTTTGACTCTGGGGTGTTCTCTAATTCTTCTTGCTGCTTTTTTCTCTCTTGTCTTTGTCCGTCAATTTTTCCTTGGTTGATTTCTTGGTTGATTTCTCTCTCGAATAGCCTTAATTCAAGAGGTTTAGCAACTACCAAGCTTAATAAAACTGCTATACTTAGCCTAAGAATAGATGCCATTAAGAATTGCCATCTTGAATCAGATTTTCCCTGATTTGCAGTTAATATGAAGAAACGATCTAAATTGAAAATTGTAAAACCCCAAACAGTACCTAAAGCAATTGAAACTGGAACAGAACTAAAAACGGTAAAAAGTGCATATCCTCCTGAGAAGAAAGCCATTATTGAAGTTAAAACCACAGTTGTGCCAATTGATTCATATTTATATCTTTCTGTTAAGCAAATTTCTTGCGCCAAGATTTCATGATTTGCACCAGCAGACCAGATTAAAAATTTTTGTAAGGCATTCAAATTGGCTTTATTTGGCATATTTATATCCTGAAAACTAGAATAATTAAAATCAGTCTCACTCACTACAGTGGATAATGAGTGAGATATTAGCACTTCCTAACATCAATCATTACCAGGGATCATCGGCGGGTGGTAGGGTTTCCCGTTGTTGTGGTATATCAATTTGATTAATTTTTTTTGTAGATTGTAAAGAATCTCTTAGCACTTCTAGAAATGCCATCTGCATAGCACTTGCTTGGACTATATCTCCTCCATTAGAATTACTGTTACCCCCACCAATAAATATTTCTGGTAACTTAATCTTTGCTTGAGCAAATGCTTCAGCCCATTTTCCTTCCAATTCAATCCGAGCATATATCTCTGGACTAAGGATTTTAACTTTTTCACAAAAGTCGTTGATACTGATATCTTTAATCTGCCTTTGGTAATCTGCATCTATCTGTGATTCTCGTTCTTTTCGGTCTAATTCAACTTTATCTTTGATTTGCTGTGCCTGTGCCTCTAATTGTACATTGATAAGATTTGCGTTAGCATTAAAAGTGGCAATTTCTACATTTTGTTTGGCTTGTACAACAGCAGCCTGAACTTTGTTTCTTACCTGTTGTTCAATTAAACCCTGACGTTGCCTTTCTGCTAACTCCTCTTGTTTATAATTCTTAGCTTGTTCTTCCATAAGTTTACGCTGCTTTAATATTTCCTCTAATTCATCAGGTAAATCAATTTCAGTGATTAATGTCTGAATTGACTGTACGCCATAGTCATTAAGTTTAGCTTTAATATAAGCTGCGGCTTCCTGCTGAATCTCGAATCGTTTTTCTAGAAAATCAAGAGCCTCATTATTCTGAGCAGAAATCCGAAAATAACTGTCAATCATTGGACCTAGAACCCTAGTTACCAAATTTCTGATTGCAGGAGCTTTCTCTTTTTGAAGAGAATTAGATTGCTCTAATTTCAAAATATCACCCGATTGAGCGCCAACTCGTAGAATCATTATAGGAGCATCTTCCGGCGCTATACTAATAATTTGGGTCACTTGCATATTAAATGTGAATCCATCTTTAGAACGAAGCTTCAAAGGTTCTAGAGTTTTATCGTAATTTTCAGTTGGTTTTTCGTCAGATTTAGACCAATTCAAAATAATTTCGTTAGTTGGAACAACCTGTATACTTTTGATTCTTGTATTAATAGCATATTTGTCTGGTGTAAGCGGTTTCTTTTGCACTCCCTTATATCCCTCATTTACAAGTCGGGAGCTATTATTAGTATTACTATCAGCCACTTCACTATTAGTCACTTTACCAATATAAGAAATAACCACTCCAACCTTCTCTGGAGGAATTTCAATTAATGGTACTTGTTCAACTTGAACGAACCAAGGGTTTAAGTTCCAAGAACCTTCTGACAAAAACTCTTCCTGTAACCCTTTATAACCTCCCAATTCGATAAACTTATTTGCTTGTTGATAATGGTTATGACCTGTGATGATAGAGCCTGCAATTTCTCCTGCTGGAAGAGTTTTTCCATCAAGAGTAGTAATAATTCCAATCTTATCTTTGCCAACTGTATAAACTTTTAAATTTTGAGGATTTATATGGTATTGGGCAGCATTAGCAGTGGTAATAACAGTAAACAAATCAGTATTTATTTGATAATCACCTGCTGTCAAAACAGCCAATTGTTTTCCTTTCTGACCGTCATTATTAATAAAGGACTGAGCATCTTCAAAGTTATGGGATTCGACAACTTTTCCGAAAATGCGCTCTTCTGGTTTGGACGCACCATCATTAGCAACGACTAAACCAATTTCACCTGGAGGCACATGAGTGACGGAAACTATTGATATTTCAAATAATTCAGTATTAATTTGGTAGTCATTAGGAGTTAGAATTGCCAGTTGCTTACCACTCTGCCCCCCATTATTAAGAAAAGCTTGAGGGTCTTGAAAGTTATTGCATTCCACAACTTTCCCAAAAGTGCGACCTGGTGATAGAGGCTGACCATACCTAGCTCGAACCAAACCAATCTCACCAGCTTTTATGCGAACGCACGACTGCCTTTGTATCTTAAAAATATTGGTATTAATGTAATAAATGCTAGGAGTTAGAATTGCTAATTGCTTACCACTTTCACCCCCATGATCAACAAAAGCTTGAGGGTCTTGAAAGTTATTAGACTCTACAACCTTACCAAATGTCCGACCTGGTGGCAGAGGCTTACCATCTCTAGCTTCAACAATTCCAACTTGGTCTTTATGAATCCGAGTAACTTCTACTTTTTCAACAGAAAATAATTCTGTGTTAATCCAATGGGTTCCAGTCTTCAAAATAGCTCGTTGTTTTCCTCTTTGCCCGCCATTATTGATAAATGCCTTAGCATCTTTGAAGTCATCGCATTCGACAACTTTTCCGAAATTTTGTCCGGGGGACAAACTTGCACCATCTTTAGCTTCAACTAGACCAATTTCATGAGTTTCAATGTGGATAGCCTTCCTCTTATGAATCTCAATATTAGGGAAATAGGGATGCCAACCTGGGCGAAGAATCTCGGCTTGCCAACCTATTTCTCCATTAAGTGCAATTCGGCGACCCGCAGGAAGGGAGCGACCAATTTTTTTATAAACAATTCCAATTTCATCTTCTTCAATACGAATCAGTACCATTTTATATGTCTCCTGAAAAACAAGTTTCTATTCGAGGTAAAAAATGTTTGAAGCTTTCTTGCCATGTGACAAATTGATCAATGGCCGCAGAAAATCTAAAAGAGGGTAAATGTCCCTGGGGAGCATCTAGATAAAAATTAAATTCTTCATAATTTTTTAGCCAATTATTATTAATTCGCCAACCTACTTTATCGCCAAAATCATCGAGGATTGGACGTTCACACTTACCAGGTTTACCATCAACACTCAGCCAAATATTCCTTTGGACACTAAAACCAAATTGACCTCCACTAGCATTTCGCCACAGTTTATCAATCATCAGAATATCTGAACAGGAAATATTGGCAATATCTATAGCTCTTAGCCAACCTGCTTTTTGTCTCTTGGCTATTTTAAGAAAAATCTGTGTCGTCTCTAAATCAGCCTCTTTCCACTGTTGATTTGTTAGTAACTCATGCAGAAGACTATAATCCCCTTTAATTTGATCATAAATAATAGGCTCAGGGTTTTGAGGTTTTTTAGATTTTTCAGTTAAATTATTCGAAATATTTGGCACAATCAAAATTGGACTAGGACTGATTAGAGTAGGCTTTGACCTCTCCTCCATATCACCGATTTCTTTTTCCAAACACTTTATTCGGATGTCTATGTTCTGAATTTCTTTTTCAGCATTTTCAATTCTCTTTCTAAGCTCAAACTTTTGAAATAAACTACTAGTAATTGAAATTTCATGCCGAAAAAAGGCAATTTGTTCATCATAATTAACTTTGGTTTTCTTTTCCATCTCTAAAGATTTTTTTAGTCCTTCTATTTCCTCTAACATTATTTACTTCCTTACCAATCTTTGAATTGCCTTCCAAGTTCGATACATCAATCCCTCTGTATCCATCTCCAACTCATAGGAAGCGATCGCCGGAATTAATGGTAAAGTTACTTTCAACTTAGCTGAGGCTGTTTTGTCTAAATCATTTAACTTGGTTCGGATGTCTTGTAATAATGGAATCAATTGGGAAGGGTATTCACTAGAGGAAACGCGCTCAATAGACTCGACTGCTTGCTTTAGGTGAACCAATTGAGTTGTAGCCTCTTCATCAGAAATTACAATTGCTTCTTTTGGGTAAATATTCCAATATTCAGCTTCATATTTGCGAATATCAGGTAAAATCTCTTTTTTAATCCGTTGCTTTAGTTCAAATCTAGCAGGAGCATGAGGGTTAACAATTAGCTCCCTTTGAAACTCCCCTAACTTTTCGTCAAGCAGATCCAGGAGTTCCTTTAAATATACTAACCGTTGGCTATCATTCATGGACGTTGGTGCTGTAAAGTTTATTAGTCATACTATAATCTTAGTATAATCTACATACTGCATTTTTTCCCATTCCCCAAGTGCAAACCCAAGCATTAATACGGCAAGCTTGTACCTTAGCTGACGCACTAGTACAGAACGGCATAAATTATGATGAATATTAAAAGCTACAAAAGTTTGATTACAATGCTTAAAAATGGTATGTACATTTACGCCGCACGATACTAGAATTTACATATCTCTAATTTACCATCTTTAACTAATTTAAACTTTGTTCCTCGCCATTTAATAGTATTACCAAAAAAGCCACAGCACCAAATTATAAATCTCACTATATCCGCAAAGGGAATTAACCAGAAAAACTTTTTAGTTACTGGGTCATTGAGAACTTTTACTCCTACCACCCAAGCCATAATCAATCGCATTAGCAAAGTTATGGCTAAAACCAACCAAGAGAAAATAGCAGCGCTAGTTGTTACCAATAATAGTAAACTAGAAACTGTGCCAAAAGTAAATACTAATCCCCTATAACCCCAAGGACGAGAAACGCGAATACAACGGGCCCAGCGAATTTGACGATTAATAGAATCTAATAAACTACTATATCCTAGTGCGTGTTCTACGATATAGTGAGATAATGCAATTTTATCACCTGCTTGGGTTGGTAAATAACCGAGTTGATAATCATCTGCTAAATAATCGGCCACTGCTGCAAAACCGCCAATTTTTGCTAATGTTGTTTTACGGATAACAATGGTTGATCCCAAAGCGAATTTTATCCCCTCTAATTGTTTGCTGACTAAAATACTGGGTTGAAAATCTGTAGCTGTACAAATAGCTTCTAAAATGGTAGCTATTCCTTGGGCTGTGGAACGATATAAACAGGTAACAACACCAATTTTTTTATCTTGTAATGGTTGAATGACTGTTTTTAAATATTCCGAACAGACACGAATATCACTATCAGCAATTAATAAAATATCATATTTAGCAATGGTGACAGCATTAGCTAAATTACTAATTTTCAAATTTGCGCCCAGAACATAATCATTTATTACTAAAGTAATATCTATTTCTGGAAATTGTTGTTTGAGTTTGTCAACTAATTCTATACTAGGATCTGTAGAACTGCGAACACAAAAAATAATTTGATATTGGGGGTAATTTTGTTGACAAAATGAGGCTAAGTTAGTGTAAGTCCCTTTATCAACACCACAAAGGGGTTTGAGAATGGTGACAGGGGGATGAAATTCCGGGTTTATGGGGGGAGAGTTACGCAAAAAAGCGATCGCTGTATAAACCCCATAGGTGTAAAATAAAATAGCAGATAAACACAATATCAACATAAGCAGGGGAAATTGTTTTCCTAATGACTAATAACCAATGAATCTAATTTACTTTCTTTTACGTTCTGCTTGGAAAATGGTAGCAATAGCCATTATTACAGGTTTTTTGAGTGGTGGTAGTAGTGCGGGATTAATTGCTTTAATTAGTAGTGCTGCGAGTCAAAGCAATACTTCACCTCTGACAACTATAGCCTGGGGTTTCGTTGCTTTAGTTCTCGTTGCCTTAATTACCGGCGTAATTTCCCAAATCATGTTAATTCGCTTATCTCAAAATGCGGTTTTGCGATTAAGAATGCGGTTAAGTCGGCAAATATTAGCATCGGAATTAAGTCATTTAGAACAATTAGGAAATCCGCGCTTATTAGCAACTTTAACAGAAGATGTTCAAGCGGTAGCCAATGCTGTATATGTGATTCCCTTTTTATGTATTGATATGTCCATGGCTTTAGGATGTTTACTATATATAACTTGGCTATCTTGGTTAGTGTTTATCATGGTTTTGGTTTTAATGATTGCTGCTATTGCTAGTTGTAAATGGCTATTAGATAGAGGAGAAAAATTATTAGCTTTAGCCCGGGAAGATCAAGACATTTTATTTAAAAATTTTAGCACGATTACCGCAGGAATTAAAGAACTCAAACTACATTATCAAAGGCGGCAATTTTTCCTAACTCATCGTTTAGAAGCCACAGCCAGTAGATTTAGAAATCATAATGTACAAGGTTTAACTTTATTTGCCACAACTACCAGTTGGGGAAAATTAATATTTTTCTTTGCCATTGGTTTTGTCCTTTTCATTTTACCACATTTATTCGCCATTGATGCCGAAACTTTATCTGGTTACATTCTCACATTTACTTATTTAATGTTGCCTATGGATAATATTTCCAATAATTTACCATTAATTAGTAAGGCCAGCGTAGCGTTACAAAAAATTGAATCTTTAGGTTTATCTTTAGCTAGTCGGGCTGAAGTTGCCACTACACCTCCTAATTCTCTCACAAATTGGCACAGTTTACAACTCAAAAATGTTACTCATGCTTACTACACAGATCAAGAAGATAATAGCTTTATTCTTGGTCCAATTAATCTTACTCTTTATCCCCAAGAGTTAATTTTTATTGTTGGTGGAAATGGTAGCGGTAAATCATCTTTAGCTAAACTAATTACCGGGTTATATATTCCTGAAAATGGCGAAATTATCTTAAATCAAAATTTGATTACCGAAGCCAACCGGGAATGGTATCGCCAACATTTTTCTGTAGTATTTTCGGATTTTTACTTATTTGAAGAACTGCTAGGATTAGAAAATAATAACTTAGATATTCAAGCCCAAAAATATTTAGAGAAATTGCAACTTAATCATAAAGTCAAAATCGAAAATGGGCAACTTTCCACCACAGC
>LJOT01000589.1 GCA_001672075.1 Anabaena sp. CRKS33
AGAACCTAAAAGCAAACTCACGAGTAAGGTCAATCAGAGAGCGAATTATAAGCAATTGACGTTGTTTGACCTTGGTTAACTACGTTATTTGTGTATCCCTTACCTATTCCTAGACCACCAAAGCCGCCAACTATTCCCATACCACCCACAGTGGAGGAAATAGTTGCACCTGTTAACGTTCCTGTGGTCATAAATATTGCACCTGGTTGGGATATTGGTTTCATAGGATGTAACCGGAAACTTGATTTTTACGTAAGGGTAATTTAATCTATAAATTACAGCATAAATTACAGCACCTCTCCTACTTTACCAGAAAAATTGGGTTTAAAGCCCCGTCCTTCTAGGACGGCTTTTTATTAATTAGTTCATCAATGTAATCTCTTAGCTTGTCTTGCCACCCCGTTATCTCCCGAAGTGCCTCTTTTTGTCCCATTCTTCCTTTAAAACAAATAGGCGATACATCAAGAGGGTTGTCACTAGTGAAACCTAGTTTATGTTTTTTTTGAAAAGTCATTGCCAAAATCCTTAACTATTGATATACTAATGGTTATACCACGAAAGGAGAAATCATGAAAGCCAGGTATCAGTATCGTTTTTATCCCACAATTCAACAGCAACAGAGTTTAGCTCGGTTGTTTGGTTGTGTGCGTGTGGTTTGGAATGATGCTCTGGCTATTTGTAAACAAGCAGAAAAATTACCAAGTAATAATGATTTGCAAAAGTTAGTTATTACTCAAGCAAAGAAAACTACTGAACGTGAGTGGTTGTCTGATGTTTCTAGCGTTCCATTGCAACAGTCAGTTGCAGATTTAGGGATAGCATATAAAAACTTTTTCGATTCTCTTAAAGGTAAGCGAAAAGGTAAAAAAGTTGGTACTCCTAGATTTAAAAAGAAGACAAATCAACAATCAGCACGTTTTGTAAAGACAGGTTTCTCTATTCAAGGAGAGCAAGTTTATTTGGCTAAAATTGGAAATGTAAAACCAATCTGGTCTAGGGAATTACCGTCTTCTCCTAGTTCTGTAATAGTTATCAAAGATTGCGCTAATCGCTATTTTCTCAGTTTTGTAGTAGAAGTTAAACCCGTTAATATTGATGCCAAAAACCAAAGTATCGGTATTGATTTAGGAATAAAAACTT
>LJOT01000049.1 GCA_001672075.1 Anabaena sp. CRKS33
CTTTATGCCTTACGCTAAGGCGGAAGCTTGGGGTTTGGCAAAAATCATCCTCCCGGCGGAAGTTTGTAAAGCGCTGGTGACTACTACCCGTAATTCACCACCCACGTAAGGACTACCTTCTTCCACTACTACCATTGTGCCATCATCTAAATAACCAATTCCTTGACTTGGTTCTTTACCTTCTTTGAGAATTTTCAAATCCAGATTATCACCAGGTAAATAAGTTGGTCTGACGGCATTTACTAAGTCATTAATATTCAAAACCGGGACTTTTTGCACACTAGCAACTTTTGATAAGTTGTAATCATTAGTGAGTAATGTCCCATTAATTTCCTGAGCAAAACGGACTAATTTAGCATCAACGTTGGGAGTGTCCTCATAATCTACAGGGTTAATTAAAATACGTTCTGGGTAAGTTTCTCGAATGCGGTTGAGGATTTCTAGCCCTCTTCTGCCCCTGACCCGTTTTTGGTCTTTGGTAGCATCAGCTACTTGTTGTAATTCCTGTAAAACAAATTGGGGAACAAGAATTAGTCCTTCTAAAAATCCGGTTTCTAGAAGTGTTTCAATGCGACCATCTATAATGCAGCTAGTATCTAAAACTTTGGTATTAGCAGGTTTAAGAGTTCCTTCTACTACCATAGTTTCCACAGTATTGGGGTTAATTAACCTTAACAAACCCCGTCCATGGGTATCGGCCAAGTTCATGCCTGTAACAGAGAGGATAATACTGCCAACAACAGCTACAAGGGGTTTAATAAAGCTAAAATCTGGAGGAATGGGTAGTAAAAATAGAGGTGCTAACATCAAGTTAGCTAGTAGTAGCCCAATTATTAAGCCAATAGACCGGGTTAAAATTGCTTCCAGAGGCATTTCCCGGACTTGTGATTCTAAACGACGGTATGTAGTTTGGAAACTTAGCCCCACAGCACCGCCAATAATGGCAGCAAAGACGGCTATAACTAAGCGTAAGGCCTCTACATTCGTGACTCCATGGAGAGTACCTGGGGAGAGTAGATCAGTGCTGAAATAACCTATCCCTGACGCTGCTAAGATAAATGAGAGAATAATAAAGACATCCAGCATGGTGGTGTTGTGTTCCTACAACGGTATTTATTTGATAAAGTAAAGTATGTTTGTTTCTATCCTGTTGGGTAAATTCAGAAATATGAAATCATATTATCTGATCAGACGGAGGAAATATGCCAACATTATAACTAAAGAGTTTTAACTCCATATTATTTTTATTTTTAGGCAAAAAGGCCAAATTTTTGGCAACAAACTCCTCATTTTCATGATTTTTAATATTCAAATCACATTCACCTCAGAATTTTTAAAAGAATGAGTCAACAAAATACTGGTTGGGAAATTCCTCGTTCTGCTTATGTACATATTCCCTTTTGTCGGCGACGGTGCTATTATTGTGATTTTCCCGTATTTGTGGTAGGCGATCGCTCACGGGGTGAAAATTCTGGGACAATTAGTGAATATGTTGAAGTTTTATGTCAAGAAATCAGAACTGCGCCAGTTTATGGTCAACCTTTAGAAACAATTTTTTTTGGCGGTGGTACTCCTTCGCTGTTATCAACAGAACAGTTACAATGTATATTAACAACCTTAGAAAAGCGGTTTGGGATCACATCTAGGGCAGAAATTTCCATGGAAATCGATCCAGGAACCTTTGATTTAGCACATATCGCTGGTTATTGCAGCTTAGGAGTAAATCGCGTAAGTTTAGGTGTACAAGCTTTCCAAGCAGAATTGTTGAAAACCGCAGGGCGATCGCATACACTTATAGATATCATCACAGCTATAGAGTTAATCCATAAAGTCGAGATTCCCGAATTTAGCTTAGACTTAATTTCCGGCTTACCGCACCAGAGTTTAGAATCATGGCAAGATTCTTTAACCCAAGCTGTTGCAGCCGCACCAACCCACATTTCCGTCTATGATCTTACCATTGAACCGGGAACAGTCTTCAACCGTTATTATCGGCCGGGAGATCATCCCCTACCCACAGATGAAACCACAGTTAAAATGTATCATCTAGGGCATAAAATGTTAACACAGGCCGGTTACGAACATTACGAAATTTCCAATTATGCCCAACCAGGACACCAATGTAGACATAATCGAGTCTACTGGGAAAATCGTCCTTATTATGGTTTTGGTATGGGTGCTGCCAGCTATACTCAAGGTAAACGCTTTACCCGTCCCCGCAGAACCCAGGAATATTACCAATGGTTACACAATGGTGCTGTGCTGGATTGTCCAGTCACTTCTGTGAATGATATTTTATTAGAAACTTTAATGCTAGGACTACGGTTAGCGGAAGGAGTTAGTTTAAATTCCCTAGCCGCAAAATTTGGTAATCATCAAGTTGAGAAAATTCAAAGCTGTTTGCGACCATACTTTGATAGAGGTTGGGTAAAAATTGTTGAAGATAGGTTACGCTTTAACGATGCTGATGGTTTTATATTTTCTAACGTCATGTTGGCGAAATTGTTTGAAAAATTGGCAGAATAAGTCGAAGAGTACAAGTAGGTGAACGGGAAAAACTGACATAAGTAACGAAAAGTAAAGTTGCCCAAAACCTGTAACCTGTAACCTATTCCCTGTTCCCTGTAACCTGTAACCTGTAACCTATTCCCTGTTCCCTGTCACCTGTCCCCTGTCCCCTGTTCCCTGTTCCCTGTTCCCTTTAAAATACAGGCTGCTCAAACAATAGTAACGCTAATATAAAATCCATAATAAAAATTGCCACCCAAGTAGTAACAACAGCGGTAGTTGCTGACTCTCCCACTTCCTTTGCTCCCCCTTGAGTTGTCAGTCCCCAACTACAGCCATTAACAGCAACTATAGCCCCAAAAATTAACCCCTTAAGTAAAATAATAAAAATATCTGATGGTACTAAAAACTCTCTCACTGATTCTAAAAATGTTTCGGGAACAACTTGATAAAACTGCATAGCTGCAAAAGTACCGCCTATAATACCTACAATTAAGGAAAAAATCATCATTATAGGCATCATTAAACAGCAAGCAATAACTCTGGGTAAAACTAAATAATCAATAGGGTCTGTTCTGAGTATATATAAAGCGTCAATTTGTTCTGTTACTCGCATTGCTCCCAATTCTGCCGCAAAAGCTGAACCAACTTGTCCAGCGATAATACTAGCAGTTAAAATTGGTGCTAATTCCCGACAAAATGCTACAGCAAAAGCACCGCCAACGGTATTTACAGCCCCAAATCTCACTAATTCCCTAGCAGTTTGAATAGTGAAAATCATCCCCGCAAAACCACTGACTAATAAAACTGGGTAAATTGCACCCGGTCCTGCTGTTACTGTATGTTCTAATATCTTGCGATAATAGGTTTTTCCGCGCAGAAAATGTATTGAAATTTGACCTAATAACAGGAATGCTGACAAACACCGAATTAGCAAAGATTGCTCTGAATTTCTTTTTGGTTGCAAGTTTACGGCCACTAATTGAAAGTAATTGAATTTTTGGACTTGGGAATTATGACAATTTAGTTTTCTCTTTTAATTTTCTATGAATAAGGTATTCCAATCACTAATTGCATTTCTTTGAGCAATTAATAATTGCTGAATTCCTTGTTCGGAAAAATCTAAAATTTGATTCAATTGTTGACGACTAAAACTTCCCGCTTCTGCTGTTCCCTGAACTTCAACAATTTGCATTTTATGATTCATAACTACATTAAAATCCACCTCTGCGGACACATCTTCAATGTAGTTCAGATCCAAATATGGTTCACCTTGTAATAAGCCTACAGAAATCGCTGCTATTTGTCTACATAAAGGCGATCGCTCTAACACCCCTTGCTGCAATAATTGAGATATAGCATGGGACAAAGCTACAAAACCCCCTGTAATTGCCATTGTCCTCGTTCCTGCGTCGGCTTGTAATACGTCTGTGTCCACCATTAGCGTCCGTTCTCCTAAAACCTCAAAATCTAAAGCAGCCCTTAAACTTCTGCCAATTAAACGCTGAATTTCCTGGGTTCTCCCCGACAATTTCATTAATTCCCGTTCCTGGCGTTTTTGAGTAGCAGAAGGTAACATTCTATATTCTGCTGTTAACCAACCTTGACCAGTTCCCGCCAAAAATTTAGGTACTCCTTCAGCTACACTCACGGTACAAAGAACTTGAGTATCACCACATTTGGCCAAAACTGAACCAGGGGCAAAGCGGGTGAAATTGGGATAAAAACTATGGGGACGGAGTTCGCTGGGTTTTCTCCCGTCAGGACGTTGCCAAGCCATTACAATTGCCTTTTTAATTTTTGCACTGCCTTATACATATTAACCGCATCAAGTCAGAATATTTGGCTATGGGAATCCTAAATACTGCTGTATGATGATTATGTGTTTTGCTATCAATTGACCCGTAAATTATTAAATTGGCTTCAATTAATTTAAGGATGAATCTTTCTCACTTCCAGGCGCAAAGGCGCGAAGGGTAAAAATTTCAGGAATACAATTTTTGATTTTTATACCTCAATTTAGTAACACCATTTTATAGCCAGGTTTTCAACTTTGTCCTATGGTTGCCCAATTAGAAACACCAGGTTTAAATTCGACTCTTAGCTTACCATATTCCGTAGAAGGATTAGTGCAAGTTTTTACCAGTTCTCAACGTAGCTTTTTTACCAGCGTCATGGCACAAGTGCTGAGAATTGCTGGACAAGGTACACCAGTATTAATAGTTCAGTTTCTTAAAGGTGGTATCCGTCAAGGATTTGAACGACCTACCCAAATGGGAAAACATTTAGACTGGATTCGCTGTGATTTGCCTCGTTGTATTGATAATTCAGATTTGGACGAATCAGAAAATCAAGCTTTACAAGAACTTTGGCAATATACCCAAAAGGTAGTTAATGAAGGTAAGTATTCTTTACTGGTATTAGATGAGTTGAATTTAGCGGTTAATTTCGGTTTAATTCCTGAAAGTGAGGTTTTAGATTTTCTTTCTCACCGTCCTCCTCATCTTGATATTATTCTTACAGGTTCTCAAATGCCCAAGTCTCTTTTAGAGATAGCAGACCAAATTACAGAAATTCGTCGCTCTCATCAACCTTAACTATTAAGATATTAAGATATTCTCATAAGTAGGTAAACGGAAAAAAACCGACATAAGTAACGAAAAGTAAAGTTGCCCAAAACCTCTTTCCTGTTCCCTGTTCCCTGTTCCCTGTTCCCTTGTCATAACGACAATTTTTAACGCCAACCTACTTAAATTACTTTCAATTTTCTCTCAACCCGTGATTAAAAACGACATCTGGATTACCAAAATGGCTGAAAAAGGCATGATTTCGCCTTTTGAGTCTAGTTTAATTCGTAAATTGCAACCTGATCCATCTCAGATTCCCCAACCTGTAATTAGTTACGGACTTTCTTCTTACGGTTATGATATCCGTCTTTCTGCATCTGAATTTCGGATTTTTCGTCACATTCCTGGTACTGTCATTGATCCTAAAAATTTTAACCCCCAAAATCTAGAGTCCACCCAGTTACATACAAGTGAAAGTGGTAGCTATTTTATCTTACCTGCCCATTCTTACGGTTTGGGTGTAGCCTTAGAAAAGCTAGAAGTTCCAGCCAATATTACAGTAATTTGTATCGGCAAATGTTTGACAGGAGATACAAAAATTGTTGATGCGGCTACAGGAGCATATTTACCAATTAAGGAATTTGCAGGTGGACAAACAGCAAGTTATAGCGAAGAAAAAGGGATTATTAAAACTGCTGCTACGGCTGTTATACCACAAGGAGTAAAGCCGATTTATCAAGTGACAACTAAAAAAGGTGCGGTTATTCAAGCTACTTCAAATCATCCTTTTTTGACAGAGACAGGATGGAAACCTTTAGAAGAATTAACTTCAGGAGTTAAAATAGCTACTCCTAAATCTATACCAATATTTGGTAATGGAGATTTAACTATTGATGAAGCAACATTACTAGGTTTAATGATTTCTGAAGGTCAATGTCATACTCCTGGTAGTAGTCCATGCTTTACATCTGAGGATGAAGTGCTAGTCAATACTTTAAAAAACTGTGTTAAAACAGTTCTTTATCAAGAAGTGACTTATAAAGGTAAAGATTTTGGTTATCGTTTAGTGAATCAAGCTGGTAGAGGTGGTGTAGTAACTCATAATAGAGCTAATCTATGGTTACAATCTTATGGTTTGAATGTAGGAGCATTAGGAAAATTTGTTCCTCAACGAGTATTTACAGCGCCAAAAGTAGTAGTAGCAGCTTTTCTCCGTGCTTTATTTTCTGGTGATGGTAGTGTTTATTTAGTGGGAGAATCTACAAGAGCAAAACCAACTTTAGCGGTTGAATATTGCTCTATCAGTGAACGTCTGATTCGTGACGTTCATCATTTATTATTAAGATTTGGTATTCCCAGCCAAATTAGAGTTAGGAAGCCAGCAAATGGTCGTAATGCTTATGTTTTGGCTTTTCAATCATCCGAGGCGGTTTGGAAATTCTTTCATGAAATAGGCTTTTTACCTGATTCAATTAAACAAAGAAGATTTGAAGAAAAAATGTATTCTATTCTCTTAGCAACAAAGTCTAGACTACAAATTCATGATCATATACTTTGGGACGAAATTAAATCTATAGAATGTGCAGGAATGGAAGAAGTTTATGATATTTCTGTACCTGGTTTAGAAAATTTTCTTGCTAATGACATAATTGTGCATAATTCTACTTATGCTAGATGTGGTATAATAGCAAATCTAACACCTGCAGAAGCAGCATGGAGGGGTCATCTTACCTTAGAATTTTCCAATTCTTCCAGTGCTGACTGTCGTATTTATGCTAATGAAGGTGTAGTACAATTGCTATTTTTAGAGGGTGAACCCTGTGCTGTTAATTATGAAACTCGCCAGGGTAAATACCAGGATCAGTTAGAGATTGTGACAATAGCTAGGGTGTAAATTTAAAAAACAAATCATTTTCCTGTTCTCCCCCGAAAATAGATACAATGTAGATGCAGTTTATAACCGCTAAAAATTGTATTGATACAGCCCTGCCCAACAACAGACAGTAACTAACCTCTGTACAAAATCTGATTGCGATTAGCTGCACCAAAATTTGGTAAAGAATTATCTTTGGGAGGGACAAGGGTGGGGGGAATATCCGTAGATACTTCTAATTCTTTTTCTAAATTTTGGAGAAGTTTATCTTGTTCAGCCCGAAAAGCGGATATATTTCCACCACGGTTAATGATTGTAAACCAAACCAAGCCGCGATCGCGTGTAGGTACAACTCCTGCTAAAGCGCTTACATCATTAAGAGTACCAGTTTTCATCACAGTTGCCTTGGGCATATGTCGAGAATGCATTGTACCTCGGTTATCCAACCCCGAAGTAGGAAATAAATCAGCTAAAGTCAACTGGTAAGAACTAGCTTCCCGTTGCAATGCCATAAACATAGCACAAACGGCTCTGGGAGAAATGCGATTTTCCTTACCCAAACCAGAACCATTAATCAGGAGAATTTCTGACTTGGAGACTCCAGCAAGTTGGGCTGCTGTGGTGCTAACTACATCAGCACCCCCCACAGATTCAGCCAACATTTCCGCAATATCGTTGTTACTAAAAACGTTCATTTCCTTAATTATTTTTGGCAAAGGTAAGGAAAGATGACGTACGAGTAAAGTTTTTCCTACTTTTGGTTGAGGGTCTACCTTGATATTACCAGTAATAATAACCTGGGGTTTAGGTGTTCCCTTGGGCATAACAGAATATTGGAAAACCACAGAACGAGACCAAGTACGGTGATTTATTGCTTGTTTAAGTAATTGACCAGCGAGTAATGGATTGCGTTGGAAATTCATCGCAAAAGCACCAGTAATGATTAAATTTCCCTTTACCTGCTTAATACCTATTTTATTCAGACTATTTCCCAGGACGATGGCTTCTTCCCCAACAAACATAGGATCACCAGTACCAGTAATCACCAAATCGCCCTGTACCACCCCATTTACCACCGGTCCAGTGCTACTCACTAAGGTCTGAAACTGGTGATTTGGTCCCCAAGTTTTTAAAGCAGCTAAGGAAGTAGCAATTTTAGTTAAAGAAGCAGCGGGTAAAGGTGTAGTACCTTGATGGTTAGCCATTAACATCGGTCCTGACTGTAACCAAATCCCTTGAGAGGACATGAGATTTTGGTCAATTAGTTTTGATGTAATTAAACCCTTGAGGTATTGCTGTACTGTTATAGCTCCGGCCGGGCTAGGATCAGGGACAAGAATGAAGCTAGGGCTACCTTGCCAAGCCAGTAAACTCAAGGCTTCTAGAGGTTGAATTTGTACCTTAGCCATTTCTAGCCACAGAGAAAACAAACCTGATCCTAATAATTCCAACATAGTTAAATTCCTCTATTTTATTTTTTTTGTGAATCATTCAAGTAATCTACTAACGTAATACGCCACGCCAGGTATAAGATAAAATTTGCTTTTGGAGGGTTATTTTCTTATTCCTGTATTCCTTCGCGCCTTCGCGCCTTTGCGTGGGATGTAAAAATGCGGTGCATTTAGCTAGAAATCGTGGTAGTTCCTAATTCCTAATCACATCTACTAATATACAAGCCTGATTATATTTATCAGTATTGAGTGATCATAATTAGTATTATTACATATTTTTATGTGAATTAGATTACATAATATCAGTTTACCTTTTTTGTTTATTTCCTATTTGCTGCCATATTTTGACTAATTAACAGTTTACTGTAGTCTATTTCCTTTCTGGATGTGCTGCTTCCTCTGGAGTAGGAATTCCCACCTGATTAATTACCCCAATCATTTGATATAAACGCCCTAAATCTCGTTGATTGAAATATAAAACTAAGCGGGGTAAATTAGATGTTTCATCTTGTCCTTCTTGTGGTAGTGCTTGACTTTTGGCAATTTTGCCTGTTACTAGAATATCACTAAAGTTAGTATTAAGTGCTTCGACTTGCTCATCTGATAAATCTTCTCGTAACCGGATCACTAACTGCTCACCAACATAACGACTAGAATGATAAATTTGGTAAAAACTAATAATAGCATGACAAGCAACTTCTAGATTATCTGTAATTGTGTATAAACTAGGATCATCAGGACTAACAAGTCCCGTCTTGACCAATTTCTCATGAATATATTGATTCCAGGAACGCCAATAATCACCTCCGGGTTGATCAATTAATACTAAAGGAACTGGACCAAATTTACCTGTTTGGCTTAATGTCATACATTCAAAAGCCTCATCTTGAGTCCCAAAACCACCGGGAAATAAAGCTACAGCATCACTTTCCTTTAAAAAAAATAATTTGCGGGTAAAGAAATATTTAAAGTTAATTAGTTTAGTATCACCGTGAATAATGGGGTTAGCTTGTTGTTCAAAAGGTAACTGAATATTTAAACCAAAGGAATTGTCAGTTCCAGCGCCTTCCTGACCAGCTTGCATAATTCCACCACCACCACCAGTCATAATCATAAATCCTAATTGGGAAACAGCGCGACTAAATGCAACTGCCATTTGGTATGCTGGTGTTTCTGGTGCTAGACGGGCAGAACCAAAAATAGTAATTTTACGGATATGACGATAATTATAAAACAACTGGAAACCACGTTCCATATCTACTAAAGCAGCAGATAGTATTTTCCAATCAAGACGTTCAATGTCACTATCCGCAAGACGCAAAATTGTAGATAGGGACTGCTGAATAAATTGCCGATGTTTTAGTGTTGGTAAACGGCCTATTAGTTCAGCAATATCCGCTTGCAGAGAATCTAATGAGGAAAAAGACGCTTCAGAGGTCATACGTACTGCCGTAATAATGGCATTATATTTTAACTCAAGTCACTAGCACACTGCGGCGTAAGTCAACTAACAATAACTAAAAATCCCTAAAAGGCTTATGTAATTTGCTGTTTGAATTGCCTTGCTGTACTAGTAACTTACGTTATTTTACATGATATTTCCCATATTGTCTGTTATTGTTACAATACAGGTTTCTCAATAACTAAGTTTTATTGAAGTAACAAAAATGTCCGAAAGTGGTACTGACACCAGGGTTTTTCTGTAAGCACCATTTTCGGTACGTAATTGATCGTGTCAATGAATAACCCAAGAGAATTTTGTTACTTATTGAGCTTCAAAGATACTTTTCCAAAGTGCTGGCTAAAGTGGTTTTAGGTACAGCACCGACCACCATATCTACTTTTTGTCCACCTTTGAAAATCATTAATGTGGGAATACTGCGAATACCATACTGACTGGCAATATTAGGATTTTCATCAGTATTGACCTTCACAACCTTGATTTTCCCTTCGTACTGAACCGCAATTTCCTCAACAACGGGGGCTACCATGCGGCATGGACCACACCAAGGAGCCCAGAAGTCAACTAATACGGGTACTTCGCTGTCGAGTACCTCTTCCTTAAACGTAGATTCTGTAACTTGTTGTGCTGCTGACATACCTAAAAACCTTTACATAAAATATTTCCGAGCTTGGTGAAAATTCTACCACAGCAAAAACCTCCTCTTAGGGTTTAAGGATGAGTATTTGCAAAGAAATTAGAAAATTCATGTCCAATATAAGGAACCGCCCGAACAATAGTCCGGGCGGAATGTGGTGTGAGGAGTGAACGGAAACATTTGTCTCCGCCACTTCTATTGTAGGCTAGATATGTAATTTTTCCACTCATTCTCAAAGTTGTTGTCAATTGTCCGTTTTTAGTGGTCAGTTGTCCGTTGTCCTTTGTTAGCAGAAAACTCTCGACTAATGACCAATGACCACTAACCAATGACATGAATGAGTTATTTACCCATGCCTAACTGTTGAGCTTTTTGGTAAACTTTGCCTTCGGTTAGTAGAGAAGGAGCAATGACGACTTCAACTTGCTGCATTTCTTTAATGTTTTTAGCGCCCAAAGTTCCCATGCTGGTTTTTAAAGCTCCTAAAAGGTTATGAGTACCGTCATCTAAGCCGGCAGGGCCTGTGAGTATTTGTTCTAGAGTTCCGGTAGTACCAACGCGAATCCGAGTCCCACGGGGCAATACGGGGCTAGGGGTTGCCATGCCCCAATGATAACCCCTTCCAGGGGCTTCTGCGGCTCTAGCAAAGGGAGAACCAATCATCACACCGTCTGCACCACAGGCGATACATTTACAGATGTCTCCACCTGTGATTAAACCACCATCAGCGATGATAGGAATATATTTTCCAGTTTCTTGGTAATAATCGTCTCTAGCGGCTGTACAATCAGCGATCGCAGTAGCTTGAGGTACACCCACCCCCAGCACTCCGCGAGAGGTACAAGCTGCACCAGGTCCAATACCCACTAATACTGCTGCTGCACCAGCTTTCATTAATTCCAGTGTCACTTCATAAGTAACGCAATTCCCCAAGGCCACGGGAATGGGCATAGAGCGGCAAAATTCCTCTAAATTAAGGGGAGTAACAGATTCTGGGGATAGATGATCAGTAGAAACTACTGTAGCTTGGATAAAAAATAAATCTGCCCCTGAAGATGCTGCTACTTCACCATATTTGCTTGCACCTGCTGGAGTTGCGCTAACCGCTGCAATACCGCCCTGTTGTTTAATTTCCTGAATACGTTTTTCAATTAATTCCGGCTTTATTGGTTCGGCATATAGTTCTTGCATCAGGCTCACAAATTCGTCTTTGCCCACGGCGGCAATCCGATCTAAAATCGGTTCGGGATCAGCATAACGAGTTTGGATACCCTCTAAATTAATTACTCCCAATGCCCCCAACTGGGACAACCGAACAGCCATTTTCACATCAACCACACCATCCATTGCACTGGCAATAATGGGGATTTCTCGCTCAATATTGCCGATTTTCCATTTAGTATCAGCTAAACTCGGATCGAGTGTTCTGTTACCAGGGACTAAAGCAATTTCATCAATTCCATAGGCTCGTCGAGCCAATTTTCCCCGCCCAAGTTGAATTTCCACGCTTTAACTTTTCTCAAAACTGTTTAAGATAGGGTATCAAATTGTGGTGATATTGGGAATTGGAAACTATCGAAAATTTTGAACTTTTAATTTCGTTCTGATCTAGAACTTACGCAAGTTCCACAAAAAAATATCATATCATTTGTTTTTAGTCAGGGCTTTAGCCCTGATCTTATTTCCGTAACGTCTCCAAAAGCAAACTGAAGTCCTGACTACAATCTAGAATATTATACCTACGTTAAGTCCTGTGATGTGCTATTTCCCGTTGGTTGAACTTGGTGTTAACAGATTCTTATATAGAAGAAACTTCATCCTCAGATTTATGTCAATGGTTAGCTTTTTTGGATTGGTTTATTTTTAGCATGATTAGCACCTGTGTAACCTGTAGCTAGCCAAATCACCGCCCTAGCACCATCCCGAATAGATTTTTCAATGGGTTCTGGTGAATTTTTTGAAGGAACTGATACGGGTTTAAAATTTATGCCTCGACTACCTAAAACAATTTCACCAATTACGCAAGCACGAAGCATATGAAAGTCAGATGTGATTAAATAAACACTTTTTATACCACGAGATTGTAATTCATCTACTAAAGTGGTAAAATTAGTAACTGTGTCTACAGCTTCATAATCTAAATTTAAACGACGAAGATCAACTCCTGCATTAGCAAATATTTTTTTGGTATGCTGAGGTGGACTACCCCCAGAAATCCAAATCGGTATATGTGGATGTTGATGCGCTAATTTAGCTGTAAACTTTTCCCTTTCTAACAGGCGAGTAGAACCGCCTAGAACTAATATTGCTTGTGGTTGTACAAACTGATTTTGTACAGTTTTATACCCCCATAAGGTGAATAAGGCTATTATGCAAGCCATAAACCGTAAAGATTTACCTGTCAACAGTAGCTGATTCAAGGCTCTTAAGGTATGTCTATTTCGATGGGAATTTTTTTTAACAATCAGCACCATGACAGAAAAAGATGATGGTTGATACAGGTAATGTGTGACCCGCTGACAAGAATTTTGGTTAATTTGCTATTAAAGTTACTGAATCTATGTTGCTATAATTTCTGCTGTATCCTCAACTTGCTGAGAAAATTAATCCAAGAAAGTTATAGGGGCAGTTATTGACGATGTCATTGTTAGATACACATCTAAGACCTAGTAGACTTAAAAGCTGGAATTAAGTAGATAGACGTGAGATCACTAAAATATGTGAAGATAAGTAAAATTATTTAAAACTTCTTCACTCTTGCTATGTACCTCTTGCTTTACCACAGCGACAATTTTTAACGCCACCCTGCTCATTGTAACTTATTGCTAATGGGACTCAATACAATTTTCTACTCCTAATTAATACAATCAGGACAAAATCTACGGATTGTGATACTCCAGCACATTTCTTGGAATTTTACACCTGTGCCGCCTTCAGAATCAATCCAGGCTTTGCTGTGGTTACTTTATTTTTAACAACTGACAACTTGCAAAGGACAAATAACACATATCAACTTAATAACAAGGCAAATAGTCCACATAAAGCAATCCCATCAAACACACCAGCACCCCCAAGACTCAACACACCCGAACTCATCGCTTGAATGTCTTTGAGATGCAGCAAATCAGCACCAATCAGAGTCCCCAAAACACCACCAGCAAAGGCTACAGGAGCAGCATGGGGTGAAGCTATTAGCATTGCCGAGACGGCTGCACTCAAAGGGGCAAGTAAGGGATTGATTTGAATACCAATTCCTGGTACTACTTGGGCTGCAAAGTAGCTAACAACGGTCACAATTGCTGTCACTAGCAGAATTGCCACGGCATTTCCCTGGGAAAATTGGTATAATGCTAACACCACAGGTATTAACCCACCACCCACATTTAGAGCTACCACGGTAGAACGTTGCACTTGTCTTAACGGAATCCCCCAAAATTCTTTTAACCACAGTGCTGCAAATTCTTCTGCTAATTGGACTGGAACTTCTAAGCGGTAAATGGGAATATTGATTGTGCTGGTAACAATAACTAGCACTAATAATAAAAAAGCAGTGTTAGGAGAAAAACCCAACTTAGCTACTGCAATTTCCACTACGTCTATTGCCACCGCAAACCAGATAAATGGTAGCAATAGCAATAAACCAATAAATAATAGTATTGAAACCGGTAAATATATCATGGAAATGGGAAAATAGAATGAATTTGGCAATCAAAGCCTCAAATCCAGCCGATACAAAAATGCTAACAATTACTCAACTGTTTACCTTTTATAAATTTTTATATTTAAGTAAGTGAGCGGAAAAAAACCGACATAAGTAACGAAAAGTAAAGTTGCCCAAAACCTGTAACCTGTTCCCTGTTCCCTTGTCATAACGACAATTTTTAACGCCAACCTACTTAATAACTATTGTAGAAACTGGAGGGTAAGGTTTAAATTAGTAGATACCCTATAAAATCATGTATTTTGTCGCACTGTTATGGAAAATCAACACGGCTACGCCCCGCAAGCGATCAGATTTTTGTTGAAACTGCTATTATTTTCGGCTTTGCTCTCGGTATTAATTAAATATGCTGCTCCGTTTCTATGGATTCCAGCAACGGCGACAAGTGCGCTAATTATGGTTGTATCACCAACTATGGTTATGGCAACTGTTCTATTGTGGCGAGTACCAAGACAAAAGTAAAATTAACAAAAAAAATATAAGTGGTGTTGTTAAAATCAGCTAACCTAACGGCATTGACATAAAAAAGCATTTTACTAAGCTGGGAGTCTAGTTTGTGAACATTGGTCAATGGATAGGTATAATTGCCTTAGTTATATCCTTATATATATTGTGGCAACTTCGTGAGGTTTTGCTACTAATATTTGCCGCTGTGGTGTTAGCAACGACTTTAAATCGTCTAGCTCGACGTTTCCAAGCCTTGGGAATCAAACGAGGATTAGCTGTTTTATTGGCTGTGGCGATTTTCTGGGTTGGTGTGGTTTGTTTTTTCTGGTTGATTGTACCACCCTTTGTCCAGCAATTTCATGAACTCACCTATAGAGTTCCTCAAGGTTTTGAACGTTTTAATGCTTGGGTTGATGAACGCAGAACTTATATCCCTCCACAATTATTACCTTACATACCTGATTTGAATAGTTTAATTGAACAAGCACAACCGCTATTTAATCGCCTATTAGGTAACTCTTTTGCTTTTGTCTCTGGATCTTTAGAAGTTGTTCTGAAAATTTTATTAGTATTAGTTTTAACAGGAATGTTTTTAGCTAATCCTTACGATTACCGAAAAGTATTTGTCCGCCTATTTCCCTCATTTTATCGCTGGCGGGTCAATGGGATTTTAAATCAGTGTGAAATATCGTTAGAGGGATGGATCACAGGGGCTATTATTGCTGTCGCGGTTGTGGGATTAATGAGTCTATTAGGATTGTCAATTTTAGGTGTAAAAGCAGCATTGGCATTGGCAGTATTAGCGGGATTTATGAATCTAATTCCTAATCTTGGTCCAACTATGAGTGTATTACCAGCTATGGCGATCGCTCTATTAGATAATCCTTGGAAGGCTCTGGCTGTCTTCATTCTCTACTTTGTGATTCAACAGGTTGAGAGCAATTTTATCACACCTGTGGTCATGGCACATCAAGTATCTTTACTCCCTGCTGTCACCCTAATTTCTCAATTATTCTTTGTGACATTTTTGGGATTTTTAGGATTATTTTTGGCACTTCCTCTTACCGTTGTGGCAAAAATTTGGGTTCAAGAAGTTTTAATTAAAGATGTCTTAGATAAATGGGGTCATGATCAGGAACATCATCAAGAATTATCAGTAATTGATGAATCTGCTGATGGAAATGATGATGATGGTTGACTGTAAAAAATACTAGTATAATTACTGTTGGTAAGGGATTTTACTTGGGTAAAAACCAAACACTGTAAAGTTTTATTGCAGTATTCAACACTTCTGTTTTCTTGGATTTCAATATTTGATATATTTATCAATATTTGGGTAAGACATTTTACAAGTTGATTTGTTTATAGCTGCAAGTTTTAGAAACTTTGATTTTAATGCTAATTTAAGAGCATCTCAAGCATTAGAAAGAGTAGCTCAAAATCTTGATGCTAGAATTTTGGTACAGAAGTAAGAAATAAAGATGATAGTCCTCTATCCCAAAGTGCAAGAGATTTAAAAGGATGTTTACAGGTAAGATTATTACAGAGTTATCCTGATCAAGTTTATTTAATCATAGATAAAGAAACTTCAGAAACAGCAGGGGAAGAAGTATATAGTTTGCGTTTGGTAACTCCTATTAATAATCGCAATAATGCTGAACATCTACCTATAAGAGTTGCGAAAAAATTACTTTCTCGGCAGGAAATTGCTAAACTTGAAAACGATGTGATGTAAAAATATCAAGTTCCTTAACGGTTGACTGTTTTCCGTTTCAAACCCCTGCTCCCCTGCCCCTACTACATCAACCAAAACCAGGAATTAATCGCTTCAAGGCACGACCAGCGACATCACCATAGCGCAATTCACCACAGAGGATTTTGCCCATAATCTGAGCGCCGGAGGGGCGTTTAACACCGACTTTATAACCAACACCAGGGAAGCGATAAAATGCTCCTGCTAGTTTTTGCGCCCAGGCCATATCAGTTCCCCATTGTCCGTTAATGGCATCGGTATAATTTGCTAAAGCGTTGGCATCACCACTTAAAGCATCGTGAATAAATCCTGCTGCTAGGACACCGCTAAAAATAGAGGGACGAATACCTTCAGCAGTAAAAGGGTCAACTACACAAGCTGCTTCTCCTGCTAAAACTGCATTTTGGGTATGTAGCTTTTGATTACCATCCCAAAGACAGATGGCATGACCGTATTGTTTACTATTTTTGATATCTATATTAAAGGATTGGGCATATTCATCCAAAATTTTCTTAAAGTCTTGGGGTTCGCTACCGATAAATGTACCAACACCAATGGAATAACCGTCATCTTTGGGGAAATTCCAGATATAGCCATTTTTGATCAAACCAAACTCAAAGTGAGCCATGTTTTTATTGGGGACATTGGCTGTGACTTCAGCTTCTAATGCGCCAGCTAGACGGCGTTTACGGTCTTTAAAACCGAGCCATTTAGCCATTGGACCTTTTGCACCGTCGGCGGCGATAAGATAACGAGCGGTGACTATTCCTGTGGCTGTAGTGACTTGCCAAGAATCGTTTTTAAATTCAATACCTTTGACTTCTGTATGATCTTGTAGTTCAGCGCCTTGGTTTTGAGCTTGTTGGATTAAGAAGTGGTCAAAAATTTCCCTGCGTACCATCCATACGGGTTCTTTAATATCTATTTTTGCTTCTACAGGATCACCTAATTTCCAGGTAAAGCGCAAAGAGTCTACTTTGGCAGAAATTGCGGGGTTAAAGTCAAAGTCGAACCATTGAGCAATTACTGGTGATACACCACCACCACAAGGCTTATATCTAGGCAAGGATTCCTTTTCTAGGACTAAGACTGAGCGACCCTTTTTGGCTAGATGGTAAGCGGCTGTGCCACCGGCAGGTCCAGCCCCGACAATTATGCAGTCGTACATGATGGCTAATTTTTTAATTTGATTTTAATTAGTTTATTTTCCAGTATATATAAGGGATTATGATTTTTTATAAACTTTTAGTGAATATAAGCTGCACTTTATTTAGTTTGTATGATTCTAGCGGGCAAGATGCCCGCACCACAACTTTAGATAAATTTTAAATTAGATAAATTTTAAATGGGTAACAGCTTTTAACTTCTCATTTCTTGCCAACTGAGGGAATGAAAACAAAAGTCTGAATCAATATCAAATATTTGGGTTGTAAATCACGTTTATACGGAAAAACCCACTTTATGGTGGGTTTACAAACCTTGATTTTCCGTCAATCACACTCAAGTAGGACTTTAGTTATGTAGTAGCGAATTATATTCGCTATTAACTTTTAAAATATCCTCTTAGACGGTTGAGATGTCCTTTTCCTTTTCAGTCAGCAGTTCGTCTATTTTGGCAGTATACTTGTTGGTTAGTTTTTGAAGTTTGTCTTGTTGATCCCGTGCTTCATCTTCAGGGATTTCAGCGTTTTTTTCCTGTTTGCGAATGGACTCAATAGCATCCCGGCGGATATTACGAATTGCTACACGACCTTCTTCCGCGTATTTAGCCGCAAGTTTGACAAATTCTTTACGGCGCTCAGTTGTTAATGGAGGAATATTCAAGCGGATCACCAGACCGTCATTACTGGGAGTTAAGCCCACATCAGATAGAGAGATAGCTTTTTCAATAATGTTTAAGCTACCTTTATCGTAGGGCTGAATCAGGATAGTGGTAGCATCTGGTGTGCTAATGTTTGCCAGTTGTTTTAAAGGTGTTGGTGAACCGTAATACTCCACTAGCACCTTATCCAATAAACTCCCACTGGCGCGGCCAGTGCGAATTGTATTAAAAGCCCGTTGAGTAGATTCAACGGTTTTCTGCATTGTACTTTCAGCTTCAGCTAATTTCACAAGAACCTCCCACAAGGGTGCCAATAGATTCTCCCATAACTGCCCGGTGGATATTACCTCGCACCGTTAAGTCAAATACTAAAATGGGGAGATTATTTTCTTTACATAGGGCAATTGCGGTACTATCCATGACTCGCAAATCTTTAGCCAAAACGTGGGCGTAGGTAAGAGTAGTAAAACGCTTGGCATCAGGATACAATTTAGGGTCAGCATCGTAAATTCCGTCCACTTTGGTGGCTTTGAAAATCACTTCTGCTTCGATTTCTGCTGCTCTTAAGGCCGCAGTGGTATCTGTGGTAAAAAAGGGATTACCTGAACCAGCCCCAAAAATTACCACCCGACCTTTTTCTAAATGACGGATAGCACGTCGTCGAATATATGGTTCTGCTAGTTCTTGCATAGCAATGGCGGTTTGAACCCTTGTCTGTATTCCCATCCGTTCTAGGGAATCTTGCAGGGTCATGGCGTTCATGACTGTGGCAATCATGCCGATATAATCAGCAGTAGCCCGATCCATACCGGCTGAGGCGGCTTTAACACCTCTAAAAATATTACCACCACCAACAACGATGGCGATCTGAACACCGGTGGCTATCACCTCTCCTATTTCCTTAGCTATTTCCTCGACCACTTCCGGGTCAATGCCATAGCCCAGGTTGCCCATTAAGGCTTCACCGCTCAGTTTAAGTAAAACCCGTCGGTAATTCGTTCCCATGAAGTTCCGCTTTATCAAAAAAGTTGCAATTGCCTCCAATTTAAGATAGCAGTACAGTGGCTATCTGTGTCTAGTTACCTTGTCCCTGATCTAAATCTACATTTTCTATGACAATTTCTACAAACGGACTTACTTCCCCAAAAACCTGGCTTTGGCAAGGTTTCCCCATTTGTTACCAAACCCAAGGAACTACAGGACCGGCTATTATCCTCATTCATGGTTTTGGTGCTTCCTGGTTACATTGGCGCAAAAACATTCCCGCTTTAGCTGTAACCTGTCGGGTGTATGCCATTGATTTAATCGGCTTTGGTGGTTCAGCTAAACCTAAACCGGGGGAAAAAATTACCTACACATTAGAAACCTGGGGACAACAGGTAGCTGATTTTTGCCAGGAGGTCATTGGTGAACCAGCTTTTTTCATAGGTAATTCTATCGGTTGTATTGTCGCTATGCAAGCGGCGGTAATTAACCCAGATATGGCTTTGGGAACTGCTTTGCTTAACTGTTCTTTGCGATTATTACATGATCGTAAACGTCTAAGTTTACCTTGGATAAAACGTTTTGGTACGCCAATTTTACAAAACTTTTTGGCGATTGAATCTGTAGGTAATTTCTTTTTTAGTCAGTTAGCTCAACCAAAAACAGTTAAAAATATTCTTTTACAAGCTTATGCTCAAAGGGAAACAGTAACAGATGAGTTAGTAGATATTTTAATGACACCGGCAAAAGATCCTGGGGCTGCGGCTGTATTTTTGGCTTTTACTGCTTATTCCAGTGGTCCTTTACCGGAGGATTTATTATCTATAATATCTTGTCCAGTCATTATTTTATGGGGAACGGCTGACCCTTGGGAACCTATTAATTTAGGTAGAGAGTTAGCCAATTTTCCCCAAGTCCAAAAGTTTATTCCTTTAGAAGGTGTAGGCCATTGTCCTCAAGATGAATCTCCTGAGTTAGTAAATCCGATTCTACAAGATTGGATTGGTGAGGAACTAAGCAAAAGGTAGCAGGTAATAAATCAAAGAAAAGATGAACTTCATCAAAGAGTTTGTTTGGTGTAAATTTCATCTTTGATTGTTACCAATATCCATCTCTATCATATCCATCTCTATCATATCTATCTCCATCATATCCAACTCGATAGTAGCCACCTCTATAGTAGCCACCTCTATGATGACCATGATGTCGATGATGTCGATGATGTCTACCTCGATAGTGTCCACCAGATATAAGTTGCTGTTCTTCTACGGATAAATCTACCACTAAATCAGATGGAACATTTTGATTTGACATAATAGTTTTTAACCTCAACGAAGTTATGGATCGTATACCTATTCTTATTTTATAAAGGTATTTCCGATATATTTAATGATTCCCTGGTTATAAAGATTATTTAATCATTTATATCTTTTGGCTTATTTTGAT
>LJOT01000590.1 GCA_001672075.1 Anabaena sp. CRKS33
TGACGGTAAGTTTCAAGCCATTCTGGGGTAATACAGACATCATACGGCTCTTGATGGAGGAGTGAAAGGCCACCAGCCACAATTGCTTCAGCGATAACTCTACCACTCAAATTAGCATTGAATTGGTAAATAATCACCCGATGGCATTCTAATAGCGATCGCATTCCTACCACTGTGTTATTGAGAATCTCTTGTAAATCTAGAGATGAGTGAATTTCCGTGGCAATTTGATTAATTAATTTTTCCTGTTCTGCTTTTCTTCTCAGTTTAATAGTGCGCTCTTCTACTTGCTTTTCTAATTCAAGAGTACGATTTCCTAGCAGTTGTATTTTCTCTGTTTCTAGTTGTAATACTTTTTCTTGTAACACTGCTGTTAGTTTATATAAGTCCCAAGGATTAAGGGCTTCTAAAATACTGCTGTGGTTAACGATACCAAGTATTTCTCCTTTACTTCCTGTCACTGCTAAACGCTGAATAAATCGCTGTTCCATTATTTGCTGCACATTCCACAGAGATTCATCAACAGTCACGCAGAAAACTGGTGTACTCATAACAGTTTGTGCTAAACAGCTGTCAAAATTCACGTTTAACGCTTTAAGCTGCACAATATCACGCCCTGTCACCATACCCAGAGGAATTGTTAAAGATGCTTGTGTTTCTACAATCATCACCGAACTGACTTGATTTTTCGTCATTAAACGAGATATCTCTAATATAGAAACATTAGCATCCGCACAAATAACATCCGTAGTCATGACCTCATGAACCAACCGTAAGCGTAACAAGTCTACAGGCCGAAGTATCTGCCGTAAACTTTCGTAAGTCAGGAGTCCCACCAGTTGATTTTCCTCATCAACTAGTGGTAAATGACGAATGCGGTGGTGTTGAAGGAAATTCAGGGCAAAAAACAGGTCCGTAAATTTTGACTCCTCCAAAGTGATTACAGGATGAGTCATAACCTCACAGAGGGCTAAATCTTCCAGGTTGGGCTTTTGGGTGCTGATTTTAACTGCATCTTCTTGAGTAAATATACCTACTAGACGATTATTTTCCACAATTAGGACACAACTGCAACAGGCTTGAATTTGTAAATGTTCTAGATAGTTATTAGCGGTTTGGGGAATAGAACAAACTGCTG
>LJOT01000308.1 GCA_001672075.1 Anabaena sp. CRKS33
ATTCATTGATTTTTGCAATTAGGTTTTTTAAATGTTTTTTGAAAGTTTCAATATCCTTTCTAAAAGGATTGATTTTCAGAAAGGCTTTATTTAATGATTCCCTGGGTTGTAGTTTCTGTGAGTTCATTTGTTTTTGACACCAAAAATGTAAGTAAAAACCTAATTTTCCTATCCCCAACTTCTTTAATAAGTCGGGGATATATCTTATTTATTATAAGCTATCAGGATCAATATTCAACTCGCGTAATTTAGCAGCTAATTTTCGCGCTTTTGCTTCAGATTCCTGTCTAGCTATTTCTGCAACTTGTCTAGCGGTTACTTCCTCTTCATGGGTAAGAAGAATTTGATTGGTTACAGGGTTGTAAAAACGTAATTTTCCCTCTTCTAGTCGCAACTCTAAACCTAATACTTCACTTTTTAAAGAGATGATATGATCATTTACACTCTGTTGTAAAATCGGTAAATAATTACCATCAACTAAATGTAAACCTTGCAATTGAGGACTAAGATAATCCCCTGTAGGATCATATTGAAAATATTCACTAACACCTAAAAAAGCGTAAATTCCTTTTTTTGCTCCTTGATCTTGACTGCGGGTACTTCTTGAGGTAATTTCTAAGACAAAACCAGGAGTTTGATCATTTTCCTCCCAGGTTTTATAACTACCTCGATCATGTTTCTCCACACCAAATACCACAAATACATCTGGTGCGACAACTGACCCAGGATAACCTTTTTCATAATAGATGAATAAGTTACCAGCTACATACACATCTGGACGATTTTGAAAATAAATCCGTAAGACATTTCTCGCATAAGTTAAATAACTACATTGTAGATCACCTTCAGCCATCGGTTTACCGTCCTCTTCCGGGTATTCAATAGGAGTAACAGGGATGTATTCTACGGATACTGTCATGGTTATTCCCTCAAATAAATTCGGGTTAAACTTTAATATAAACTAATATAAACTATATAATTATCAGTTGACTATTTTCTATAATCATTAAAAATTACGCTAAATTGGATTAATAAAATCATCATCAAGGAGAAACTATGTCAGCGGAAAAACCTAGTATTTTGGTAACGGGGGGAGCAGGATATATTGGTTCTCATACGGTCTTAGCACTCAAGCAAGCCGGTTATGAGGTGGTAATTCTAGATAATCTGGTGTATGGACATCGGGATTTAGTAGAACAGGTTTTACAAGTAGAATTGATCGCAGGAGATACAAGCGATCGCACTTTATTAGATAATCTTTTTCAGACTCGCAATTTTGCCGCAGTTATGCACTTTTCTGCCTATGCTTATGTAGGGGAATCTGTTACAGATCCTGCTAAATATTATCGGAATAATGTTTTAGGAACATTAACATTATTAGAATCAATGTTAGCAGCTTCTATTCATAAATTTGTCTTTTCTTCTACCTGTGCTACCTATGGTGTACCGGATTTTATTCCCATTACGGAAGATCATCCCCAAAATCCCATTAATCCCTATGGTGCAACCAAATTAATGGTAGAAAGAATATTAACTGATTTTGATGTAGCATACAATTTTAAATCTGTGCGGTTTCGGTATTTTAATGCTGCTGGTGCTAACCCCCAAGGATTATTAGGAGAAGATCATCATCCCGAAACCCATTTAATTCCTTTAATATTACAAACAGCATTAGGTCAACGGGAAGCTATTAGTATTTTTGGTACTGATTATCCTACTCCCGATGGTACTTGTATCCGCGATTATATTCATGTCAATGATTTAGCAGATGCCCATATTTTAGGACTAGAATATTTATTAAATGGTGGTGAAAGTGAGGTTTTTAACTTAGGAAATGGTAACGGTTTTTCAGTTAGAGAAGTAATTGCAGCGGCGGAAGATGTTACGGGTATGATAATATCAGTCAAGGAATGCGATCGTCGTGCCGGAGATCCTCCAGCTTTAATTGGTACAAGCGAAAAAGCTCGAAAAATCTTGAATTGGCAACCCCAATATCCAGATATTAAAGATATTGTCTCTCACGCTTGGCAATGGCATCAAAAAAGGCACATAACATAAATTGTATAATCCTAAAATGGTTAAATATTTTAGGGTGGATATACAAGGACCAAGCTGAGTACAAGTCTTGCCCACCAAACTTATACAAATTAAATACACCACGGCTTATTCCCCAGAACCAAACTAACCCCCTTTAATTCCTCTTGAAAACCCCCTGGGGTTCAAAACAGGGTTAGGGAGGGGTTATCACTGGTAAAACTTAACTATTTATTATGCAATATCATGTCCGCGTATTGCTTCAACAGAGATGATCAGTGTTCAACTGGACATGATATCATTAATTTTGCCCAGGTATTTGTACAAAAAACTATACAAAATATACAGCGTCAATCCCTCTATAGTGAAGGTTGACGCTGTACGGCTTTATATTTATCTATTATCCGCTAGGGTCTTTTTTGGCTGACCCTGATGTTATTAAAATTAATAATCGCCTATTTTTCAAAAACTAGAGACTTTCTTAAGTATTTCTTTATATTTACTTTCCTGATGAATTATGAATCTTTGTAAAGATTTGTATTGCAGGAAAGGCTGATTACCTGTGTTTTTTGCCGTTAATAGATGCACCTAATATCTCTGATATCCAAACTTCAATATTGCGGACAGGATGGGAACGGATGGCTGTAAAATCAGGATGGATAATTGGCTCTACTAGAATTGTAAACATTCCTAAACGATTACCCGCTAATACATCTGTAAACAAGCGATCGCCCACCATACCTACTTGATGGGCGGGCAAATTCATGCATTGTAACGCAGCCCGAATTTTTCGTCGGGAGGGTTTGGCCGCGCCTAAGTAGTACGGTAAATCTAGAGAACGGGCAATACCACCGATTCGGGATTCACTTAAATTATTACTAACTAACCATAATGCAGTACACATACGTATTTCTTCTACCCATGCTTGTAATTCTGGAAAAGTAGAACTCGTGGTCATAGGTACTAAAGTTTCATCCACATCCAATACTAGCCCTTTTAGCCCATATTGTTGGATTACCTCTGGTGTCAGTGTTAAAACTGAACCCGCTAAAATTAAGTTAGGCTGTAATAGATGGTTGCGAGTCATAATTTTTGTATAGTTACCATGAGATTTTCAATATCTCACACAAAAGCGCAAAAACGCGAATAATTAAGGTTGCCAAGGTTGAATTTAGCAGTTTCATCTTTCAATTGAGCAACACCATTTTCAGCATGGGAGCAAGGGGTCAGAATTTTGCGAGTCCTCTGATTCCTCGCTCCTAGATGCTTAAATTTGGGAATTAATTACTCAACTTCATTAAAAAGATGTTCTTCTAAGAGGGGTTGAAATTTGCGGAACTCTTCGGGAGAAAGTAATTCTGGTTCACCAGTTTTAGTAATTCTCGCAAAAAAGAGTAAGGGGTCTAGGGGAGTATAAATTGCATATTCTTGGTCGTCATGATAAAAATTGGCAATTTCCATTAATTGCTCTGGTTCTAAACCGTTTTCTTCGTCTTCAATTTCTAAAGTGAAGAATTTAGACTCGTCTTCAGGAGGTAACTCCCCTGCTACGGTTAAAGCATAAGCAGTATTCTTGAGAATCAGGTTTTGCTCAGAAAGAACTGCTTGAGCCGTGCCGAATATTTCCTCAATGATATCATCATCTTCTACTAATACGGCCTCTTCTTCATCGCCGTCACTTTGCCAAGCAAATATTTCTATGGGTGTATCTACAGGCAGAAGCAGAACATAGTTTTCTCCATCTACGGAGAGATTATGTTCAATGTAACATTCTAGGGTTCGTTTTAGCTCATCTGTTAAAATCAGAGAACTTTCGGAATCGTGATCATTGTCTTCGGGAAATGGGGATAAATTCATAGTTGAATTATGTAGCTGTAATCATAAAATCTAATAGTTACTAAAAATATAGTCAAATATTTCTAGCTTGGTAAGGCCTACACCTTACAGGACTAACTACAAGCCACTAAAACTGAGTTTCTATCAAAGATAGAGTCCCCAATTACTTTTCTTAATATGTTCAAAGAACCGTTTAAGTCTGCTGAATAACGTTTACCAGACTGAGACTTAAATAAACCTCTTTTCACTCTTTTACCTAAATATTGCTCATGCTTTTTGATTGGTTCAAAATCCAGAAAACTACATTTTGATGTGTAACTCTCTGTAGTAATTTGTACCTTGATTCCCACAAGTT
>LJOT01000050.1 GCA_001672075.1 Anabaena sp. CRKS33
ATGAACCACGGTTTTTGTTTCGCGCAAAGGCGCAAAGTAGGGAAGGCGCAAAGGAAGAAGGTAATCAAAGTCTGGTTTAAATAGATGAAAACTGCTGTAAGTTGACACCAATGAGCTTTTGCTTTACCCCTACGAAAGATATGGTTTTCACCTAATAGTTACTAAAAATATAGTCAAATATTTCTAGCTTGGTAAGGCCTATACCTTACAGGACTAACTACAAGCCGCTATATCACACACGGACCCATCTTGCATCACATAAGCAGACCACAATTTATCATATTTGTGTGCCATATCTGTTAATATTTGACTAAATATGACTATGTTTTTGTTATTTAAACCTAATACATATTTTGGGTTTTCTGTCAATGCTTAAGTCTTAATTACAAAAAAATCACAAGGTGCGCTACATTGTGTATATTCACATTAACGCACCAGATAGTTAATTAAGGAACAATCAAAACAGGACAGGGAGAAAGATTGATTACTCGCGTAGTAACGCTATCAGTTGAGCCTTCCTCCGTTAAACCTAGTCCTCGACAACCCATAATAATTAAACTAGCCTCAATTTCATCAGCAACATCACAGATAGTAAAAGCTGGTTTACCTTGTCTTTCTAGTAATTCCGCTGTAATTCCTTGTTCAGAAAATAGGGTGCGGGCATTTTCTAGAAGTTGGGCAACTATTTCTGAAGATACCATAGGACTAGTAGTAGATGCTTCTGCGTTTGGCTCTTCAATAACAGAAAGCAGAATTAAGCGGCTATTATATTTTTGCACAATATTGGCAACTATATCAGCGGCCTCTCTGGCTTCTCGACTTTGATCAATGGGAAATAAAACTGTTTTAAACATATCTCACCTCTGCGCCCCTCACTCCGGTAAAATCTTGATGGTCATATTTTGAAGACAATAACAAAAAAGTAATCAGGAGAGTTTTACTGTGTCTAAAAAAAGTTTAGCAAGTTTATCTGCGGCTGATATATCTGGAAAACGCGCTTTAGTACGGGTTGATTTTAATGTGCCTGTGGATGATCAAGGCAACATTACCGATGATACTCGGATTCGGGCGGCGCTACCAACTATCCAAGATTTGACCCAAAAGGGTGCTAAGGTCATTTTAACAAGCCATTTCGGTCGTCCCAAGGGTGTAGATGAAAAATTGCGTTTAACCCCGGTTGCTAAACGTCTTTCTGAGTTGTTGGGACAGGAAGTTATCAAAACTGATGACTGTATTGGTGATGATGTTGCTGCTAAAGTTGCAGCTTTGGACAATGGCCAAGTGCTATTGTTAGAAAATGTCCGCTTTTACAAGGAAGAAGAAAAGAACGACCCCGAATTTGCTCAAAAATTGGCAGCAAACGCTGATTTTTATGTAAATGATGCCTTTGGAACTGCACACCGCGCTCACGCTTCTACTGAGGGTGTAACTAAGTTTTTAAGTCCTTCTGTAGCTGGTTATTTGGTTGAGAAGGAATTGCAATACTTACAAAGTGCCATTGAAGCTCCTCAACGTCCTTTAGCGGCTATTATCGGTGGTTCTAAGGTTTCTAGCAAAATCGGTGTGATTGAAACTTTGTTAGAAAAATGCGATAAGTTGATCATTGGTGGGGGGATGATTTTCACCTTCTACAAAGCCCGTGGTTTGAGTGTTGGTAAGTCTTTGGTGGAAGAAGATAAACTGGAATTAGCGAAATCTTTGGAAGCAAAAGCTAAAGAACGGGGTGTAGCTTTGTTGCTACCTACAGATATTGTTGCTGCTGATAAGTTTGCGCCTGATGCTAATGCTACCACTGTGAGCATTGAAAATATCCCTGCTGATGGGATGGGTTTAGATATTGGTCCTGATTCTGTAAAGGTTTTCCAAGCGGCTTTGGCCGATTGTAAGACTGTAATTTGGAATGGTCCAATGGGTGTGTTTGAGTTTGATAAATTTGCTGTGGGTACAGAAGCGATCGCTCATACTCTAGCAGAAATTGGCAAAACCGGCGCAATTACCATTATCGGTGGTGGTGATTCCGTGGCCGCTGTGGAAAAAGTAGGTTTGGCTGATCAAATGAGCCACATTTCTACTGGTGGTGGTGCTAGTTTGGAGTTGTTAGAAGGTAAGGTTTTACCTGGTATTGCAGCTTTAGATGAAGCGTAAATAACGTCAGATTCCCGGCTTCTTAGATAAGTCGGGAATGTAGATATTTGAGTTAAGTAGGTGAACGGAAAAAAACCGACACAAGTAACGAAAAGTAAAGTTGCCCACAACCTGTTCCCTGTTCCCTTGTCATAAGGACAATTTTTAACGCCAACCTACTTATATAAGTGATAATGTGATGGCAACAATTGAAGAAATTTCCGTCAAAAACTATAGGGTTTTGCAAAATATTACCCTAAAAGATATTAAACCTTTTTCTGTTTTCCTTGGTCCTAATGGTAGTGGTAAAACCACCTTTTTTGATGTCATAGGATTTCTTTCAGATTGTCTCACTACTAATGTGAAAAAAGCCTTAGAAAAGCGGGGAAGATTTCAAGAAGTTATTTCCCGTGATTGTGGAGGTCAGGAAATTGAAATTGTAATTATATATCGTGAAAATAAGAAATCTCCTAAAATTACCTATACAGTTGCTATTGCTTTACAAAATGGCTCACCAATTGTTTCAAGAGAAACTCTCAGATGGCGAAGAAGTTCTCAGGGAAAACCCTTTGATTTTCTTAATTTTGAAAATGGTGAAGGTGTAGTAATTAGTGGTGAAAATCCAGAAATAACTGACAATAGAATCTCCTATAAAATGGATGATCCAAGTTCTTTAGCAATTAAAACTATTGGTCAATTGTCAGATAACCCACGTATTGCCAGTTTAAGACGTTTTATTGAAGGATGGTTTCTTTCCTATTTTATCCCAGATCAAGCTCGTCAATTAGCAACTGCTGGTGCAATGGAACATCTCTCTCGTGAAGGAGACAATATTTCCAATGTAGTTCAATACCTTGCTGATGAACATCCAGAAAGTTTATCGAAAATTTTGAAGTTATTAGCCAAACGTATTCCTAAATTAGAAAAAGTAGAATCTGAACCAACAATTGATGGTAGACTCGCTCTTTTATTTAAAGATGCACCTTTTAGTAAACCATTTCTAGCACGTTTTTCTTCAGATGGAACACTTAAATTATTGGCATATTTGATATTATTAAATGATCCTAATCCCCCCCAACTACTTTGTATTGAAGAACCAGAAAATGGGCTTCACCATCGGCTTCTTGATCCTTTGAGTGAAGAATTAAAGGCTTATGCAGTACGCGCACAAGTTTTTGTTTCCACCCACTCACCATTTTTTGTTAATACTATCACAGATGCTAAACAACTCTGGATTTTTCAACGAGATGATAAGGGTTATGCAACTGTTACCAGGGCTGATAAAATCGAGGATGCTAAAAATTTTATAGAATCTGAGGCTGGTTTAGGTGATCTCTGGTCTGAAGGATATCTGAGAGGATTACCTTATTAGTAATATCAATTATGCACATAGAATTTTTAGTAGAAGAAGTCTCCACAGAAATTGCTTTAAAAGAAATTGTCCCTAAAATTATAGGTAATGTTCATACTTTTAATATTCATAACTTTCAAAATAAAGATAGACTTTTAAAAAGATTACCTGAACGTATGAAGTCCTATGCTAATTTTATACCTGATGACTGGCGAATTGTCATTTTAGTAGACGAAGATAGATCAGATTGTCAAGAATTAAAGAAGAAACTCTGTGATGCTACTAATATTGTAACCCAAAAAAAAGGAAATATTGTTCTTCATCGAATTGTTGTAGAAGAACTTGAATCTTGGTTTATCGGTGATGTAGCAGCAATCAGGGCTGAATATGAAAAAATTCCTGCTTCTTTATCCCAGCAAGCTAAATTTCGTAATCCAGATACTATCAAAGGTGGGACGTGGGAAGAATTAGATAAAATTTTGAAAAGGTATGGCTATGAGACAGGGTTACAAAAAATGGACTTTGCTCAAAAAGTATCACCCCACATGGATGTGGAAAACAACCAATCAAGAAGTTTTCAGGTTTTTCGTGATGGATTAAGAAGAATGATTAGTTAAAATTTATCTGATTATGATACAATCAATCAAATTTTATTAATTAAGATTTTGGTGTAGTAGTTTGGTTATAATTAAATGAAATGTGCAAATAAAAATATTGTCAAGGAGAATAATATGGAAGTACAAACTCGCATACATACTTACACCCCTGAAGAATATTTAGAATTAGAGGAAAAAGCACTTTATAAAAGCGAATATCGCAATGGAGAAATTATACCTATGACTGGGGGAACGACAAATCATAATCAAATCGCGCTTAATTTTGCATCATCTTTATTATATGCCATTAGAGGAAAAAAATATCGTGTTTTTATTGGAGATGTGCGTTTATGGATTCCTGAATATCGAGAATATACTTATCCTGATGTAATTGTAACTGATGGGAAGCCTCTTTATGCAGGTAAAAATAATACTACTGTGACTAATCCTTTGTTAATTGTTGAGGTTTTATCCAAGTCTACAAAAAATTATGATCAGGGTGATAAATTTACTTTTTATCGTTCTATTCCCCAATTTAAAGAATATGTTTTAGTGGAACAAAATCAATATCAAGTCATGCACTATAGCAAAACTAATAAGGGAGAATGGATTTTTCGAGAATATAAATCTGAAGATGATATTGTTAAGTTACAACATCTGGATTTTGAAATTAGTTTAGTAGACATTTATCAAGATGTGAATTTTGACGATAAAGAATAATATCAAGTTCGGATAATTACTGACGATATAACGATATAAAAGGTAAAATCATGGAAATCCAAGAAATTAAAGCCTTGATGTTGTTGGAAGGTAAGGTTTTACCTGGTATTGCAGCTTTAGATGAAGCGTAATTAAATAGGGGTGAAGGATGAGGCTTTTGGGCTTTGTCCTTCATTCAATCAAACTTTAACTATATATTTACCGTCCAATCTTCCATTTTTAAATCAGGAACTTTGATAAAATCTTTGTAATTTTGAGTTACTAAAATTACATCATTAACTAATACTATCGCAGCTATTCTTAAATCTTGCGTACCTATATTAATTTTTTGCTGGCGCAGTTTTTTAAAACATTCACAAGCGCACTCATGAAAATCTAATAAATTCATGTTACAGAAATAACGTTGAGTTATTAGTAAATTTTGGTGAGCAATTGGTAATAATTCAGGTTTAGTAGCACATCTACTAATAGCTGCTAATCTACCTTTTAATTGTTCTTCAAGTGTTACAGTTGTAATAAATATATTGGTAATTCCTACAACTTTGGCACGTTGAGCAATATGAGAATTTCCGTGTTGAGAAAGAGTCACAATATTAGTATCAAGAATATATCGGCTCACGCTGTTTTATTCTCCTCTAAAGAAGATTCATAAGCAGCTATTTCTGCATCTAATTCACGGCGGTTTGCAGCTATATCTTCTACAAAATCATCAAAAAGTGGGTCATCTTTAAAAATACCATCAAATTGAACAAAGGGATTAGAATTTTCAATATCTTCGGACAAAGTGTGTATGTTTTGAACAATCTCAGTTTGTTCTATTTTGTGATCTTGATCAAGATACATTTGATTAATTTTTTCGTCAACAAGTCTATTAATTAAAGATTCTAAATCCTGTAAAGTCATGCCGGCAATAGATTGGTTTAGCATATTTGATCAACCTTGAGTGGTAATATCAGGTTTGTTTTAACTACAATTTATATAATATCAAAATTGTCTGTGATAGCGGTATGCACTTGAGTGAGATACAGTCATCCAATCGCAAAGCCTGTAGGGGCGCCGGGTCTGCGATCTGGATTGTATTGCATCCAAAGGATAACCGCTAGAATTAAACTGGTTTAATTCTAGCAATACCTTGTCCAAATTAGAAGAAGCCTTGATTTGTAGGTTGGGTTGAAGCATGAAACCCAACAAATGCGTTGGGTTGCGCTGTCGCTTAACCCAACCTACAGAAAATGGACAAGGTATTGATTCTAGCATACTTACGTACTGGGGAAAAAATCAGTCAATTATCAATTTAAGTCTATTTCGTATATATTAGTAGATATTTAATCATAAACGTATCTACCACTGCACAACCATGAATCAGATATGTTGTCTCAACCCGGAATGTAATAACCCCTCAGTTCCCGAACACACCCAATTCTGTTCTAGCTGTGGAGTTCCCCTAATTAAATTGAGAAACCGCTATCGTCCGATTAAATCATTAGGTAGTGGGGGATTTGGCAAAACCTATTTAGCGGAAGATGTTGACAAATTAAACGAAAAGTGTGTCATCAAAAAATTTGCACCTCAAATCCAAGGAACAGCAGGACGAAAAAAAGCCACAGAATTATTTTTACAAGAAGCGCTACAATTACTAAAACTCGGCAAACATTCACAAATTCCCACTCTGTTAGCTTATTTTGAAGAAAATAGCTGTCTGTATTTAGTACAAGAATTCATTGACGGTGAAAATTTATTACAAGAATTAGAAAACCAGGGAATATTCTCAGAATCAAAAATCCGCGCCTTATTACAAGATTTATTATCCATCCTGAAAGTAGTTCACCAAGATGGTGTAATTCATCGAGATATTAAACCAGAAAATATTATGCGTCGTCGTAGTGATGGCAAATTAATATTAATTGATTTTGGGGCATCAAAACAACTCCAAGGAACAGTTAAAACAGGAACATCAATTGGTACTTTTGGTTATGCACCTTTAGAACAAATGCGGGATGGGAAAGTATATCCAGCTAGTGATTTATATAGTTTGGGTGCGACTTGTTTTCATTTACTAACAGGAGTTCATCCTGGGGAACTTTACCAAGAATATGGATACGGTTGGGTGAAAATTTGGCGACGATATTTAAACCAACCTATTAGTAAAGAATTAGGTGAGATTTTAGATAAGTTATTAGAAGTGGAATATCAAGATCGTTATCAATCTACTGAAGACGTTTTAAAAGATTTAAAAAATTCACAATTAACAACTAAAACAGCTTATCAGTCTTCAAGCAAATCTTCTCAGGTAACATCTCAGCAACAAAAGTCACCATCACAAACATCATCTACTCAAATTAAATCAAAGCAAAATTCAGTTGTTCAAAAGAGCCGCATTTCTCAGCCAAATAACTCACTTGGGATAATCATGTGGAGTTCAATAGGAATTTTCCTGCTGGGAACAGTTTTTTTAGGAACTCAATCGGCTCATATTCCAACTATTTGTAAACCACTGGATAACTGTGCTAGTGATGAGGAATTTAGTTCTAAATACAAACAATCAAAAGATATGGCTGTTACTGCTCAAAAGTTGTCCGAGAGTGCCAAGAATGTGGAAGAATTACGAGCATCTCAACAACAGTTACAAGATGCGATCGCTCAACTAAAAACTATACCACCATCTGCTAAGGTATATGATGCTGCCAAAAAGGAACTTTCAGATTATCAAAGTCAATTAACTAAGATACAGAGTCGTTTAGATAAAGAAAATCAAGCGATTGACTCCATCAACCAAGCGAAACAACAAGCTCAAGATGCAGAGGAACAGAGAGAAAAGGCGCGAACGGTTAGTGAATATGAAGCAGTTAAGGATAAATGGGATAACGTACTGGCGATTTTAAATGATATCCCATCTGATGTTTTTATTTCAGTTACTAATCTGAAAAACAGTTATGAGTCAAAAAAGAAAGAAGTAGTTGCTATAATTGAAGATTTGAACAAGCCAACACCATCACCTGAACCAACACCTACATCAACTCCTACACCTGATCCCACTCCAACACCAACTCCTACTTCTGAACGGACTCCAAGTTTATCAGATCCAAAATGGGATTATAGTGTTTTTAATTCTAGAAAAACTTACAGCGACACAGAAATACAATATATTTTGAAATCAGGAGCTAGATATGATGATTCTAATAAACAGGTAGAGTGGATTGTTGATGAGAAAATCACCTGTTTTCGATTTGATGAAACATACACATTTTTATTCTGTTCTTCTTTACCTTTAAACCGAGGGCTTAGTGCTGTATTTAAGGATGTAGATGGAGTCCCTATTGGTTCTCAGGTTCTTTTTGAAGATGGAGGGAATAATCCAAAGCGAGAAAGAAATATAACTACATATCGCTATAGATATATATTAAGCATTCCCGATTCAGTGTGGTCAGGATGGTCAAAAGTTAGTCAAGTTATTATTGAAAAACAGTAAGTTAGTAGGGTTCGTCAGTATGAGTAATTTATCGGTGTGGTTGGGATTTATAGCGCTGACGCACTCCAAGTTGAGATAAAAGTGCTGATTTTTTCATTCAACTTTCTAATTCAAGCATAATTGTAGAATATAAAAATAGTCTCATGTCTCTTGATACAAGTAAATATTTCCATCCTCAAGGAATTGGAGAACTTTGTGCGATCATACTCTGGCAGAAATCGGCAAAACTGGCGCAACTACGATTGTTCGTAACTTCATATCTTATATGCTGAAAACCTGTAATATTTATTTTTGTGAAATTCCTAAAAAGGAATCCAATCTAATTTATCAATCCATTCTTCACTGTCGGTAGTTTCCCAAAGCAGAAAAATCGCTTCTGCCCAACTGCCTAAAGTTGTACCTGGAAGTAACCACATAACTCCCCAAATATGTCCACCTTCTGCCCAATGCGACTCTAAATGTCCAGGCATACTTTTACGGTTATCTGTCACCAATAACCGTTCAGATACTTCCAGATAACGCAGCAGTTCTGGATCTAGTGTTCCTAGTGGAGGAGAATCTGGATCACCCACACGAACTATATCTATTGCTGGGTTAAGACGCAAAACAGCAAACTTTAGCTTTGGTGACAAATTTTCATCGAGCAAGAAACGGATTTTCATACAAGATTTAACCGCTCCTGTTCTCGTTGCGCTTTGATTGCTCTCAAGCGCTGTATCATTGGAGAGGGATTAGCAGCAGCCTCTTGATAACGCTGTTCCCTCCACTTAGCCAACCGCAACATATAAGCATCTATTTCCCCACGATTATGGAGATAGTAGGTAATAGTAGCGTGAATCTTTTCTAAATCTAGCGATGGCAAATCTTCCAGAATTTGTTCAGGTGTGTATCCTTGTAAGTAATAATCAATCACATCATCAATACCGATTCTATGACCCTTAATGCGGATATCGTCTGGATCTAAAAATTCAAAATAATCCTCTATTTGCATATTTTTACCTTTATACAGTCCTTTGATTTTATCTTACTTGACAAAGGCTTCTTTGTGGGAGCTTAATTTCTGAATTTTATGTGTTGTGATTGTGCTTACTGCGGATACGGAAGCGAACTGATAAGTCAGAGCTGATCGCCCATACTCTAGCAAAAATTGGTAAAACTTGCACAACAACTGTTATTTTTAGTGGTGTATTTCTAGCGTAGCGTTATCAGCGCTATGCTATAAATAGCAAACTTCAAGGAGAGAGCAAATCATGGAAGAATTACTAGAACTCAGAGAATTAGTGGTTTCTGGCAACCTAAAAGCGGCTCTATCTTTAATTGATGAATTAGAAGAAATGAGCAAGGAAGATAAAATCAATAAAATTTATAGCTATTGTGTAGTGCTTTTAGTCCATTTAATTAAACAACAGGCAGAAAAAAGGACAACTCATGCTTGGGATGTTTCCATTCGCAATGCTATTGACGCAATTGATCGGATCAACAAACGCAGAAAAGCTGGAGGATATTACATGAACAAAAAAGAAATAGAAGAAATTTTACCAGGAGCTTATAATCGAGCTTTAGATAATGCTTCTTTAGAAGCTTTTGGCGGAATTTATGATCAATTAACCTTGAGAAATATGGTAGATCAAGAATTAATTATCAACCAGACATTAAATTTTATTTTTCATTAAATAAAGCGCGAACTTAATTAATGAAAAAAAATCTTTTCCGAATAAATTATGCTATTTACACAAATTGCTATTTAAAAAATCGTTTAATGGTGAGTCATGAAAATCGAAAGTATCCATCTAAAAAACTTTAAAGCTTTCAAAAATGTGGAAATTAAAAAAATTCCCAAAATGTGCGTTTTTGTCGGTGCAAATGGTACTGGTAAAACTACACTTTTTAATGTGTTCAGTTTTCTCAAAGATGCTTTGACCGATAATGTTCATGTTGCTCTCACGAAATTAGGAGGAGGTCGAGGATTTCAGGAAGTAAGAAGCCGCAATTCCACCGGACCAATAGAAATTGAATTAAAATTTCGTTTAGCTGATAAATCACCCTTAATTACTTATTCTTTGAAAATCAATGAAGAAGATGGTCGTCCTATCATAGAAAGAGAGATTCTTCAGTACCGAAGAGGGAGTAAAGGTCAGCCCTGGAGGTTTATTGATTTTTGCAAAGGTAAAGGACAAGCTGTTATTAATGAACCTGATCAGATTATAGATGAAAAAGAATTAAAACGAGAAGACCACGAGTTAAAATCACCAGATATTCTGGCTTTAAAAGGTTTAGCACAATTTGAAAAATTCCCTGCAAGTAAAGCAATTGGTGATTTAATTGAAAATTGGCATATTTCCGATTTTCATATTCAACAAGCGCGACCAGAACGGGAATCTAGTTATGCAGAACATCTTTCCAAAGAGGGTGAAAACTTGGCAATGGTGACGGAATTTCTCTATAAAAGACATTCTGCTATTTTCCAGAAAATTATTGAAAAGCTAAAACAGAGAGTCCCAGGTATTAGCGAAGTTGATTCTAAAATTACCGAGGAAGGACGGGTATTGCTGCGGTTTAAAGATGGTGATTTTCATGATCCTTTTTTAGCCCGATATGTTTCTGATGGAACTATCAAAATGTTTGCTTATTTAGTGCTTTTGTATGACCCAAAACCTCATCCTTTGCTATGTGTGGAAGAACCAGAAAATCAACTTTACCCCAAACTTCTTTACGAACTTGCAGAAGAATTTCGAGAATATGCACGTAAGGGAGGTCAAGTTTTTGTCTCCACTCATTCCCCTGATTTTTTAAATGGTTGCGAACTAGAAGAGGTATTTTGGCTACAAAAAGAAAGAGGTTATACAGTAGTTAAACGAGCGAGTGATGATGAACAAATCACAACTTACATGAATGAAGGTGATAAACTTGGTTATTTATGGAGACAGGGTTTTTTTGAGGGAGCAGACCCGCTATGATAGAGCTTGTTTTCTTGCTAGAAGAACCATCTGCAAAAGCAATGATTGAAGGTATTTTACCTAAGATTATTGTAGAAATAAAAGATATAGTTGTTCGCTATATTGTTTTTGAAGGTAAACAAGATATGGAAAAGCAGATAATACGAAAACTTCAAGGATATAACAATCCTCATGCAAAATTTATAATTTTGCGTGATCAAGATTCTGGAGATTGTCAAGTTATTAAAACAAATCTTCAACAAAAATGCAAAACAGCAAATAAATGTCAATCTATTGTGCGTATTGCTTGTCGTGAATTGGAAAGCTGGTATCTTGCTGATTTAGCAGCGGTAGAAAAAGCTATAATAAAAACAATATTTCATCACTGCAAAATAAAAATAAATTCCGAAATCCTGATCATCTTGAAAATCCATCTAAAGAATTAAAATCCCTTGTACCTGAATACCAGAAAATCAACGGTTCACGAATAATAGCACCTTATTTGAACCTGGAAAACCCACGCTCCCCCAGTTTTTATCATTTTATTAATTCAATTAAAAAAATTATTCAGTCTTGAGGTACAAATTTATCTACGGTTGACTTCCTGATTCCTATACCTAACTAAGATCGGAAATGCTATAAACTTTTCAATTATTCTCAGGGTTTGGGGTTTCTGTCGGGGTTTCTATGGGTGTAGGTTCTTCTGTTGGTGTTTCTATGGTTGTAGGTTCTGGTTCTGGGGGATTTTCTGCTATGATAGTTAGTTGATAATCTACGGTTTCTGTGGCTGTGGAAACAACCACAAATTCATAAAATCCTGTTTCTGGTAATGTACTAGATATACTTCTTTCTTGAGAATCTTCTAAAAATTTGATTTTTCCAGTAGGAGAATAAATTGATATTAAAACTTTTGAATTTGCTTCTAGTTTAACTTCTAAATTTTGATTTTTGGCTAGTCCAGCAATGAAAACCTTACCTTTTCCTGGTTTGAGACTTCCACTCACTGTTTTACCGGTAGCACCTTCAGGAAAAACTATTCTTTCAAATATGCTTCTGTCAACAATGGCGTTAAGTTGATCATTAACAAACCCGTACCAAACTTGTCCGATGGGTTTTTTGATAAAATTTTTACCTATCTGTTCAGGAAATTTACTGAAAAAAGCCACATCCCCCAAATCATACAAAGAACGACTCGCAACGTTAATTTTATTAACTTCAGCTTTCCAGTTAGTGAGGACTGATGATGTATAAGTTCCTAGTTGACGACGGGATTCAGAACTGAGTTCTGACAGTTGTTCTAGGACTTCGGCTGCGGTTTGATCCCATTTTGCGCGTAAACTTTCATCTTCTGGACTATCCCTGAGAATACGCCCTTTTAAACTGGGGTATTTTTCCCAAAATATATCGTTTGTGATTCTAACATAGAAGTTATAATTTATTTCTAATTCTTCACGGCGATCGCTTAATTTTTGTTTACGTTGTTTTTCCACTGGTGAAAAATTAACTTCTGATTTTACTGATTCCCTGGAATTGGAGTTAGATGTAATTATCGGGTGACTTGCGTTTAAATTATGACTGCGGTTTTTGAATCCCCACGTAAGTAATCCACCGCTGGTAATTACAGCAAAGGTAATTATAAAAACATTTGTTCCTGTCCAGATAGTTGGTTTGGGAGGAGTGGAAGTAATTTTAGGTGGGAAAACTGGGGTTTGCGGGGGAGAAAAAGCGATAGTTGCAAAGGTGGAGGATTGAGTTTGGGAATAGTTAACAGGTTGAGGGTTAAGGGCTTGGAGAACTTGACTGGCAGTTTGATAGCGATGACTGGCAATTGGTGATAACATTTTATCAATAATTTGCCCCAATGTAACACTTAAGCTAACTTTAACTTCCTGTCGCCATTGCCAACTCAGATTATAAGTATCAATTAATTCTTGTGGTTGTTTACCTGTCAGTAAAACTAACATAGTGGCAGCTAAAGCATATAAGTCACTTTGGGCAGATACCATACCTGTTTGCATTTGTTCTGGCGGGGCAAATCCGATTTTTCCCAACAAAGTTTCACTAGGAGAAGATATTTTTGCCCCTGTTTGATAATATTGAGAAGCGACATTTGCGGCTACTTGTTTCACGCCACCAAAATCAATTAAAATAGGTAATTGATCACTATTTCTCAACATTAAATTATCAGGAGAAATATCACGATGAATGACACCAAGAGAATGAATATATTCCAGAACTGGTAAAATTTGCTGTAATAGTTGACGAATTTCTGTTTCTGTAAATTTTAAACCCCGTTGTTGACGATGTTTTAATAAAGAATTAAAAGTTTCACCATCTACATAATCTTGAATTAAAAAAAGACTTTCTTGACCTTGTAAATTAATTGGTAATAATTCCCGAAATCTAGGAATTTGGGAATGTTGTAATTGATAAAGAACACTTGCTTCTCTTTGAAAAAGTTCCGCTGCTTTTTGAAGCAGGTCAGGAGTTTGTATTTGGGGAGAAAATTCTTTTAAAACACAATTTTCTTGAAAGCGGTTAATATCTGCGGCTAAATAAGTCCGGCCAAATCCTCCTTGGCCAATTTGCCGAATTATAGCATAGCGATCGCCTAAAATCTGACCTGGTTGAATATGATGATTTACAACTGTTGCTATATTGGCAATTTTCTCTCCACATTGACGACAAAAACTACTACCAGAGGGATTTTGATGTCCTTGAGAACAATAAAGATTAGTCATTTGTCATTGGTTATTTGTCAGTTTTCAACTTAGAGACTTAGCAATTAGAAGTCGAGGCTATACAAACAAAGTCTACCACTGCGGACTCAAGAAAAATTAGGACTTTGAAACCGATTTAGGTGGTTTTTACCCGTGTAAAGCGGTTTTAACCCCAATTTAACTAGCTATTTTATCAGATGCGATCGCATACCAAATCTGTAAAAAAGTTTTTTGATTCAGTTGACCGCGTTTTTGACCAGGAAATAGGGGTTCAAAGGTTCGATATGTGTCCGCGCGTAAATCTGCGAAAGATTTATATTTACCCAATTTACCAGCTTTGGCCAGTTGTTCCCACCGTTGGGAATCTTGTTGACTATAATTACCTATTTTCCGTCTAGCTGTCTGACTTAAATTTGCTTTTTCCAAGTTATTTAATAACTGATTAGCAATATTGTTCCATTGTTCCCGTAAAGCAGCATCTTCTGGTTTTTCTGTTAATTTCCGTCCCCTCAAATTCGGATTTTGCATATAGAAAATCTCATTAACTGTATTGGTGAAAAATACCCCAGAAATTTCTAATTCTTTGACACGACTCAAAACTTCTTGAATACTGCGTTTACTATTTTTTCCACCCCCAGAATTATTAATAGCAGGTATTTTAGGAACTGTAAATTCAGGAAATGTAATTGATGATATCTCGCTAACTGCAAAATTTCCCAAAGCGAACATACCCACACCTGTTAATAACACCCCCGTTGTCATCATAAAGCTAACAGTAAAAGGACGTAACCATACTGGCATAGGTATTTTCTCTACAAATAATCTCGTCTTATTGTGGACACCACCACCAATAGTGCGTACTTTATTTATACCTGGTGCGACTATTTGAGTTTTCAGCTTAGTAACATAAGGATGGGGATGATTGTGAGAATTTATCATAGTTTGCTGCTTAGATGCCATAGATGCCAAAGGTAAATCTTTTATAACTTGTTCAGCCTTTTGATAGCGATCGCTGGGCTTATAGGCTAACATCTTTTTTAGTACAGCCTCTAACTTGGGACTCACCTTAATTTCCTTACCCCAAAGCCAAACCCCATGAAAACCATCATAAAGTAAATTTGGTTGTTTCCCCGTAATTAAAACTAAAGCAGTCACGGCTAAAGAGTAAAAATCGCTACTCTTGTATACCTTTCCTTGAAGTAACTGTTCTTCTGGTGCGTAGCCTTTTTTACCTAATAAAGTTCCATTTCCGGCCAAGTTTGTCCGTAAAAAACCTTGATAAGCTGGTAACTGTTTTACACCTCCAAAATCAATTAACACGGGTAAATTATCACTTTGGCGTAAAATCAAATTATCCGGGGAAATATCACGGTGAACAATATCTAAACTATGAATATAAGCCAGCACCGGGAGTATATTGTGCAGGAAATTAATCACCTCCTCCTCACTAAAACACTTTCCTCGACTTTGACGCTGTATCAATAATTGGTCATAATTATCACCTTCAATATAATCTTGCACCAAAAAGAAAAGATCCTTGATTCCAATTTTTACCTGAAAAGCAGAGTGAAAACAAGGAATTTGGGGATGTTTGATTTTTTGCAGAACACTTGCTTCTCGTTGAAATAGTTCCTTGGCCTTTTGTAAATCCTGGGGTTTGACAACTTGGGGCGCAAATTCCTTTAAAACGCAGATTTTCTGAGATTTTTGCCTATCAACCGCCAGATAACTGCGTCCAAAGCCACCTTGTCCTAATATACGCCCAATTTCATAACGATTATCAATAACTTGCCCCACAGTCAAGGGTAGTGATTCACCACAAAAAGTACAAAAATGGTGATTAGCATTATTTGCGTGTTGTTTACTGCAATATACTTGCATAATACTACGAGATAAATTAAGGCTAATTAAGTTATACAACATCACCAGAAGCATTTACGCAATATTTGCTCATGGAGTATGAAAATAAAAATTCCATTATAAATATTAACAATTAGCAATATTTCGTAATTTTGAGTAAATATCTATTTTTAGGGTTGACATCTCAAGATTTTTGTTCTATTTTAATTAGAATGATTAGGTCTAGCTTTCTAAATCTCAAAAACTTAATACTAATTAAAATTACCCGAAAATTACCCGCGTTCTTTGGTCTTTATTTAAAGATATAAAATATATTGGAAATTTAAGATCAACGAACCACAGAGGACACAGAGGACACAAAGACAGAAAAGAAAATTTCAAAAAAATTTGACGCAGTTTTACGGGAAAATGGTATGATTACCAGTCTATTTTCGAGATGATAAAGATAAATTAAATAAATCTAGTCAACAGCATAGTTTTTACCTGAGATAAATTATGAAATCCCCAACGGAAACCCAAGATATAATTCAAGAACTCACCAACTTTATATCTCTTCCTTTAAAGGAAAAACTTCAACGTTATCCCGATCATGATCTAGAAATCAATGTAATCAAATTATTTCAGAAAGTCGCGGCTAATGTACCCGCATATCGAGAATTTTTAGCCCAATTCGGAATTAAACCAGAGACTATTCAAACTTTAGCAGATTTTGAGAAAATACCGAAAATTAATAAAGAGAATTATATAGGAAAATATCCTGTATCTGAATTGTGTTATCATGGGAAAATCGCCAACTGCGATTTTATAGCTGCTTCCTCCGGTTCTACCGGAAAATCAACATTTTGGCCGCGTTTTTTAACAGATGAATTACACATAGCAACCCGCTTTGAGCAAATTTTTCATAATAGTTTTTATGCAGATTCTCAAACTACTTTAGCAGTAATTTGTTTTTCCTTGGGAACTTGGGTAGGAGGAATGTTTACAACTAATTGTTGTCGTTATTTAGCTGCTAAAGGTTATCCCCTTACCGTCATTACTCCAGGTAATAATAAATCGGAAATTTTGCGAATTGTCCAGGAATTAGGAGCTAACTTTCAACAAGTTGTATTATTAGGATATCCACCATTTTTAAAAGATGTCATTGATACGGGTCTTGCTCAAGGAATGCAGTGGAAACAATATAATATTAAATTGGTAATGGCCGGAGAAGTATTTAGTGAAGAATGGCGAAATTTAGTCGCTGAAAGAATGGGTTCTGAAAATCCCTGTGATGATTTTGCTTCTTTGTATGGAACAGCAGACGCGGGAGTTTTAGGAAATGAAACCCCTTTAAGTATATGTATTCGACGGTTTTTAGCGCGTACTCCCGCAGCAGCCAAAGCATTGTTTGGAGAGTCCCGTTTACCTACTTTAGTCCAATATGATCCTAGCAGTCGGTTTTTTGAAGTTGAAGAGGGAAATCTCCTATTTTCTGGAGATAATGGAGTTCCTTTAATTAGATATAGTATTCTTGATCATGGTGGTTTAATTTCCTATTCAGAAATGCTAGAATTTTTAGCAAATTGGGGTTTTAATCCTCTCACAGAATTAGAAAATCATCGCGGAATTAATCAGTTACCTTTTGTCTATGTTTTCGGACGTTCTAACTTTACAGTTTCCTATTTTGGCGCAAATATCTACCCAGAAAATATTACAGTAGGGTTAGAACAACCAATTATTAGAGAATGGGTAACGGGTAAATTTGTCTTACAAATAAAAGAAGATATAGACAAAAACCGCTTTTTATCTGTAGTCGTAGAATTAGCACCAGGAATAGAAGATCAAGAAGAGAAAAAATCATCTATTACTAACTCTATTCTGACCCAATTATTACGTCTGAATAGTGAATTTGCTAATTATGTTCCCCCCCAATATCAAACCCCCTTGGTAGAATTAAAACCCATTGGTGATCTTGAATATTTTCCCATAGGAGTCAAACACAGATATACTCGCAATAACACGAGTAAATAGGTAAGAATTGAATATCTCAAACTTTGTTTATTTGCGTCTTTGCGCGAAAAACAACAATAATAACGCAAAACAACGTCTAAGATATTATCAAACTCCTACCTACAATCAAGTTATTTGCATACTGCTTACAAAGTTTGCCAACCAGTACCTTGATAACCATAATCAAAGATATCAGGATGCAATATTTCTGCTAATATCTCCACAGAATCTACCAATCGTGGACCAGGACGGTTAAAATAAGCATTACCATCGGTAATGAAAACCCTTCCACTTTGAACAGCGTGGAGTTTTTTCCATTCTGGACGTTGAGTTAATAATTCAGCTTGTTGCTGAGTCCGTTGCAAATCAAAGCCACAAGGCATGAAAATAATTACATCTGGATTACTAGCTATCAATGTTTCCCATTGTACATGAACAGCGGGTTTACCCATCAAACAAAACAATGATTGTCCCCCTGCTAAATTAATTAATTCAGGAACCCAATTTGCAGCAGCTATTAAAGGATCAGTCCATTCAATACAAGCTACCCTCGGCATTTCTGCGTTAGAAAGCCCCTGGAGTTTGCGCTTGCAAATTTTAATGCGGGCTTCTAAATTATCCAGTATTTGTACTGAATCCACGCCAAAAGTGCGACTAACTCGTTCAATATCACCCCAAACATCTTGTAATGTGTTAGGCTGTAAAGATATAATTTGGGGTGAACTGTGGGTAAGTTGGGCAACTGCTGCTTCTACTTCTGGTAAAGTAACAGAAAAAGCATCACATTGGTCTTGAGTGACAATGTGGGTAGGGTGCAATTTCTCCAAAACATCAACTTTGATCTTGTGAATACTTAAAGCAGATTGTAATACATCATTGACTTGATTATGAACAGAGGTCTTACTAGCATGACCATTAAAACGTGCTTGGGTACAAACTGGAAGATTTAGGATTTCTGGAGGATAGTCACATTCATGAGACCTGCCTACTATAGCATCAAATAAACCCAGTTTAGCGATAATTTCCGTAGCACTCGGAATTAAAGAAACAATTCTGATATCGTTATCTGTATTAATCATAGTCTCACCCCCTAGTAATAGGAGTTCAGGAGTTAAAAATAGAAAATCCCACTAAATTTTTTAACAGACGTTTCTACCTTTATTCTTGCATATTTTCTGAGGGTGGGTATCTATCTTGAGGATGTTAGTATTTTTATTTTTCGCTAAGATGCTAAGGTACAAAGTTTTATTCTAGACACGAATACGCAGTTACCCATCTTAATTAGTAATATTAGTAATTATATTTCAAGCTGGGGATTTTATCTGAATTTAGATATTCAGATTAATAAGGTTCATGAATTGATTTACATTCCCAAAACAGTCCCGGTCCTACTATTAAAATTTGCTCATTTGGCATTAATAATTCCCAATAAGCAAGCCCAGAATCATCTTCTAAATCTGGTTCTAAAATTAGTTCATAATTAAGATCACCCTCAAATGATAAAATGAGTTTCATCTCATTACTATTAGCAAGAGTGACAAAATTAGTCAGTTTTTTATTTTCTAAACACTGTAACTGTATTTTAGCAAATTCCACAGTATTTTCATTATTTACTAACATAGATGAACTCCAGGAAACACCCTTTTTTAGCATTAAATACCAAGGTGTAGCCCTAGTGCTAAGTTGCCAGCTTCCTTTGCGTAAATGTGCTAATTTAGGATGATTGTAGGCAGTCATTTCACCAAAATCTAATAGTAATTCATCACCATAACTAAATGCAACTTGATGGCAAGTTTCGCCAATAATTGGTTGAGTAATTTGATTTAGATCTAGTATTGAATTAGCAAGAGATGTTTTAGGAGTCATAATTAATATCCTCTAAAAATTCTTTAGCCTTCTGACGGAGTTCTGGATAAGTAAAATCACCTCTATCATTTAAAGTTCCACCATAACCATTTGTTTTTTCTTGCTCCAGAAATCTACCAAAAGCTTTTCTTTCTTTCCCTAACATACCAAATTCTCTCGCAATTGCATCAATTTGTTTAATATCATCTTTTTTACCCATAAATATAGATAAACCATGATTTTATATTCTAACATCAAAATATCATAATTTGTCAGAATCAGGATGTTCAGGATTTAAGGATTTACAGGATAGGGATATTAAAAACCTACAGATACCTTCATGTTTTTCGCTTCTATCCCTACTGGACGCTACGCGAACGTGGTTCATTTTTGACTAGGGGTAATTCATAAATTACCCGCTTACAGGGGAAATTATACTGGTTAAATTAGTATTAATTTACGTCAATACTTAATAGTTGCAATTACTTTTGCTGAATCTGGTGAACTTGAGTTATTGAATATTAAATACTGAATAAATCCTTATTGTTTTGTAAAAGGCTAAGATATCAATGTATAATTTTGAGATTGTAAAGTAACTGTAAGAAGGGTGTAAAACAAATTGACTACTATCGGAAGTTATCAGGTAAAAGTTTTAATTGAATCCAACACTGAGGAAGTTGCTTTTATTTCTCCAGCAACTATTGATGATATGCCCACAAATTGGTCTTGTAACTGGTTAAATATTTGCAATGAAACAGCCTTTTACTGTCAAAATATAGTTAAACTTGTCTATAGAAATAAAATTTGGGGATTAATAAAATATAGTCTTTATCCATATACTTATCCTGATCTTAATCCCCCTATATATCTGGAAATAAATAATTTAGAAGCACACCCTACCAGTCGAGGAGATGTTGCTACAAGGTTAATTGAACCTATTGGTAAATGGTTGATTTGGTATGCAACAAAAGTTGCTTTCAAGTTTTGTCAAGTCACACCAGTTGAATCTTTCGTTTGGCTGGAATCTTTGGATAAAGCTGTGCCATACTATAGAGATA
>LJOT01000309.1 GCA_001672075.1 Anabaena sp. CRKS33
AGTAGGTTGGCGTTAAAAATTGTCGTTATGACAAGGGAACAGGGAACAGGGAACAGGTTTTGGGCAACTTTACTTTTTGTTACTTATGTCGGTTTTTTTCCGTTCACCTACTTACATCCATTTTAGTTTAAACTATTAAAGTCATCACAAAAAAAGGGTAAATATGCTCTACCATTTGGATTTTCAGGTTGAATACCCCGATAACATGAGCCAACAAGAATTGTTTACTATCTGGAATGAAGAAGCAGAAACAGCACTCCAAGCTAAACAAGCTGGAGTAATAGTTGATTTATGGAAATGTGTCGGTACTCGTCGTGTAATTGCCATTGTTGATGTTTCTAGTCCAGATACATTAGATCAAATTCTTCTAGATTTACCTATCAGCAAAAAAAATGGACAAAAAGTGCAAGTAGAAGTCACCCCTTTAAGGAAATATGAAGACTTTGCTGCTGATATTAAGGCTAGATTAGATCAGAGGGAATAGGTAATATCTCAAAATTCAAAAAACTATTACCTATTACTAATTATCAGTAGGGTGAGCATTGCTCACCTTGCATATACGAGAATTATGATCATACCAACTTCATAAGATATCTAATAATTGTATCCATATTTATCTGCGTTTATTGCGTTTATCTGCGGTTAATTAGTCTAGAAATCTATACAATTCTATCAAAAAAATCCGGTTTGAAAACCGACAGAGTTGACAACTATAACTTGAGGTATATATTCACATTATAAAAATCAACCCTATTGACAGAGATAACTAAACTTTTCTTTTGCTAAACCTATAATTGAAGGTTAAGTTTCACCCATGTCTAGATTACATAAATCAGTCACTCGCTTAGAATCAGAACTCAGTTGATACTTGATTCTTGTTTGATTGGAATTTTGTTGATCATTGATTATTTACAAATGTGCTGGAAATCAGAGGTTTCACAATCAAAAACTACTCACCATTAAAACACAATTAAAACAGACTTTATCTTGGGGGTTGCAAAGCTGGTTCTGTGATTTTTGTTAAAGCCATTATAGCTCAATAGGGGAAATAAGATGTATATAAAGCAGGTATTGGAAAATAAACTTGCTCAAAATCCAGTTGAACAAGAAAAAGTACAAGTTCAAGTACAATATCACAATATCCAAATACCAGATTTAGCACTATCTTTAGCTCCTCTGGGATTTATTTTTATTTGGGCTATTTTTCTGCTAATTTTTCATAAAATACGCAGTCATACTGACGATAAAATATACTTAAATAACAAGATATTACAAAAAGTTCCCTGTAAAAAATGTCGGTTTTTTGCCAATAACCACTATTTAAAATGTGCTGTCAAACCTGATACTGTTCTCACAGAAAAAGCCATGAATTGTGCTGAATACGCACCTAAAAAGGTCAGCTTCCCCCCTAAAAACTTATTTCACTAATATTTCACTAAAATTACCAGAATTACCCTCCTTTCCTGCTCAAGGGTCAGGGGAAGGTGGGGTATTTTTGTATCTGGGAAATTTGAAATCTGCTGTAAAAGTTATTTTTATTAATTGTCAAAAAGTAAAGTCATATTTAATCATAAATAATATAAAAAATACAAGGTAATAAGAATTTATGAGAGTCTTTACATAAGTATTATAAAAGAGAAAAACGAGGAAAAGCTTGCTATTGCTTACTTTTCCCGTCTGCCGATCCTTTATAGAGAGAACACCTGATCACAATATAGCCTTAATTAAGAATATTTGTCAAGTAGTAATAAAAATATTTCTCAATAGAGTTTGACCCTCACATCTTGCACCTAGACACTGGAAGTCACTGCTACACAGACGACACTCACACTGGTGTTAAATAGCAGTATGATAGTTTTCTAGAGACTTGCAAATAAAAAATATCCCCAAATTTCTTGTGGTGCAGGCCGAAAAGCCTGCTAATAATAAAAGGACGGGCAAGATGCCTATACCACAAGATGGGAGCATCTTAGTTCTTAATATAATAACGATCTGTCTTTTTTTGCTTATGACGCAACAACTGCGTATTTATGTCCCACCTCACCCTTTAATTCAGCACTGGTTGGGAGTTGCCCGTGATGTAGCTACACCATCGGTATTATTTCGTTCTGCTATCACTGAGTTAGGTCGGTGGCTAACTTATGAAGCTACTAGAGAATGGTTGCCCACCCAAGAAACAATGGTCCAGAGTCCCCTAGCTGCCTGTCCAGCGACTTTTATTGACTCTCGCATACCTGTGGCTGTTGTACCGATTTTGCGGGCTGGTTTGGGCTTATTAGAGGGATCTGCCGGTGTACTACCTTTGGCTTCAATTTACCATTTTGGTTTAGTACGCAATGAAGAAACCTTAGAAGCTACTTGTTATTTGAATAAACTCCCCGAAAAATTTGACCCGGAAACCAGGGTATTAATTACCGAACCAATGTTGGCTACGGGAGGTTCTATAATGGCAGTAATGGCGGAATTAACCCAAAGAGGTGTTGATTCCTCTTTAACTCGGATTGTTTCTGTGGTTGCTGCACCTGTGGCTTTACAAAAGTTGGCTGCTGTCTATCCCGGTTTAACCATTTACACCGCTACTATTGACGAAGTGGTTAATGATCAGGGATATATTGTACCAGGATTGGGAGATGCGGGCGATCGCATTTTTGGGACTTAAGCTAAGTTACAGCTAAGGCCGGAAAATAGCTAAGGTATTGTCAAAGTTGCTTATTTTCTAAAAGGCAGTAAAAATATGAGTCAGCAAGATGGTTTTGGTAGTGGTTTTCTCCTGGGAACATTAATTGGTGGTGTGGTTGGGGGTGTTTTGGGTGCAGTGATTACTTCCAGATTAGACTCAACAGCAAACTCAGAAGAGGATAATGGCTTAACTGTTGGTGAAACTAATGGACAAGGGACAAATAAAAAACGACGAATGCGGGCTTCAGCTAATGAAAATTTAGAAATAGAAGCCACCAGGCGATCGCTCGAAGATAAAATTGCCCAACTTAATGCCACAATTGATGATGTGCGGCAGCAATTGGGAAATGTCAATAGTATTAATATTGGCAATGAATAATCTGGTGTCAGAATCAGGATGTCCGACATTAAAGGATGAAGACAGATATTATATCACAAATTACCCATTACCCATTACCAGTCTTAACTAGATAACTAGCAACTTAAATTAGTAGTTATATTGTATATTGATTACAAGCCACACAATATGACTTGCACTAAATTAAAATCAATCATGAATCTATGTTTGACATTTAACAGGAAAGTCACCCGGCCATGAATTTACTCATTACAACCCTAGCCACATTTGTCACCTTTTACAGCTATTTGCTGATTATTCGGGTCTTATTAACTTGGTTTCCCACTGTTGACTGGTCTAGTCAACCCTTTGCAGCTTTAAGTCAAATTAGTGACCCCTATTTAAATCTATTTCGTTCCATCATTCCCCCTTTGGGTGGTATGGATTTCTCTCCTATCCTAGCATTTCTGGCTTTAAACATAGTTGGTGATCTTCTGAATAATTTAGCCCGTTTTACCTTGGTACAAGGGTTTTAAATCACAGGTCACTTACTCTCAAAATAGTGTAAGGGTAATTAATGAATTACCCTTACACATTATGTATAAATTTTATCTTCTTACCTTACCGCTGAACCCAGCCGCTTTAAACTGTTTTAGTTTCAAAGGTAGAGGTTGATTAGTCGGTACAGAAATTCTCAATTCAAAATCACTGACTCCTGGGGGAACTTCAGCTATTCCACCCAGACGAGTACGATTTTGTAAGATAGGATCATTATTTCTATCATAAATGCGCCCAAAAATGTCCGCATCATAGACGGTTTTATTTGTGCTGTTATTAGCTTTACCTGTGACGATAAAACAAGTAGCAGAATTTGAACCGCTGCTAGTTACCACTCCAGTCGCTAGTTCTAAAGGACAATCATGGTAGGAAATATCAGATAATTTAATCTGTGTTAAAGCTAAAGCGGTGGGAGTCCCTATCCAGGAAAGTAACCCCATAAAACCAGCAATAACAATGAAGTGAATTGAGTGTAAACGCATAAAATAGACCAGTGAAAATTTCTTAAATAGGGCTTGCTGAATAAGTTGTCTGTGAGGGAAGGGAAGAGGGAACAGGGAACAGGGAACAGGGAACAGGGAACAGGGAACAGGGAACAGGGAACAGGGAACAGGGAACAGGGAACAGGGAACAGGGAACAGGTGACAGG
>LJOT01000591.1 GCA_001672075.1 Anabaena sp. CRKS33
TTTTATATCATAGTTGATGATAAAGTCTAATTCTGCTTCTGTAAATCCATAATGTTCTGCTAATATCTTATCTATTTCATCTATGATAGGTTTGGATAATTTGGGATAATACTCATCATAAATTACTTTACCAGTGGTTTTGTATGATGCTTCTTTGCGAAATGAATTTTTCTGGAAATCTTTCATTAATTTATCTGTTAATGTTATCAGTTGGTTTTTAATATCTGTAGACATTTTATCTAAACCTACAGGGAAATTTTCTATTTCTCTCATGTTTAAATGACGACAATCAGATAAAATAATAAACCACCAATAAAATAAAGAACTATTTAAGATAGCTACTACAGTTAAACTATCTAATTCTGTTTTTAAATATATTGGTTTTACCTGTGATGATATTTTATTTCCTTCTTTTTCATTCCAAAAATAGGGAATAAAATTTATAGTTCTTATCCAATATTGAGGAGCATTATGAAAATAAGCTATATAATCAGAATTTTTTAGAAAATTTAAACTTATTTTTTGATAATTACTAATTTTATTAAAAATAGATGAACCCAAATCATCATTAATTTTAGGAATAGAACCTTTTAGCAAATAATTAGTAATATTTTGATAGCTTATATTATGAAATAAGATATTTCTAGTTTCTGAATACCAACGAATGTAATTAGTTGAATATACTTTTTTATCTTGACAATTAATATTTTGTTGACTAATTACAATTGTAGCTCTAATATGTTCTAAACCATCAAACAGTTTACCAGGACGATCATCAAAATTAGCAAAACATAAATAATCTGAATATTGCATTAAATAAGCTTGTAAAGATATCATTCTATCGGTACAAACTATTGGTAATTGTACAATCATTCCCATATAACTTTTATTAATGGCAATATTACCACTTCTTTCGATAGTTAAACCATACAAATTACCACATTTTTCTGTTTGATAACCCTTAATTTCATAATCCTTTTTCACCTTACTATATTCCACATAAGGAGGATTACCAATAATCACATCAAAACCCCCACGACTAATAATACCATAAAACTCCACAAACCAATGAAAAGGACAATGAGAATCTTGCCACTTTTCCAACTCCTGCTTTTTCTGAATATCTATCCCA
>LJOT01000592.1 GCA_001672075.1 Anabaena sp. CRKS33
GTAATTATCTTTTGAATGTCTTGACGATAATCACGTTTTTTGGCAATGATTTGTTTTCTAATTACCTCCTTATTTTCTTCCTTAGCTTTCTCCAATTGTATTTGTAATATTTTTAATTCTGGAGTTTGTAAATCCTCCACTAACCAGCCAGCATTTAACAAGCGACAATGATATTTTTGAGAATCTGAACTATCTATCCAAGGAATACCCCATTTTTTGTACATTTGGTCAATTATTGCTTTGGTACTGGGAAATGCCTTGATTATTGCTTCACAAGCATAATCAAAATTTTCTTGTTGTTTTGTTTGATTAACTCTTAAATATCCAGCAACTCCAGAAGTTAAATCTGGATAAGATGCTGCAATATCTTCTTTTTTTATGCCTAATAAATCAGGCAAAATTTCATGCAAACAACGTTTGACAACTTCCGTAGCGTTTAATTGTTCTGTACCATCAAAAAAACCTGCATCATGTTTTTCCCATGATTCCTTTTTTTCCCATGATTCCTTAGTATCACCTTCTGTTATCCAGTCTTTTCCATCTTTACCAGGACTGACAACTGGACCAATACCAGAAATAGTGGAACGGGGTCCAAAGGCTGTGGGAAGTTCCCAATTTCTAGCATTTTTAACAGATGCTAAACTAGCGCGGGTTGCATCAAAAATATAACCCCACCATGAACCTATATTAGCACTAAAGCCTTTTTGATATTTTTTCCAACGTCGTTTATGTGCTTCTCTTAATAAGTCTAATTCTTTATCCTTAAAAAGTTGATTTTTCTTGGTTCTTAAATTATATGTCCCGTTTTGGATATCCAACCAATCTTGAAATTCTGTATCTTTTTGTTCATCAATTGCAGAACTTTTAAGTTGTATCCCTTGTTTACCTATGGGTAATGCTGTCCAGTAAAATTGCCATTGGGATTTTAACCAACCTTGCCAACTATTATGATCTGCTTTTAATTCTCTCATCCAATGACGTTTATCATGCAATTCTTTGAATACTAAATCCCCAATTTTTAACCATTCTTCTAACAAGGTTTGTTGGGCTGTTTGCATTGCTGCTTGTACTTTGCCTTCTGGTAATACCAATACTATCACATTAGGAAAACCAGCAGTTAATAATGATTC
>LJOT01000310.1 GCA_001672075.1 Anabaena sp. CRKS33
CATACTAAATTTTCTCAACAAAGCTCATTAATTGAGAATATAACAAATCTTAGTCCCAATTTGCAACAATCATTGCTTATTGAGAATATTTACTAGTTGTCAGGGGACAGGGAACAGGGAACAGGTGACAGGTTACAGGTGACAGGTTACAGGTTACAGGTGACAGGTTACAGGTTACAGGTGACAGGTGACAGGTTACAGGTTACAGGTTACAGGTTACAGGTGCTACGCCACGGGGACAGGTTACAGGTGACAGAAATTACCCATTACCAATTACCCATTACCAATGACAGGTGACAGTTACGTTCTTTCTAACTTAAAGACTCTAGATAGTCGCGGACAAGGTTACGGCGCTTGGGTTGACGAAGTTTTTGCAAAGCCTTTGATTCAATTTGTCTCACTCTTTCTCGTGATAGGTCAAGGGCTCGGCCAATTTCTGATAAAGAGTAAGAATGACCATCGGACAAGCCAAAGCGCATAGAAACAACATCACGTTCCCGGTCAGTTAAATCATCCAGAAGACTATACAAATCTTTATGTAAAGATTCCCGCATTAAGGTTTCTTCAGGGGTAATATTATCAGTTTCTAACAATTCCCCCAATTCAGTATCTTTATCTTTTCCTACCTTGGTTTCTAAAGACACAGAACGAGGAACTCTTAACAATACTTCCCGGACTTGGGCAGGTGTCATATCTAACTCAATTGCCAGGTCTTCTAAAGTAGGTGTGCGACCCTTTTCTTGGGCAATTTTCCGTTGCGCCTTTTTAATTTTGTTCAGTTTTTCGGTAATATGGACAGGAAGGCGAATGGTACGACTAGAAGTAGCGATCGCTCTGGTAATTCCTTGACGAATCCACCAATAAGCATAGGTACTAAAACGATAACCCTTAGTGGGGTCAAATTTCTCAACGGCTCGTTCTAAACCTAAAGTTCCTTCTTGAACTAAGTCTAACAATTCCAAACCACGATTTTGATATTTTTTAGCAACAGATACCACCAAACGCAAATTCGCTTTAATCATCTGGGCTTTAGCTTGTAGTCCTTGACTTTGAATTTGCTCTAGTTCTTCCACGGTTAACTGAGCGATTTCTGCCCAGCGTCTCTTACCATTTGCTAAAGTGGGTTTGAGATCGGATAAATTTATCCCCGCAGTAGCCGCCCACCGTTCTAAAGAAGGGCGGTGTCCTAACTCCGAAGCCAAACGCTCCTGGACCTCAATTAATCGCAAATAAGGGATAATTATCGCATCTCCCTCCTGGGCCGCTAAACTAAGCACCAATCGCATCCGTAAGTTTCGCTGTACTTTCTGAGCTTCGGAAACTTCTTCATCTTTTCCTAATAACCGGACTCGACCAATTTCTTGCAGATAGAGACGAACTAAGTCTGTACTGCTGCGGTTAACTTGAACAGGTAAATCAGATTCAACTACAGGGATATCTAAATCCGGTAAATCATCTAGAGATAAATCACTTGCATCACTACTGATTTCGAGATCCACAGGTACGTTTAGATTTTCGCTATCGTAGTCGGTATTTTTATAAACGGATGTTGCTGGCATAATGTCTCAAGTTGCTCCAGGTAAAAATAAATTAAGGGCAGTTAAAATTATGATCAAATCAACGGTTGCTATTCCGTAATTTCTCATCAAATAAAACAGGTTAGTCTTCGATGTACAATTAGTGGCAAAACTTTTTACTAGTGTAAGTAGGCATAAAGGAAGAAAACTTAATTTATCAGTTTTTGCATCTTTTTTTAACTTGATAGTTATTTTTGCCGCACTCCACTGCCTGAAAAGAATATATTTTAACGATTTTTGGGTTTCTAATAGCATCAGGAACTAATAGCTATTCCAATTTTGAGTTCAACTTTCAATTAGAAGTTATCTACTAGTCAAAATCACCATTTTTAGAGATATTTACAGTTGTTTTTCTAACTGATCATAGTGTCAAAAACATACTTCTGATCATGATGTTTATAAACTACATGGTCATATTTACATCATTCAAAACGTAATTTCCTGACAATTTGGCAAATTCTTTCAGGGACTGAAAGCGGTAATCATTTAATTTTCATTGAAGACCTTACTCTGTAAGCATTTTACCTTTACTTACCACATTTGTTCTGTGGGAAAATCATCAAATTCCGGCTTAATATCTCGTAACATAAGTTGATCTAATGCTTGTTGAGGTGTAACTTCTCCTTCCAGTAGTTGATAAACTTGTTCACTAATAGGAATAGCAATACTTCGTCGTTGTGCAATTTCCATTAATACCCGACAAGTGTTTACACCTTCCGCTGTTCCAGGAAGACCCGCTAAAATTTCTTTCAGCGTTTTTCCATGAGCTAACTGATAACCAAGTTGATAATTCCGACTTAAAGGGCTGTTACAAGTAGCTAGTAAGTCTCCTAGACCGGATAAACCATAAAATGTTTCCGTTTTCGCCCCTAAATTCTTACCAATTCGCACTATTTCGGTTAAGCCACGGGTGACTAAAGCCGCTTTAGCATTTGTTCCTAAGTTTAGCCCATCACATACACCAGCAGCGATCGCTATTACATTTTTTAGCGTTCCTCCTAATTCTACTCCCACAGGGTCAGGATTAGTATAAACACGAAAACGACTGGAAGAAAATACCAATTGTACACTTTGGGCGGCATTGATATTTTTACTAGCTACTACGGTTGCTGCTGGTAATTCCCGGACAATTTCCTGGGATAAATTCGGACCTGATAAGACAACAACAGGATGATTAGGAAAAATTTCTTGCCAAATTTGCGAAGGTGTGTATGTTGTTTTGGGTTCTAATCCTTTAGTTGCGGTGACAAAAATTGTCTCTGGAGACACAGGAGAAGATTGTACCATAGAAGCTACATCTCTTACCCCTTGCATAGAAATAGCCGATAAGACTATTTGGGCATTTTCCAGTACACTTGCTAAGGATTGTGATCCCTGACGCGACCATAAATGCACCTGATTACCATTAATTGCTGCTAATTTGGCCAGGGCTGTACCCCAAGCGCCAGCACCAAGAATTACGACAGATTGTAAATTTTGGCTTTTGGATTGTGGATTGTGGATTGTGGAATTGGTCATTAGGGTAAAATAACAACTGACAACTGACCATTGACAACTGACTATCTGGGGTAACGTTTCATTAATTCTCTGACTTGCTCTGCATGATAGGAGCTTCTTGTCAATGGTGAAGAAACAACTTGTAAAAATCCTAATTCTTCTCCAAAAGTTTGCCAAGCGGCAAACTGTGTTGGCGTAATAAAATCAGATACCTGCAAGTGTTTTTGAGTAGGTTGGAGATATTGCCCAATTGTCAAAATATCACAATCTACCTTTCTGAGGTCTTCCATAACTTGACGCACTTCTGGATCTGTTTCACCTAAGCCGACCATAATACCAGATTTTGTGTAAGTTTTAGGAGAAATTTGCCGCGATCGTTGTAATAATTCCATAGTCCGCTCATAATTACCTTGGGGACGCACACGACGATATAAACGGGAAATAGTTTCTGTGTTGTGGTTCAGTACCTCTGGTTTAGCTTGGAGAATTATCTCTAAAGCTTGCCAATTACCGCATAAATCTGGAATTAATACTTCTATGGTAGTATGAGGCGAAATATCATGAATAGCGTGAATACATTTAACAAATTGAGATGCACCACCATCAGGTATATCATCTCGATTAACGGAAGTAATCACGACGTGATTAAGCTGCATTCTGCTGACTGCTTCCGCTAGTCTTATAGGTTCGGTGGGATCTAATGCTTGGGGTTTTTTTTCAAAGTCAATATCACAGTAAGGACAAGCTCTAGTGCAAGCAGGACCCATAATCAAAAATGTAGCAGTACCAGCATTGAAGCATTCACCAATGTTAGGACAAGAAGCTTCTTCACAAACCGTATTCAGGGCTAAATCCCGCAAAATCTCCTTAACATTACCAACACGCTCCCATTGAGGTGCTTTTACCCGCAACCAGTCTGGTTTTACAGTCACAGTCTACTTTTACCATTTTAGTTATACAAGTCTTATCCTAGCAAGCAAAGACATCTCCGGCGGCAGAAAAATTTGTTATTTTTTGCTAATTGTGGTATGATAGGTTTAAATTGCCATTTTTATGGCGGGATGTGGCGCAGCTTGGTAGCGCACTTCGTTCGGGACGAAGGGGCCGCTGGTTCGAATCCAGTCATCCCGATTTACTGG
>LJOT01000311.1 GCA_001672075.1 Anabaena sp. CRKS33
TACCAACTAACCAACCAGCAGTTAATCCTGCCACCGTACCAGCAGCAGTAGATGTAAAAATTCTGCGATTTACGGAATTTATCGGCTTTTCCCGCTTGTATGGTTGAGTTGAGAGTGTAACTGCAAGTCCTCTAAATTTGCCGGCAGCAGTCTCTATAAATTGGATATCTCCTTGGTCGTTTGGGTCAGGTAGATTGTTTATAGTTGCTTTTAGCAATGCAGCTAGTTCATTTGCTCTGTCTTGACCTATTTCTAAACCAATAGTATTTGGCAAATCCAAAGCATAGACTCCAAGTTCTCCCCATTTGTCATGAGGCACTTTACCTTGTCGGAGTTCGTCTGCACTATGCTGGAGACATTCTTCAATCTTGTGGAAGTAATCTACAATACGCTGACGCTTTGCACCTCTAGCCTGTTTTAAATTATCGCTGACTTCAAACAACTTGGTTACAACTTCGACTAATTCCCCTAACATTGTTGACTCCTGCTATATGATTCTCTATATGATTCTCTATGAAGTTAGGCTAGGTAGCCATGCCTCTAAATATAATAGTATACAGCACTTTGGACGTACGTGAGATACACCAGTTTTAGGGATAGGTTTTAAAATTTGAATTTTAATTGGTTGCCGTAAGTTCAAAATACTACTATGCTATGGTCAGAACTTACGCAAAATATTCCTCCCTAAACCCCGATTTCTCTGTGTTCTTTGTGCCTGGAGTGGTATGTCTATAGCTCTTGGGTCGCTACGCAAGCTATGGACACGCTACGCAAACGTTATTCCGTGACTTGTGGGAAGTCTTACAGCGGTTTCCGATCTGATGAAGTACAAAGTTGAATCATGAAACTCTTGTGGTGCGGGCATCTTGCCCGCTAAATATGTACCTCATAACACCGGGAAGTCCTAATAGTTCATCAACAAATTAAGCTAAAATGGAATAAATAGCAAAATCTTCGCCAGTATATGGTTACATCAACACAAACCACAACTCAAACTTTATACGATCAAGACTATTACCTGTGGATAAGAACAACCATTAACCAACTTCGCACAGGACAATTTTCTGCTGTTGATTTAGAGAATCTATTAGAAGAATTAGAAACTATAAGTAGAACTCAAAAACGAACAATTACAAATTTATTAATTAAGCTGTTTGTCCATCTACTAAAACTCAAATGTTGGGATAGTGAAAGAGAACGTAATCAAGGACATTGGCTAGGGGAAATTAGGACATTTCGCAGAGAGATAAAACATGAACTTAAAGATAGTCCTAGTTTAAAACCTTACATTTTAGAAATATTTGACGAATGTTATCAAGATGCTAGATTAGAAGTATCAGATCGTTCTCAACTTCCCCTTGATATCTTCCCTGTTATCCCCATTGGTTCATTAGAGCAAATTTTAGATGATTGGTTGCCAATGGAAAAAAATCAAGGCTGAAATTTTTTTCCTCTTTCCCTGACTTGAGATTTGAGAACCAAACTGGGATCAAAAGCATATTGTACTAAAGGGTTTTACTGCTGACTGCTGACCGCTGAAAGCTGCTGTATATAATTTACATCCTGAATAGACCTGTTATAGAACCGTCATTATAGTACATAAGTTCTATATTTTCCCATTAACTCCCACTTTAAAATTCATCCCTAAGATTCTTTACTCTTATCTTTATCAGTTGCTACATAGAGACCTAAACTGTAGATGAGAGTTGAAAAGCAGTCGGGAGAAATTTTGTGAAAAAAGTTTTAGCAATCATTCTTGGTGGGGGTGCGGGTACTCGGCTTTATCCGTTAACCAAGCTTCGCGCCAAACCAGCAGTACCAGTAGCCGGGAAGTATCGCTTAATAGATATTCCCGTTAGCAACTGCATCAATTCGGAAATATTCAAAATCTATGTCCTCACTCAATTTAACTCAGCCTCCCTGAATCGTCATATTGCTCGTGCTTACAACTTTAGTGGGTTTAGCGATGGATTTGTAGAAGTGTTAGCAGCACAACAAACCCCAGAAAACCCCAACTGGTTTCAAGGTACGGCAGATGCTGTGCGTCAGTATATCTGGATGTTACAGGATTGGGATGTAGAGGAATTTCTGATTCTTTCTGGTGATCATCTCTACCGTATGGATTACCGTCAGTTTATCAAGCGTCATAGAGATACAAATGCGGATATTACACTTTCCGTAATTCCCATGGATGATCGTCGGGCTTCGGATTTTGGCTTAATGAAAATTAATCAAGCCGGGAGAGTAATTGACTTTAGCGAAAAACCTAAAGGGGAAGCCCTAGCGCAAATGCGTGTTGATACTACCATATTGGGATTAACACCAGAACAAGCTCAATTACAGCCATATATCGCCTCCATGGGGATTTATGTCTTTAAAAAAGATGTTTTGATTAAGTTGCTAAAAGAATCTTTAGAACGGACTGATTTTGGTAAAGAAATTATTCCCGACGCAGCTAAGGATCATAACGTTCAGGCCTTCTTATTTGATGATTATTGGGAAGATATTGGGACAATTGAATCTTTTTATGAAGCCAATTTAGCCCTAACCAAGCAACCTCTCCCTCCCTTTAGCTTCTATGATGAAGCAGCACCAATTTATACCCGTGCTCGTTATCTACCACCGTCTAAACTGTTGAATTGCCAAATCACCGAATCTATGATTGGTGAAGGTTGTATCTTGAAAGATTGCCGGATTCAACATTCAGTTTTAGGAGTGCGATCGCGGATAGAATCAGGATCTACAATTGAAGAAACCCTGATTATGGGCGCTGACTATTATCAACCATTTGTCGAAAAACAATGTAGCTTAGAAGAAAATGATATTCCTGTCGGTATTGGTACAGACACTATTATTCGTCGTGCCATCATTGATAAAAATGCCCGCATTGGTCATGATGTGAAAATCATCAACAAAGACAACGTCCAAGAAGCAGAACGGGAAAAACAAGGCTTCTACATTCGTAGTGGCATTGTCGTCGTTCTCAAAAATGCTGTCATTCCCCATGGAACAATCATCTAGTTAGTTGTTCGTCGTCGGTTGTTCCTGATTTTTTTACCCCTGACAACTGACCACTGACCACTGACTCATGACCACTGACTCATAACCACTGACCACTGACTAATGACTAAATTAATTTTACTGATTGGTCTTCCTGGTAGCGGTAAATCAACCTTAGCAAAACAACTATTAACAGAATGCTCCCAGATGCAGCTAATTTCCACAGATGCCATCCGGGGGCAGCTTTTTGGTTCTGAGGCAATTCAAGGGGCTTGGCCGCTAATTTGGCGGGAAATAGAAAGACAATTTCAACAAGCCATAAACCTAGATCAAGGAGTGATTTTCGATGCTACCAACGCCCAAAGGAAAAATCGTCGAGAAGTGATTATCCTAGCCCGTGATTTTGGCTTGACTCACATTACTGGAATTTGGCTTAGAACCCCAATTTGGCTATGTTTAGCCCGAAATCAAAGACGAATTCGTCAAGTTCCCGAAGACATCATTTTCCGAATGCACCGTCAAATCCGGGATGCTCCCCCCAGCTTAGAAGAAGGAATAGATGAGTTGATTGATTATTCACAATGGCAAGAGTACGGGAATTTCCCTGGTACATTCAGCAAAAACCACACTTAACTTGAGGAATTTTTTGTTAATTTAGCATTTAGACTCTTTTCGGTATTGAGTTTAAATAACAAAAATATAGTCAGATATAGTCAAACATAATCATCGGTTCTCTGAATATATTAAGAAAAGTAGTTGGGGACTCTATCTTTGATAGAAACTCAGTTTTAGTGGCTTGTAGTTAGTCCTGTAAGGTGTAAGCCTTACCAAGCTAGAAATATTTGACTATATTTTAGAAAAAACATAACCTAAATAGGTGAACGGAAAAAAACCGACATAAGTAACAAAAAGTAAAGTTGCCCAAAACCTCTTCCCTGTTCCCTGTCACCTGTTCCCTGTCACCTGTTCCCTGTTCCCTGTTCCCTGTCACCTGTTCCCTGTCACCTGTTCCCTGTCACCTGTCACCTGTCACCTGTTAAGAGTTCCCTGTTCGCTGTCACCTGTTAAGAGTTCCCTGTTCCCTGTCACCTGTCACCTGTTCCCTGTCACCTGTCACCTGTCACCTGTTCCCTGTTCCCTGTTCCCTGTTCCCTGTTCCCTGTTCCCTGTTCCCTGTTCCCTGTTCCCTGTTCCCTGTTCCCTGTTCCCTGTT
>LJOT01000593.1 GCA_001672075.1 Anabaena sp. CRKS33
GAAATTGTGATGGTTTTGTCTAAGGTTTGGATAGTCATAGTAATTTTATGGTTATGACTTTAATCTTGATTATAACTCATGGTCGGGTGATAATTCTCATCATAATGTGACTTCTTGAATATACTTTTTTATATTATGGCGGTTTTTGTCATTTTCTGCCATTGGTATAAAAAACTATTCGTGATGGTTCGGTGGTTTGGGTGATGTTGGCTTTTCTTTGTGTCAACTGAACTTACTACTATTTAATGAACCACGTTCGCGCAGCGTCCCGTTAGAGATAGACACGAAGCACACGAAGGAAGAGATTTGATTTTTATATCATTATTGTTGGGTTTCCTTGCGTCAACCCAACCTACAAACTACAAACTACTACTTTTTAATACCTTTGATAAATGCTGTTCTTGCATCAATAATGGAAGGCATTAAAACACAACTTGCCAATACATCTATATCTAAATCTGGCAATAATTCACTTTGATTAATTTGTTCATAATTATCATTTTTGAGATGATATAAAGAAAATTGATTATTTTCCCAAAACCAGACTTCAGTAATATTAAAACGTTTATATTTTTCAAGTTTATCAATACTGCCACTGGTAATATTAACTTCAATTGCTAAATCTGGATTGGCTTTTTTCTCTCCAATGTAATAAGATTCATCAGGTTCAAAGGAAGCACTTTTTTCTTTTGCGCGACGAGTAGCACTACCTACTGGAATAAAATTTATACCTTTTTCAAAAAAGTATAATGCTAAGAATATAGCAATTACGCTTCTAATAGTTTCATGTTGTTCACCCAGTGTCATAAATTCGATGCACCCATCAAGATAAGTTATCCGCAAACGTCCTGGATCTGCGGTTAAGGTTTCTATTGTTTCAAATTCCTCCCAAGTGTAATAGCCAGGTAGAAGAAATCGCTGTTCGGAAATTGTGGTGGTTTTGTCTAAAGTTTGGATAGTCATAGTAATTTTATGGTTATGACTTTAATCTTGATTATAACTCATCGTCGGGTGATAATTCTCAGGTGAGGTGAATCTTTCCATCTGTATCTGTCATGCTGCGAACTACTTGCAGCAGCGCCTCACTATCGCCCCAGTAATTGCTAGTAATGGTTGAGTAAGAT
>LJOT01000594.1 GCA_001672075.1 Anabaena sp. CRKS33
TCGCTGGCAATTGGTACAAACTGTATTAGAATCAATACAACAAGAAACTATATCACCATCAAAGAAGGGTAATTTATCTCGACTGCGTGGTATTGCTAAAGCTGCAAATATCTCTAGTGATGAGAATATTAATGGAGATTATGCCACTTATCTAACTGAAAAATACAAATGAAGCGAGTTTTTATTGATACGAATGTGGTTTTAGATTTCTTACTAGAAAGAGAACCTTTTCAGGAAGCTGATCAAGTTGTTTGCGAAATGTCTTTGTTACGCTTGATTTCATGGTTGATGAGGAAAAACTTGATCGAGAGGTGTAACTTTACCTGCTGCTATTTCTTGACGTACCATCTCAGCTAGTCTTAAATAAGAGCGATCGCACTATTTTTTGATTATGTAAAATGTTTGATTATTTTTTATTTTAGGCTCAACGCTAACACCAATACTAGTTTTTTCTATAATTGTCAGTTCTCGATATTCTGTCTTATCTAATTCAATTGTTAAAATAGGTTTTTTATAAAATCTACCTTCTTTAGTTTCAACAATTAGCATATCTCCCACTTTTATCGTATAATTTTCAAGTTCAAACGCCAATACTTTATTACCATAAGTATTAATCACATTTTCTATTTTTTGAAAAATATGTATTGATTCTTGTTTGATAAGTTCTTCAAATAATGTCTGAAAAATAGCTTGACAATATTTCTCTAAAAATTGAATATAAGGTTCTAATTCAGATATGCTGAGGATATCATCTACTTCTTCTGAACCGTGAGCAATTTGGTTTCTTCTTTCAACCAAATCATTTATTTTATTATACAAAATATCCTTTTCTATTCTAGAAATAGTATTTTGGTTTAAACCAATTTCATTTTTAAGTTCTTCATTTTTTAATAATTCATCATTCAAATCCAAATTTAACTTGTTGAATAACTCTACAATTTTATTATGTTTTAAATTACCTGACAAAAGAACAAAAGCATCTGTATTAATTTGATATTTGGTAGGATTGACTATACAATCATTAAGTTTCTTTAGCACTTCCTCTTTTGTAAGATGCTGATATTTGGCAGTTTCCCTACTGGTAATAGTATTAATCAATTTTAAAGAAAGCTCAAAATGATT
>LJOT01000595.1 GCA_001672075.1 Anabaena sp. CRKS33
GACAGAAAAAAGGTCATTGCTACACCAACAATGAATAAGAAGAAAGGAAATATTAAATCAGTGGGTGTACAACCATGCCATTGGGCATGACTCAGGGAAGGATAAACATCATCAGCGACTCCTGCCATATTAGCAAGAATCATCGCTGCAATGGTAATACCACGAAAAACATCCAGTGAACTCAGTCGCATAGATAAAATATCTGATTTGAGAATTTAATTTTACTCCTGCTGATGTACTTGATCAAGGGGAGTGGATAATCTAATTTACAGGGTAAACTTTTATTAAGTAATGTTTGAATTGTGAATTTTTTATATGGCTATCAAAGTTGGAGATACCGCCCCTAATTTTAACCTACCTGCCCAAAATGGCGAAAATGTCTGTCTGGCAGATTTTCGTGGTCAAAAATCTGTTGTCCTCTATTTTTATCCCAAGGATGATACACCAGGATGTACTATAGAATCTTGCGCTTTTCGAGATCAATATGAGGTATTTCAAGCTGCTGGGGCTGAAGTTATTGGTGTGAGTGGTGACTCTAGCAACTCTCACAAAAACTTTGCCAACAAGTACAATTTACCTTTTACACTTTTAAGTGATCAGGGCGACCAAGTAAGAAAACAATACGGTGCAACTACTGCTTTTGGTTTGATTCCTGGAAGAGTCACATACGTAATTGACAAAAATGGGATTGTTCAATATGTATTTGATTCCATGTTGAATTTTAAAGGCCACGTTGAAGAAGCATTAAAAACTCTGCAACAGTTAGCGGTGTAGTAATAAGCTGTTACGCATCTAAACTTGACATCGGAATCTAAATAGATGTTGTGGTGCGGGCATCTTGCCCGCTAAAATCATACAAATTAAATCTAGAATCAGGCAAATTAAATGCAGTACAGCTTATACCTGAGAATAATCACCTCTAAATAGAAGACTAAGATAAGACATTGTAGAGACACTTTAGGAAACATCTCTACCCATGAATAACTTGATCAGACTCTATTTAGAGTGCGACTTTTCTGTGACACCAATATTGGCGTTAGCTGATTTGCCATTTCTGCCGTTAGCATGACCGTTATTGCGAGGTTGAATTACCCCATAACCGCCGTGGTTACGTTCATAA
>LJOT01000312.1 GCA_001672075.1 Anabaena sp. CRKS33
ATGAGTTATGATATCCCTCAACGTCTATTTTTAGACACTAATATTTATATTATTGGTGTGGCTAATCAGAATAGTTATGAAAGAAAAATATTAGAATCAAAATCTGTAAACCGCCGATACTCAGGAGGAATAAACCCTAAAACCATATCATCCTTTCCGTACCATCCCATTCAACGTAGATTTTACCATCAAAATTCGCAAATGAAACACCACTGCATAATACCCTACCTGTTTTATGCCAATTTGTAGTAAATATATCTATTATACAATCTCTCTAGGAGCAGTACATAAGTATTTTTTCGTTTTATACAACCAATATTTAATACATTAAATTAGCTACTTACTGATCTCAGTTGTCATTCTGCTTCGTGAATAGTCCTAAAAAAGTAGTAAATTAAAAAGTGCATCTAGTAGCATTAAAATTTTGATTAAATCACCTGTGCGGAAAATCGTTATTGCTGGTAACTGGAAAATGTTTAAAACCCAGGCAGAATCCGCAGCCTTTTTAAGCGGATTTTTGCCTCACCTGGAGGAAACCCCCTCAGTACGAGAAGTGGTATTATGTCCTCCTTTCACCGATTTAAGCCTGCTGTCCAAATTTTTGCATGGTAGCCGTGTAAATTTGGGGGCGCAAAACGTCCACTGGGAAGAAAATGGAGCATATACCGGGGAAATCGCCGCCCCTATGCTCACGGAAATCGGTGTGCGTTATGTCATTGTTGGACACAGTGAAAGACGACAATTCTTTGGGGAAACAGACGTAACTGTCAATCTCCGTCTCAAGGCCGCTCAAAAACATGGACTCACTCCCATTCTCTGTGTTGGGGAAACTAAACAACAACGAGACGCGGGGGAAACAGAATCAATAATTAGCGCCCAGTTAGAAAAGGACTTGGTAGATATTGATCAAAACAACTTGATTATTGCCTATGAACCAATTTGGGCTATTGGTACTGGTGATACCTGTGAATCCAAGGAAGCAAATCGGGTAATTGGCTTAATTCGCTCTCAATTGACTAATCCCCTAGTTCCTATTCAGTATGGCGGTTCAGTTAAACCGAATAATATTGATGAAATTATGGCACAACCGGAAATTGACGGCGCTCTTGTTGGTGGGGCTAGTCTAGAAGCTGATAGTTTTGCCAGAATTGTCAATTATCAATAATGGGGATTGGGGATTGGGGTAATTAACAATTTGGATTGTGTATAATGTCTGAGAATTTAACTATCGGAAATCACTGTTTTGTCTGGGGAAGGCGGACTTATATCATGGGGATTTTAAATGTCACCCCTGATAGTTTTAGTGATGGTGGTAAATTTAATACTATCTCCGCCGCTTTCACCCAAGCACAAGCAATGGTGGCCGCTGGCGCTGATATCATTGATATTGGTGGACAATCAACTCGTCCAGGGGCGCAGCAAATATCAATAGATGTAGAACTTGAGCGGGTTCTATCTGTTTTGAAGGTGTTACGTCCAGTAGTTGATATCCCAATCTCTGTAGATACAACGAGGGCTGAGGTAGCTAAAGCAGCTATCCAAGCGGGAGCGGATTTAGTCAATGATATTTCTGCTGGTACTTATGATCCAGAAATGCTGCCAACTGTGGCTAGTTTCAATGTGCCAATTATCTTAATGCACATCCGTGGAAAACCGGAAAATATGGGCAATTTTACAGATTATCAAGATTTAATAGGTGATATTTATAGCTTTTTATCCCAGAGAATTATTGATGCTATCCGGGCAGGAATTGACCCAAGTAAAATCATTATTGATCCTGGTATTGGTTTTGCTAAAAATCATGAGCAGAATTTAGAAATTTTCCGCCGCTTGCGATCGCTAAAAACACTTAATACTCCGATTTTAGTAGGAGCATCTCGCAAAAGTTTTATCGGCAATATCCTCAACCAACCAGATCCAACATTACGGATTTGGGGAACGGCCGCAGCCTGTTGTGCAGCCATTTTTAATGGTGCAGATATTCTGCGAGTTCATGATGTTCAAGAAATGCAAGAAGTAACTCTGGTGACCGATGCCATTTTTCGTCATTCCTACTAATTAGGGCTTGCTGAATAAGTTGTCTGTGAGGGGAGGGAACAGGGAACTCTTAACAGGGGACAGGGAACAGGGAACAGGGAACAGGGAACTCTTAACAGGGGACAGGGAACAGGGAACAGGGAACAGTTTTAACTGTCTGGATATCCTCAATTTTCCAAATCCGACAAAGAAAAATGCACCTCTTTTGAGACACCATTGGCCAAAACCTGGCACTTTTTTGTGGTAAAAATCCGCGAAACCCTTTGTTAATAAATGGTTTTAGGTTTTTCAGCAAGCTCTAATTACAGCAGTTTCCGATGTGATGAGGTACAGATATTAATCATAAAAATCTCGCGGGCATTTTGCCCGCTAAAATTGTACCTCATCTAGATAAAATACACCATATCAATTAGCTCCATTACCATTACCTTTACCATTACCAGGGTTTTTAATGTGATTTTCTTGTACGGAATCAGAAATCAACTCTTGGAACATTTCCGTTGAGTTAGCAGGATCTACAAAGACAATTTTGGCATTATTGCTTGCACCCAATTTCTCACTAGCATCTACGTAATCTTGGGCGACAAGATACCGTAAAATATCCTTACTTTCGGGATGAGAACGTAAGGCTTCAGAAATGATCTCTATAGATGTTTTAGTTCCTTTCGCCCTCTTCACCGCCGCTTCTTCCTCCCCTTCTGCGGCTAAAATCGCGGCTCGTTTTTTAATTTGTGCGTTCTGTTGCTCTTCCATTGACTTACGTACAGTCTCCGGTGGGGTGATACTCTGAATATCTAATCGCGTGATTTCAACTCCCCATGTAACTGTAATTGAATTTAATGCCCCTAATACGGTTCTGTCTATCTGATCTCTAGACATATTAGTATCCTCTAAGGAATTTTGGGCGATATTTTCCCGGAGGGTAGTTGTGGCTATGTTTGCTAGAGACTGTTCTAGATCATCAATGGCATAAAAGCTTTTCTCAATATCTTTAATCCGCCAATAAACAATTGCATCTACTTCTAAGTAGATACCATCTTTAGTAATTACATTTTGCGGTTTAATATCTAAAAGCTGCTCTCTGGTTGTGTTTTCCATCACAATTTGATCAATGATGGGAACAATGAAACTCAGTCCAGGGTTAAGTTTACGATGATATCGCCCTAATCGTTCAACTAAAGCAACATTCCCTTGATTTACCATCTTTGCAGAGGCTAAGGCATAACCTACCAGAGCTAAAAATATAATCAAAATTATTGGGTCCATTATCTTCTCCTTTTTCAGCTTTGGGCAGAATTGATTTCAGGGTGATGGTTATACTGTATATTAACTAACTGTAAGTTTAAATGTCTTGAATGTATAGTTTTTGAATGAAAATTGTCAATAATCAATAGCAAAGAATGTTCGATCAAGATTTGATCAGCATTTCTATCCATTAAACTGTTTACAGTCATGACGGACAAAATTTTCTTGGCTACTAAGTAGGTGAACGGAAAAAACCGACATAAGTAACGAAAAGTAAAGTTGCCCAAAACCTCTTCCCTGTTCCCTATTCCCTGTTCCCTTGTCATAACGACAATTTTTCACGCCAACCTACTTACATAAACAAGGTTTACCTATGGTTTGGCTTTAGTCAGGGATAGGTGGACTAAAACAAAATTCAATTTTTTAACCCACGCACTATCTGGTTCTTATCTTTGTATAAGCTTTAGTGTAGCGTGCTAAAAGCATATTTTAATCGCTGATTTAAGTATAAATCTAGATTCTACAAATCTACTCTAACAATTAATTGCTTTTTTTAATTGCTTTTTTTCGCTCTTTTCTTTTTCTCTGGTTTGAGTAAGGGAGCATTTAAGGCTTCATATTGACTAAATAAAAATTCGATTCGATTTAATTCACTGACAAAGGGCTGGGGACGATAACATAAGTCTACGGCTTTATCTAATATTTGATGAGCTTTGACTAGGTCTGGTGGCATTGTCAAGGGATCATATAAGTCTGCTAAACTACTATCAGGATATTTGTCTCTGGTGTCTAACACTGCTTGCGCGGCTGTTTCTACTTTCTGTTTTTGTTTCTCATTGACGTTTTCAGGAAAGGGATAGTTATTATAAACGATGGTATTGGAATAGCGA
>LJOT01000596.1 GCA_001672075.1 Anabaena sp. CRKS33
GCCAGCCATTCCCATCGTCTCCGGCATCTACTCGGACAACGGGCCGGACATCCGCACCGCGTTCCCGGTGAACATGATGCCTGTACCCAAGGGCTCCGGCGTGAGCCAGGAGTACCTGCGCCCTGCTGATGGCATCGTGCCGTTCGCCACCGGAGCGCCCGGGTCTGACCGTGGTGGTATTGAATGGCAAGGTGTGTGCTACCGGGTCATGGGCACAAGCCTCGTCACCGTCAGCAGCGCAGGCGCCATTACCGTGCTGGGCGATGTGGGCGGGACGGGCTATGTCACGTTCGACTACTCGTTCGACCGCCTGGCCATCGCATCCGGTGGCAGGCTGTACTACTGGTCGCCCACCCTCGGTTTCATCCAAGTCACCGATCCCGATCTCGGCACGGTGCTCGATGTCGTGTGGGTAGACGGCTACTTCATGACCACTGACGGTAGGTTCCTTGTGGTCATGGAATTGACCGATCCGACGCAAGTGAACCCGCTCAAGTACGGCTCCAGCGAGATCGACCCTGATCCCGTGGTTGCGCTGCTCAAGTCGCGCAACGAGGTCTATGCGCTGAACCGGCACACCATCGAGGTGTTCGACAACATCGGCGGCAGTCTCTTCCCGTTCCAGCGCATCGACGGCGCTCAGATCATGCGCGGCACCATCGGCACACACGCATGCTGCACCTTCGGAGATCAGGGCATTGCGTTCCTCGGTGGCGGGCGCAACGAGCCACCCAGCATCTTCCTCGGGGCCAACTCCAGCAGTGTGCCGCTGGCCACGCAGGACGTGGATCTGCTGCTGCAGACCTACACCGAGGCGCAGCTTGCCGGTGTGAAACTGGAGGCCCGCTTCGACCGAGCGCACCAGTTGCTCTACGTCCATCTGCCTGACCGCACGCTGGTCTATGACCACGCTGCCAGCCAGGCGCTGAATCAGCGGGTGTGGTTCACTTTTACGAGCGGCACGGCCGGGTTCGCTCAGTACCCCATGCGCAATCTGGTGTGGTGCTATAACCGATGGCTCGTCGGCCACCCGTCAGACACCAAGATCGGCTATCTGGACCGCACCATCAGCAGCCAGTGGGGAGCGAAGGCCCGCTGGGAGTTCGGCTGCCCGATCA
>LJOT01000597.1 GCA_001672075.1 Anabaena sp. CRKS33
AGTAAACAATACTTAGGTGCTTTCATGAACACCATTAATGCTCTTTACGAACAAGATTATTTCCTTTGGCTGGAAGAAACCTATAAATTACTAGAAAATAATCGCATTGAGGAATTAGATTTTTTACATTTAAAAGAGGAAATTCTCAGTTTGGGTAATGAACAAAGGCGGAAAGTTGACAGTTACCTGCGTCAATTGCTCATTCACTTATTGTTGTATAAGTATTGGAACTCTGAAAAAGAATACTGTGCCAAAAGTTGGCAAAATGAAATTGATAACTTTCGATTTGAGCTTGAGTTATTGTTAAAGTCTAAAACGTTGTATAACTATTTCTTGCAAGAAATTGCAGAAATTTATGTTAAAGCCAGAAGACAGGCTATCAAAAAAAGTGAATTACCTACTCATCTTTTTCCTGAAAGTTGTCCGTTTTCTGCCGATGATCTACTTGATCCAGAATTTCTTCCCGATTAAAATTAGTGATGTTCCTGTGAAATTTCTATAATAATGCTTCTCAAAAATGAGAGGGAGGCAAAAACAATGACTGTAGCTCTAGATAAAACCATAATCTATCCCGACAGTGATGGTCAGCCCATGGCAGATAACACCAAGCAATTTCGCTGGATTGTCCTGATTAAAGAAAATCTCGACTCCCTCTTTGCCAATGACGAGACCGTTTTTGTGGCAGGAGATCTGCTGTGGTATCCCGTTGAAGGTCGTCCCGATATTCGTGTCGCCCCCGATGTCCTCGTGGCCTTTGGCCGACCCAAAGGCGATCGGGGATCATATCGGCAATGGCAAGAAGATCATATTGCCCCTCAAGTAGTGTTTGAGATTTTGTCTCCAGGCAATACCCTCAAAGAAATGAGCCGTAAATTGTTATTCTATAACCGCTATGATGTGGAAGAATACTACATATATAACCCAGACTCTAATGAGTTGATGGGTTTTACCAGAGCCGACGAAGAACTCATATCCATTGAAAACATGGATCATTGGCACAGTCCTCGTTTGGGTATTCGGTTTGAACTAACAGCCTCAACTCTAAATATTTATGATCATCAAGGCAATCTCTTCTTATCTCCGTTAGAACTACGCAAAAGCCTTGAACAGGAAAAA
>LJOT01000313.1 GCA_001672075.1 Anabaena sp. CRKS33
GGTTGACTAATAATAGCACAGAGGCTAAAAATGCGGGAAAAGCAAGTAAAATCAGTTTGACTATTTTCATAATTCACAGATAAACACTGCTGCAAATACAGCATAATTAGTCAATTGTCAATTGTCAATTATCAGAGGATTTTCTTACCAGTTAATATTTCTCTTACTTCTAACATGGCCGAATAGGTGGGGAGAATGTGTAAAGTTTCATTTGCTAGTGTATGCTTTAAAGCAGTAGCGATCGCTTTGTGCAAATCTGACTCTACAATCAGGTTAATGTTACTCTCCACAGATTCTTGACTATAACGCAAACGTAAGGCCATATCATACACACGGTCGCCGCTGACAATCAAGGTTCCTCCTCTTGCTACCAACTTTTCCGTATCCACATCCCAAATCCATGATACATCAGTACCATCGGGGGTTCTGTCATTCAAGACCAATAAAGTAGTTTTATCGGTACTTTGAGTAACGACGCGAATAGTTTCGTTTGTACCTACGGGATTTTTAGATAATAGAATCCGTACTCGTTTACCGTCAATAACTAAATCTTCAGCCCGACCAAAAGCGGCTTGAAAATCGTTAATTGTATCTCTGATACTAACATTATCAATTCCTAATTCTTTTGCTGCTGTAACTGCGGCTAAAGTATTATATTTATTGTACAAACCGACAAGAATTTGTGGCCAGTTGCGACTTAATAATGCGGGTTTACTTTTAGTAAAACCACAACTAGGACAAGTAAAATCTCCCAAATGGGATAAATACACCCCTTGATAGTCTAAAGCATGGCCGCATCTAGGACAATAAATAGAATCAACAGCGTGAGGAATTGCTTCTAAATAATTTTCTGGTTCATTTAAACCAAAAAATAAGACTCTTTGTGGTAACTGTTGACCCAAATATGATAAAGTTGGATCATCAGCATTGGGAATAACTACGGTTGTTTCTGGTAAGGTCGAAATTACTTTTGTCCACCGCTTACTAATACTATCTACTTCTCCATATCTATCTAATTGGTCGCGGAACAGATTTAAACAGAGAATAATTCGAGGTTGTAGTGGTTTCAAAACCTTGGGGACTATATTTTCATCAACTTCTAAAATTGCATAATCTATATTTAACTTCCCCAGCAGATTAGCATTGTCTATCAAAGCAGTTGCTAAACCGTTTTCCAGATTCGCGCCTGTAGAATTATGGGCGATACGAAACCCCTTTCGTTGTAAAATGGTGCATAATAGTAAAGCAGTAGTAGTTTTTCCATTTGTTCCCGCAATAATAATTACTCCGTGTTTAACTTGCTGGCTCAATAATTGCAAAATTCGGGGTTCTATACGTCGCGCAATAGCACCTGGTAAAACACTAGCAGCACCAAGACGCAGTGACCTGACCAAAAAGGTCACGCTTTTGGCTATTGATACTGCAAAACCCAAGGGAAATCTACTGATAAATTTTATTTTTTTACCTACAGTCATGATTTATTAATAAGGTGATCATTGTCAAAAGAATGTCAAAAGAATTTGAAACTGTAAAAACTGTAAATTTAACTAAGTAAGTGAACAGAAAAAAACCGAAATATGTAACGAAAAGTAAAGTTGCCCAAAACCTCTTCCCTGTTCCCTGTTCCCTGTTCCCTGTTCCCTGTTCCCTGTTCCCTGTTCCCTTGTCATAACGACAATTTTTAACGCCAACCTACTTAACTATAACGATTTTGAATGAGTATGTGTATCCGTAGACATAACATCTTTATTTTCTCTTCCTCCATAATCTCTGGGTCTAGTGTGGTTCATTAAAAAAAATCAAATAGGATTATTATAGAGAAGATACCATCAAAAGGAGACAAGGAGACGGGAAAAGATGATTTTTGCTAAGGAAAACTGACCACTGACAACGGACAACTGACAACTGACAACCGACAACTGACAACTGACAACTGACAAATACAAGGTTTCTGTGAATGAATAGCATGAAAGGGCTTTTTTTACAAACTCAAATAATTACTAACTGGAGACGGTTAGTATCTAAATGCTTATTGCTGCTTCTTTGGCTATTCATAATTAGTATACAGCCCGCAATAGCAGGTATTAAAGATGATCGTTATGATGGTAATATTTTTGTAATTTATGCTGGTAATGGTTCTTTAGTTCCTGCCAAGGAAACACTAGCACAGACATTAGCAGAACACAAACCAGCCATAGTAACATTTTACATTGATGATAGTAGCGACTGCAAGAAATACGCCCAAGTTGTTTCTGAGGTACAAGCATTCTATGGACGCGCAGCGGAGATTATTCCTATCAGCGTTGATACCATTTTAGCTGACAAGACCTATCAACCGACAGAACCGGGATATTATTATTCGGGGGGTGTTCCTCAAGTTGTAATTTTTGACCAGTCGGGTAAAGTAGTCTTGAACAAAAAAGGTCAAGTACCTTTTACAGAAATAGACGACAAATTGAGAGAAATATTTGATTTATTACCCCGCACTGAGTCAGTTGAGTTAAAACGACGTTCTGCTAAACAGTTTAGTAGTCAGTTAGAAGATCAATAATAGTTCTTAATGTATCGCCATTCTCGACTAGAATTACCGTAACCTGGTATTGAGGTCATTTGTAAGGCGATTAAGGCAGGTTAGGATATTATGGCTTATTCTTGGTTTAAAGCATTTCATATTATTGGCTTTGTGGTTTGGTTCGCGGGGTTATTTTACCTCGTCCGCTTATTTATCTACCACGTTGAAGCCAACCAAGAACCAGAACCAGCAAAAACGATACTGAAAAACCAGTATCAAATCATGGAAAAGCGTCTTTATGATATTATAACTACTCCTGGGATGTTAGTAACAGTAGCGATGGCTATTGGTATCTTATCTACAAACATGGATATTTTACAAGAACCCTGGCTACATTTCAAATTAGCGTTTGTAGCTGTTTTAATTGGTTATCATCATTATTGTGGTAGACTCATGAAGCAGTTAGCAGCGAATGAATGTAAATGGAGTGGTCAAAGTTTACGCGCTTTGAATGAAGCACCAACGCTTTTACTAGTTGTAATTGTCATGTTGGCTATATTCAAGAATAACTTACCCACCGACATGACAGCTTGGTTAATTTTCGGTTTAGTGGTGTTCATGGCTGTGAGTATTCAACTTTACGCTAAAATCCGTAGACGCAATAAAGAGAAACTGACAGCAGAATTAAATCAAATTCCCCAAGGGTAATAGTATGTTGATTTGCGCCTGGGTGAGAAACAAAAAACGATTTACCTGAAAATGGCTGTAACTACTTACTGTAATCGAACACTTCCAGCTTGACAATCCCGTAACCATAGTTTAACACCTTGAGCGATCGCACCATAACTACTATTTCTGGGTGGTGCGATAGGAGGTTTAACTGGATACTCACTGGTTTGAGAAAACATCATAACCACACTCCAACCAGTGTTAGTTTTTGTCAAAAATAGCCTGTGAAATTCTTGTAATTCTACAGGTTTTTTATTGAGATATTTTCTCTCTAAGGTTGTAAAGAAAACCTGTTCTACTCCTTCTGTGTTATATTTATTCCCATGATCAATACCAGGGTTTAATGGTAAAGATTCAAACTCTGGTTTACCCGCAGCCAATATATAGGAAAAAGTATCAACACTCCTTTTCAGACGACGCGCACGTTGGGTAACACGGTTAGCATAGCCAGGTAAATCTAACATTAATTGAGTTGTTAAAGTTTCTAGACTTTGTTGAGAACAGGATTTAGTAACTTGGGGATTTACAGATTTAGGAGTGATACTTTTCGCAATTAGAGGATAATAAAATCCAGGAGCAATAAATAACCATAAATTACAGGCTATTAAATATAAGCACCAAAAACCAGGAGAGAAATTTACTTCATTCTTCCTTGTTCTTTTTTCCTCTTCAACTTCTAAACTCCAGTCAAGGTTTAACATGGCTCGTTTTTGTCATCACATAAATTGTAAATAATAGCATTTCTCATGCTCATAGCTACAGCAATTAGGAAGAAAACGCAGATAAACGCAGATAAACGCAGATGATTTTGTACCTCCACAACTTATCGAATAATTCCCACTCCCAATAAAAGCCCAAAAAATACTATCAAGGGGGTTGACAATTGATTTTAAATTTGTTATCCTGGACTTGAT
>LJOT01000051.1 GCA_001672075.1 Anabaena sp. CRKS33
GTTAGCAGAAATGTGTCCTCAACAATTTCGCTATATCACAATTAAAACTTTTCATAGTTTATGTACTTCTATCCTGAGAACAGAAGCGAGAAATATTGGTTTACCAGCAGATTTTATAGTTTATGATGATACTGACTGCTTAGGAATAGTTAAAGGTATTTTTCAACTACGTGACGATAAAAAAGCTCAAAATCAATTATCACAAATAGCAGATTGTAAAACTAAAGCGAGTCATTTACAACTATCTCCTAATTACCCTCTAGAAAAATTATTTGCACCATTAGGAATAGATAATGCAAAATTAGCTAATAAATACCAAAATTTATTACAAGAACGTCATGCTTTAGACTTTGCTGATTTAATCTTTTATATTCGTTCTTTGTTTTCCTATTATCCAGAAATTAAACGAAGATGGGAAAATCGGTTTGATTTTATTCAAGTAGATGAAGTTCAAGATACTCACTTATCAGAATATGAACTTGTCACAACTTTAGCTGCTAGAACTGGTAATATTGCCATAATTGGAGATTTAGATCAAACTATTTATGAATGGAGAGGTTCTGAACCTGAAAAAGTTGTCAGTCAATTTAAACAACAGTTTCAACCTCAAGAATATTCTCTAACTTGGAATTATCGCGCTACTAGAACTTTACTTAATACCGCTTCTGTTTTTGCTGATTCCTTTGCAACAAGACATACAAAAATAACTCCTGCACCTCATTGTCAAAATGGTGAACTAATTCCAATTTATGCAGCTAAAAATGAAGAGGATGAAGGATTATGGATTGCTAAACAAATTCAAAATTTAGCTAAAAATAATCCCGATTTTTTATATAATAGAGTTGCTGTTTTAACGAGAAATCATAAACGTATTGGTATAATTAGCAAAACTTTAGAAAAATTCAATGTTCCCTGTATCACAGTTGAACAACATGATTTTTTTTCTCTTCAAGAAATTAAAGATACTCTGGCTTATTTACGTTTTATTATTAATCCTTTTGATGCAACTTCACTGTTAAGAATGTTATTACGTCCTAGTCGGGGAATTGGTAATGTTACTATTAAGAATGTCATCAAAGAAGGTGAAGTTTGTGGTTTTAAATTAACTGATATGGCCTCAATACAAACTTTTATTGATGGTGATCCTTTTAGTAATTTAATTACTGCTTATAATTCAGGAACAATTGTTGTTTTTGATGTGGAAACTACGGGTTTGATCACCGGTAAAGATCAAGTAATTGAAATTGCTGCTATTAAATTGATTAATGGTCAGATAAAATCTGAATTTCATGCTTATATTAAAAATACTATACCCGTGGGAGATTCGGAACAAATACATGGTTATAGTGATGAATTTTTAGCCACCAACGGGAGAAATGCTCTTGATGTATTTATAGAGTTTTTAGCATTTATTAGTGATGCTTTTTTATTGGGACATAATCTCGGTTTTGATATTAAAATGATTATAGCTGATGCTCAAAAATTAGGTTTATCAACTCCTCAATTTATATGGGGAGATACCTGGGATTTAGCAAAGCGGTTTATCAAAGCAGATAGTTATAGTTTAGAAAATTTAGCAACTCAATTAAACCTGAATCAATTACCAAGTCATCGCGCTATTGATGATACTCGTACAACTGTGGAATTATTAACAATTCTCATACCTTTAATTAAACATGGTGCTGATTATCGTCAAGCATTAGTTTATCGTTATGGAGAGGAATTTGAAGCTTTAGCTAATGATATTCAAGGTTGGAAAAATACCAGCCAAAAATTACGTCCAGCAGATTTATTAGGTAATATTTTAATTGAGTCTGGTTTATATGATTTTTATGAAAATCATCAACCACACAGGTTAGAAAATCTGAAAAGATTAGTCAAGATTTTCAAAGAACAGGATAATTTAGAATTACATCCTGATACAGCGTTAAGAAATATTCTCGAATATACAGCTTTAGCGAAAAATTTAGATCAAATTTCTCAAGAAAATAATCAGGTTTTAATTATCACAATTCATCAATCCAAAGGTTTAGAATTTGATCATATTTTTATTGCGGGTATGTGTGAGCAAGAATTTCCCAGTTATTTCAGTTTACGAGATAATAAATTAGAGGAGGAAAAGCGGTTATTTTATGTAGCTTTAACCAGAGCAAAAAAACAGTTATTTATCTCCTGGTTTCTCAAAGATTATAAAAATGAACCTAAGTCCAAAAGTCAGTTTATTAACTCACTACCTGCTGAATATTTAATTGAAACTACATTCTCTAGCAGCTAATAAAATGATTGTAATACCAAATATAAGATTTTAAGAATAATTAACCGTAGATAAACGCAGATAAACGCAGATAAAAACAGATGAATTGATAGATTTTATGATTCTGTGCAATCTCAGATAAAATTAGGTTGTTATATTGTAAAATCAAACTAGTAACTAAAAAAGTGGGAAATCATGTCGGAATTACGAGAAAAATTACAGCAAAATCTTGATGAAGCAGAATGGGAATGGTTAATTCCTCATGTTCAAAAAGATGCAGTGATTGTGGTAGCGGAAAATTTAGATTTACTAGATGTGGGAGAAGCGATCGCTAGTGATAATATTCTTTCAGTACAACATTGGATTGATGAACAATTATTAGCTAAACCAACAGTAGACCAAGTGGGAGAATGGAATTTACACCGCAACAAACGATTTAATGCTCTGATCATTGAACCCTATGTGTTAATAAAAGAAATAATTACTCCTATATCGTAAATTATTAATTTAATTCTAATTAAAACCATAAGTTTTAATTTACTGTTAATGTAGTTTACTTATGCCAGTTTTTGAAATATAGATAACATAAAATCAGTGTTTTCTTCAGCTTTCCTAAAATTGGCAAGTTAAACCTAAACTAATAATGGTTAGGAATACCCATAACTGATATCTTCTCCTTTGAGAAAAATTGGAAAATTAGTGATCTCTTTGTGATTTCTGCAAGAGAAGATCACTTTTCTTTTCTTCTTTAACTCGGACTTTGAAAACCCCCATGGTAACCAGGGTAATACCGGATACCACTTTTCCCACATCCTCCTATGATTTAATTCTCTAAAAAATCAATTTTAATTACTAATCAACTCTACAGCATCTCGGCCATCAATATCTTGTAAATAAACTTTGACAATTTCTTCTTTTGCTGTCGGTAATTTTTTCCCCACGAAATCTGGATGAATTGGTAACTCTCGATGACCTCTATCTACTAATGCAGCTAAACGAATCACTTCTGGTCTACCATATTCATTGACTGCATTTAAAGCAGCACGAATGGTTCTCCCTTTAAAAATGACATCATCTACAAGTACCACAGTTTTACCAGTCAAATCAAAAGGAATATCGGTTTTTTCTGGAGTTCTTAAACCAATTTTATCAAGATCATCACGATAAAATGTAATATCTAAAGCACCTACAGCAACAGTCATATTTTCCAGAATTTCTATTTGTCGTGCTAATGAATAAGCTAAAGGAACTCCTCTAGTGCGAATACCCAGAAGTAACAACTGAGATAAATCTCGCGTTCTTTCCACAATCTGAGAAGCCATACGAGTTAATGTCCGACGCAGTTCTTCTGATGAAAGAATTTCAACTATTTTAGTAGACATAAAATTGGGAATTGGGAATTGGGAATTGGGAATTTGATACATCAATCATGACTTTTCAAACACCCTTTAAGCTATTAAAAATATTGCTATTGCTAGTCCTAACCACAATAAAAACGCATATCGGGTTAATTTTAAAGCTTGATCAATAGAATCTGGTGTAATGGGATAAATAGGATCTCCTAAAAGTGGTTTATGTTTAGCTACCCCACCATACCAATTTACACCTCCCATTTGTACACCTAAAATCGCAGCATAAGCGCATTCACTCCAACCAGAATTAGGACTAGGGTCTTTAATTGCGTCGCGGTGACATATTCGCCAAACATTGACAGGTTTGGCGGATAATAATGATAAAGTTATCACTGTTAGGCGACAGGGCAACCAAGTGAAACCGTCTTCCCACCGCGCACTAAACCAACCAATGTAAGTATAAGGTGCTTGCTTATAACCGATCATTGAATCTAAAGTGCTACTAGCTTTATATGCTAATGCCAAAGGAACAGGACCGAGAACAGGGATAAATGTACCAATAATAGTATAAAAAAGAGGAGCCATTACCCCGTCCGTAGCATTTTCTGTAACAGTTTCCAAAACTGCTCGGAGAATTTCCGCTGGGGAAAGATTAGCTGTATCTCTCCCCACATAATTGCTGAGAATTTGTCGTGCTTGAGCTAATTCTCCCTTACTTAAAGGTTGTAGAACTTCCATAGCTGCATTTCTTAAACTTTTGAGAGCGAAACAACTAGCTAGAAGAATGGTTTGTACCGTAATTCCTAAAAATGGATGTACCCCCTGGGCGATTTTAACTATGATCCACCCTAGCAACCCACTGCCAATAATCACACTAATCCCCAATATAATGCCCACGAGACGCTGAGAAAAAGGATTTTGACAATATTTGAGGGAGATATTAGTCCAGCGAGAAATTACCCAACCTATCACCCGAACTGGATGCGGCCAACCCCAAGGATCACCTATTAAGTAATCTAACAATGCAGCTAAAATCAAAACGGAAGCAGATATCATTTATTATTCCTTCTTTCCCTGTCCCGACATCTGTTAAAACTAACGACTAAACCACAAAATTGGCTTCTTCACCAAGAGAAGCTTGCCAACTGCGAGCATCATAATAAAGGTCAGCCAGGGTAATATTGTATAAGGCTTCTTTGAGCTTTTGATTGAGCCTGTTCCAGAGAGAGGATGTTACCCAATCCGCTGTTTGAGAAGGTGTAGGATGATTGAGAGGTAAATTAGTGATATTTTCACCAACAGCCTCCAAGATTTGTCCAATAGATATTTGTGTAGGTTTTCTGGCCAACTTGTATCCACCAACGCTACCACGAATTGATGTGACTAAACCAGCGCGACGCATTTCTATCAGTAGCTTTTCCAGATAGGGAGCGGGAATATCTTGACGTTTAGCGATCGCTTTAACCGATTCAGGACCATATTTTGGCTGTAAACTCAAATCTAGCAGAGCCTTCACACTGTAGTGTCCTCTAGTCGTTAGTTTCATCTATAGTATTCCTAAGTATTGCCATTTAATTTTGAAAATAACTGATCAACAAGCAGAAAAGGGGAAGGGAAAATCCCAGAAAACAACCATCTAGTACCGCAGGGCAGAAGTCAAAAGTCAAAGGTCAAAAGTCAAAAATAATATAGAGTAAGCTTTTTGGCGATTGAGAATGGCCATTTTATCTACGCCGCAGTGTACTAGTTAATAATATATTTTTAGGACTGACCCAAAATATCTCTCAAAGCCTGTTTTCTTCGTGTTCTTCGCTCCTTCGTGGTTGATTTTCATTCACTTGTGTGTGAGTTCTGATCTTTCTCGTGAGAATTTCTCAAAAATATTGATGATAGTACAACAATTTTGTCCATGAGTGTAATATACTTGGCTAGACTGATGGAAAAATTAAAGGAATCCTTTCCTATTAGTTCAATGTCAGCTAAAATAAAATTCACTTAACAACTTCAAAAATTCGTTTTCGACCCAAGTTAATGCCTAAACAGAAAAAAATTGAACCCCTAGTTGGCGAAGAACTGATCACAAAAGTCAGAGAGCTAGAAACCCTCAGCAAAGACGAAAAAGCTAAAGAGTGTGGCTACTATACTGTTACAAAAAATGGTGTAGAGCGTGTCAATATGATGAAATTCTTGAATGCCCTAATTGATGCAGAGGGTATTCAATTAGATAGTTCCCCCGGTGTTAATGGGCGTGGTGGTCGCAGTGCCAGCTATAGAATTAGTGTGCAATCAAATGGCAACTTGCTCATCGGTTCAGCTTACACAAAACAGATGAATCTTAAACCTGGAGATGAGTTTATCATCACCTTAGGCAAAAAACACATTCGACTGCGGCAAGTAGATGCAGAATCTCTAGAAGATGCGGAAGTAGAAGCTACAGTTTAGTTCAGTTCTGAGTTGTCAGTTGTCAGTGGTTGAGTTTTACTGTTGATTAACCCCTGACGGCTGCACACTGATCTTCAATGTCTCTGTCCCTCTGTCCCTCTATACCTCTATACCTCTATACCTCTATACCTCTATACCTCTATACCTCTATACCTCTATATCGTTTATATCGTTTATATCGTTAACAGGTAGAACTGGTAAATAGCTATGGAGTGCTTTAGTAATTGCTGTAATATTACAAGTTAATTCCAGTTCCCTAAATTCTAGTAAACCCAGGATAAAATCGGGATTTTCCCTAGCTACCACCGGTAACTGATGTAAACCACGTAATGCCATGCGGTTTAAAGCTTCAGATAAAGGTTCATCAACCCAAGCATAAAGAATATCAGTAGTACAAATATCTATCAGTTTTTGGCTAGATAAAGTTCCATGAATTTCCGGGGGCAAATTAGGGATATTTTGCCATAGAGAAAGAGTTCGCTTAATATCTTCCAGGGAAAGAATTCCTACCAATCTCCCTCCATCATCAATTATTAAAGCGCTGCGTGTACGTTTTTGGGTCATTGCCACCGCCGCCTCTATGACTCCCAGGGTGGCTGATAATTTTTGGGGACGAGTGTGCATAGCATCTGCGACTAACATTTGCTGCCACATTTCCACCTTTTCATCTTTCAACTCTGGCAAACCAATCTGTTGCAAATTAGAATTGGCATCTATTGTTGGTTTAATTCTTTCCACCAACCAAACACTTAGACCCACAGCCGCCATCAAAGGTAATACAATGCGGTAGTCGCGGGTTAATTCAAATAACATGATAATTGCCGTTAATGGCGCTCTGACGCTACCTGCTAAAACTGCCGCCATACCCACCATGGCATAAGCTGGAGGAGCAGCCATATATTTCCCCAGTTCTGGTGCTATCAGAATCAGAAATTTAGCATAAGTAGACCCAAAGGACGCACCTAAAAACATAGCTGGTGCAAATAGTCCACCCACAAAACCACTACCGGAACTTACTGCTGTCATCAGCAGTTTTAATGCTAGTAATATTAGTAATAGCTTGAGGGAAAAATCCTCATCCTGTAGCATTGCTTGTACAGTTCCATAGCCAATACCCAAAATTTGCGGATAGCGCCAACCTACAGCACCAATAATTACACCACCAATGATTGGCTGAATTGACTGAGGAATTTTCCCTAATAACTTTAACCCTGGTAAATTCCCAGCAAAGCCTGCTTTAGTTAAACGAATTGCTTCGGTATAAGCTAGGGAAATTAAACTCGCACCCAAACCCAAACCAAGATAAAGAGGTAATTCTAAGTAACTACGAACTTGATAAGCGGGTAAGGCAAAAGCCGGTTGTGAACCCAAGCCAATTTGACCAATTAAAGCGGCCACCACGGCGGCCAGTAGAACCACACTTACAGCCGACGTAGCAAAATACGTAGTTCCCATGACTACTTCTAAGGCAAAAAATACTCCCGCAATGGGGGCATTAAAACCAGCGGCTAAACCAGCAGCTGCCCCAGCCCCCAAAAGTAACCGCTGGCGTTCCTGAGAGACTTGTAATATATCAGATAATAAAACCCCGAAATTCGTACCAATTTCTACACTTGGACCTTCGGGACCTAAGGACGCACCACTACCGAGAGAAACAGCCGCAGCGATCATTTTTGTCACTGGTCGTAGTGGTTTTTTGGCTTCTTTTCCTTGGGAAACAGCGATTAGAGATGAGAGTCCCGGTCCAAAATCCTGAGTGCGCCAACGCATCAAACCAACAATGATGCCACCTAAAGTAGGGACAGCAGCTAAAGTCCAAGCACCCCAGCCCCCAATCTGTCCCAGAAAATTTTCCAGCATCAAGTAGTTAATTAGCTGGATTAAATAGTGAAAGGTGACTATACCCATACCCGTGCCACCGCCAATTAATACGGCTAAAAACAGCACTACTGTTTCCTGGGAGGGTTGAAAACGATTAATTAACTGGGTAAACTGAATGGAAGGTGTGAGAAAAGCAGGGGATTCCCTGACCTTCCTCTGGGAAGCAGGAGGCAAGAGAGTCATAGTCATTAACAACGGGGGTAATTTTCAGAAAAAATAAATCAATTTTTTATTTGTTATCTCCTATTGTGGTTCATTATGGGAGCAACTAGCCGATCAATAATTGATTAACTAAAATTACAAAATATGTGGAAAAAAGAATTACGCCTGGCAGTGCTAACAACTTGAGTTAAAATCGAAAGGAGTATGTCATCTGGACATTCATTCTCAATCCGATACTATTCTTCAAATAATTACAAGTAATTATGGCGGAGGTAGTAAATTTTAAGTAAAATTCAATACGGCTACTGTTATACAGAAAATCAAGGGATTAGGCGGACGAGGTAGATGAGTACAAATACTTTTGATAATCATTATGTTACTTGCCCAATTTGTCAAAGAAATAACAGAACAACGCCAATTAAGTCTTACATTGGTTTGTTTACCTGTCCTTATTGTCAAGAAAAGTTAGTTGTTTGCCAAAGTGGACATTATGTACGTGATCCGTTTATTTGGAGACAGATGATGATCTCTTCGGATCTCCGTCGTCAAAGCCGACCTTTAGCCAGGATGATCAGGGATTTTATCTCTATTAAACGTCCTCTTTTGTCTTTGGCGCTGGGAACTGTAGTTTTTTTGGCTATTATGACTATAACCCAAAACAATACGAGTCAAGATAGCCAAGAAATTAACCGCATCGAAAGCATCAATAAGGCTAAAAAATAGATTTTTTGTAGTAGCATGAACTGAATTGTAGATTTTAAATTCTGGATGGAAAAGTTAAGCTTTGCAAAGCTTTTCAGCCGTCAAATGTAAACACAAGAATGAATCTAAAATCTAAAAGCCAAAATCTCAAATTGTTTAACTGCTGGAATTTATTATATGATAACCTAGCTGGCGTAGCCATCTGATGTACTGATATATCAGTAAAATGCTCACCTTATTATGCCTCATTAATTTGTAATATTCTGTAATTACCACAGCCAATAATTAGATCTCATGACTAGAAATAGAGATACATAAGTTCCCCAAATGAGAATTTTGAGAAATTGCTTATCGCCTCGTTCTAGCAAAATTGCAGCTAAAGTCATAGTTAAAGTTACAGCAGCAAAAATGATCTGCAACTCTACTGTGTCTAAAGTTTTCCAGCTAAAATAAATACTACCTGCTGAAGCAACCACTGCCAATATTGCTAAACTCGTTACCCAAGCACGGGGATAGCTTGAGAATAAAGGTACATTAGACATTTCTGTTAACCCAAACCCTATGGCTAAAGCCAAACTAGGATAAATGGGGAGTATGTACCAGGGAAGTTTAACGCTAATCAGGGAAATAATCAATAAATAAACTCCAAACCAGACAATAATCAGTTTTGCCCAACTTAAGTTATGATTCTCCCAGGTGATACGGATAATTTGGGGTAGAAATATCAACCAAGGCCATGTCCACTTACAAATTTCCAGAAGATAATACCAAGGTGGTTGTGAATTGCCATTAGTATTATTAGTACCATTAACAATGGTATTGATATCAAGTCTCAATGGATAACCGTAGTGGAATAGCTCAAAGCCATACCAACAAAGTACGGGTAGACAACCAATAAAAATACCCATCCAGAAATAATAACAAGTTAGCAGTCTAGGTGTATCCCAATAAAGAAATACTAAGACAATTGCACCCAAATAAATGCCTGTTACGCCTTGAATCAGACAAATTAAGCTAAAACTAATCCCTATACCTAAACAGTAACGTAAATCTCGACGCGATCGCAAGACAAACCACATCATCAATATCAACAAACTGACAACCGGTCCATATAATATGGCCAACCTGCCATAACAGACAACAGGCAGCATTGTCAGATAAATTAATGAACTATAAATAGCTACCCCACGTTGGCGAAATACTTCTCTACTAAGGCAATATAACAAAGGTACAGAAATTGCTGTCAAAATCGCACTGGGTAGCCGCGTTGTCCATTCGTTAACACCACCCAGGGAATAAGTCCCAGCAATTAGCCAGTGCATCAGGGGCGGTGTATGATGATAGGGTTCACCACCTAAAGTGGGGTAAAGCCAGCGCATTGAATCTGCTGGAGCTTGCCAAATTTCCCGTGCTACCTGTGCCACAATTGTCTCATCGCCCTTTTGTAAGGGCAACCCCCCCAGGTTAATGGTAAACAATATTACCGCTGCCAATAGCAATACTAGCAACCAAAGCCTATCAATCTTCTTTTCAACCACACGGTGTTGTTTTTCCAGATGAGTCCAAACAAAACTTCCTTCCTGCATATTTTATTGGTAATATTATGACTGCTGGGTTTCATTGCATGGAGATCCAAGGCAACCTCCAGTTTTACTATCCAGAACCTATATTTTAAACCAGGGCCATATCTCAAATTAACTCAGTTTCTCAGGAACAGAGATAATTTTTTGGCGAACATTTTCTTATTAATTTTTTAAAAAAGTTTACAAGCATTTTCCCTGTTAAATGATATAAATACTACTATCAGAAGTTGGTCAATTATCCCGAAGGAGAATGTCAATGAATCTACCTTTCATTTTAGATGTGGCACTAGGCCTAATTTTTATTTACTTAATTTTAAGTTTACTGGCTTCGGAAATTCAAGAACTAATGACAACAGTGCTGCAATGGCGTGCTGAACACTTGAGAAGATCCGTAGAAATTTTCTTAGCTGGTGATGCTCAAAATTCAGAACAACCGGAAGTGATTCAACTCGTTAATAGAATTTATGGTAATCCTTTAATTAAAAGCATTAATCAAGAAGCCAAAGGTTTATTAGCTACTTTACCCCGCAAGGCGACTTGGGTAGTTGCTTCATTCTTTAGTCTCTTGAGAAAGTCTAACTCTAGATTGAGAAAAGAAACTGTTTTTGGTGATCAAAAACGTAGTGCGCCTTCCTATATTGGTGGAGACAATTTTGCCGATACTTTTATGGATACCCTACAATTGCCAACTCTGGTAAAAAAGATCACTGAAATCAGGCTAGAGAAATTCAAGAAAGAAAATTTAGATGAGATTATACAAGTTTTAATCCCGTTGGAAAATAGCATTAATAATCAAGAATTATCCAGTGATTTTGCCCAAAATATTGCGAAAGATTATCAGCAGTTGGAATTTGAGTATAATCGCATTGTTAATGAATTTAAAAATGAAAAATATGATATATACATGAGTATAAATCGCATGAGAGATAGCCTGGACAAATATATATATCGTTTCCAGTCCAATATGGAAAATCATGAAGATATTCTCGATAAACCCTTATGGGAACTAAAGTTCCTGAGAAAAGATATTTTTGAAGATCCAGAAAAAGCCATAGTTCTGGGAGGACTAAAACCTAATATCAATGAAATTGTCAAATCTATTAAAAAAGGTAGTGATATTCATGATGAAGTTATAGCCAACCTCGTAGACAAAGATAGTGCAACTTATAAAAAAGTTAAAGAACTAATTGATATTTTGCCAGATTCTGTAGTCAATAGTATTGAAACTATGGCAAAACGAGCGCAAATGAGAGCTAAAACCACGGAAGAAGGTATTAATCTCTTGCGGAAGGAAATTGAAAATAGTTTTGATAGTTCTATGGAAAGAGCATCTGGTGTTTATAAACGAAATGCAAAAGGAGTTGCTATTTTAATTGGTATAACTTTAGCTATTGCTACTAATACAGATAGTTTTCATATTGTTGACCGTCTATCTAAGGATTCCTTATTGCGGGAAATAATTATTAAAAAGGCTGTAGAAGTAGAATCATCTCATGCTTTAGATATGAATCAACCAGATCCTAATGAGATTTTAAAGGATGTTGAATTACCAATTGGTTGGACAATTCCTAACTTAACACAGCAAATTTGTGGAGATCGTGTTTCTAGGGAAAATGCAATTTTTTGTGTAGAAGTGAAAGATGTTAAATCAAATGTTTCTAGAAAGCCAATTGATTGGAAAAATATCAGAATTAGTGATTTACCTATTTTCAGAGTTTTGATGATGATTGGTGGTTGGTTTGTTAGCGGTATTGCTATTGCTATGGGTGCGCCCTTTTGGTTTGATTTATTGAGTAAAGTTATGAATGTGCGGAACGCGGGTAAAAAAGGCAAACAATCGTCTAAAAATCAAGATGAATAATTTAGAAAATAAAAATTATCTGTAAATACCATTCTTGATTTTGGCGGATAATTTGAATTTGTTGGATAAATTCCCGGAAGTAAAATCGTCGTTCTACTTCTGATAAATCCAACCAAAATTGAGGAATGGAAACAGCTTGAGCTACAGAACGTAAATTAACAGGAGGAAGAATTGCTAACTTAGCTTGAAGTTGAGAAATTTCTGTGCGGAGTTTGTAAGCTCTTAATTTTGCGGTTTCTGGATCTAAAATTCCACTTTCTATGAAAGTGGGTAATTGTTGGAGTATTTCTTGTTGACGAGATATACTATCCCCTAAACTATTTTTAATAGCATCTAATTGGGGAAAATTCATTCCCGCTACAGCTAAAGGTAAATCTCGACAAACACTATCAATGGTTTTTTCTAAAACTACTTGGTAAGGAATAGCACGACATTTTGGCTGTTGAGGACATTTGATTGCGCGTAAATATAAATACTCTTTATCATGATGACTTTGGGTAACACGGGTCACAATCATCTGTGACTGACATTGATCACAAATGACTAAACCAGCTAAAGAACGGGGCGCACTAGCGGTGCGTGGTGGTAAAAGGCTGTTGCGTCGCAATAGTCTATCAACTTGCGCTGCTTCGGCTCTGGAAATAATAGCTGCGTGGGTATTAGAGATAATTTGACTATTTTGATAGGCGGTATCACCTCGATAAACTGGATTAGTTAACCACCGTCTCCCAGTAGTTACCGATATATTTTTGCCGTATTTTTTACCTAAAAACCGAACCGCAGCACGTAAAGAACCATAGAGTAAAAAGTGTTCAAAAAAATCTTTGACGACTGGTGAAGTAGTCCGATCAATAATATATTTACCATATTTACCCTGTCCTCTGCGGTAGCCATAGGGTGATTTTCCGGGGGGTGGTGAAGCTTCTAGACGATTACGAGCGTGTCCTTGACGAATGCGGCGGCTACGGTGCTGATTTTGAATCTCTTGTAATAATTCCAGTAGTTCAGACCGGATTTGACTAGAATTAGATGTGTATGGTTGTTGTGTCGCAATTACTACAACTCCCATTGTTTCTAGTTGCTTGAGGCGATCGCTTACTTCTGTTAAAGTATCACCTAATTCTTCCAAGCGGCGAACTAGTAGATAATTGACGGTTTCTGTTTGACTTTGACAGTCAGTTAATAAGTCAGTTAATAATTGTTGTAGTTGGCTACGCTTTCCCAAATCCTGATAAATTCTATCTACCTCCCAACCCCAGTCACTATGAGTGGGAAGGACATCTAATAATGGATCAGTATAAATATAAACAATTATTTTCACAATAGTCACGCAATTTCAGATTTTAGATTCCCCAGAATTTAGCCTTTGGGAACGTTTTACATACACCTCCGGCTGAAAATACGGCTTAAAAGACATTGATACCTAAAAATTTTGGGGATTTTTAGGTGTCAATTCCGGGGTTTTGGGTGAATCTTCCAGGAAAAAGAAAATTTTTCCTTTTACCTCCTTTTACCTCCTCAACTCCTAATCAACAGCGGTGGAACTCAATTTCACTGTTTCCCATAAAACCATGTTTGGTGCAGTTGTGGGCAGAGGTTGATGAAGAGCAATCAGTTGTGTTAAAGTAGCCTTTAACTGTGTACGGGGAACGATATCATCAACAAACCCATGTTTAAGTAAGTCTTCCGCAGTCTGAAAATCTTCAGGGAGTTTTTCCCGCAAAGTTTGTTCAATTACCCGTCTTCCAGCAAAACCAATTGTTGCTTTTGGTTCAGCGATGATAATATCACCTAACATGGCAAAACTGGCGGTAACACCTCCCGTGGTAGGGTTAGTTAAAACGGGAATATATAATAGTTTAGAATCTCGGTGACGTTGTAGGGCGGCAGATATTTTCGCCATTTGCATTAAGGATAGCATTCCTTCCTGCATTCTCGCACCACCAGATGTGCAAATGATGACTACAGGATAACGCCTTTGGGTAGCTTGTTCAATCATGCGGGTGAGTTTTTCCCCGACGACAGAACCCATACTTCCACCCATAAATCGGAAGTCCATGACCCCTAATGCTATTGGAAGGTTATTAATTTGTCCTAACCCAGTTCTAACCGCATCTATCAGTCCCAGTTTTTCCTGGGTTTCTTTTAAACGATCAATATAAGGTTTGCGATCGCGGAATTGTAAGGGATCGGTTGGACATAAATTTTCATCTAATGGTTTCCATGTATTAACATCAATTAATTGACGAATACGCTCATCACTATCAACCCGATGATGATAACCACATTCACTGCAAACCATTTGATTGGCTTTCAAATCTTTTGTATATGACAAAACACCACACTTAGGGCATTTATGCCATAAACCATCAGCAATTTCCCGTTCTTGACGTTCTAAGTTGGTACTTCCTGATTTACGACGATTTGCGAACCAATCCAATAGAGATTTTAAACCGCGTGATTCTTCGTTATTTGCCATTTTTATCTGATCTAATTAGGTATGAGGTCAAAAATGATCAATATATTGTGATTGACATTAAGCGACCTGGAGGTGGAGATTGAGAATTGTAGATTTTGGATTTGAGAAGGTTAGAATTATGACTTTTGTAATTGGTTTGACCTGGATGATTGCTTAGATATTACCAAAATCTAAAATCTTCATGGGGTGATCACAACTACAGTCAGGAAGGATAAAGATTTAGATTGATAAAATCATCAGCATGAGACAAAAAAAGATTTAAAAGTTTGATGTTAATATCCGGGTAAAAATAATCTCATATAGTGAGACAAAATAGTATCACCGCTAAAGACAGTAATTACCGCACCTAAAGCTAGAAATGGTCCAAAAGGTATTTTCTGTCCCATTTGACTACGGGAGAGGATAATTGCTCCACTTCCTATTAATACACCCAAAATGCAGGAAATAAAACTCGCTAATAGTAAATAACGCCATCCTAACCATGCTCCCATCATAGCAGCTAATTTAGCGTCACCAGCACCCATAACTGTTTTACCAAAAGCCATAGAACCGAGAAGTGCGATCGCCTCAAACAACCATAAACCCACAGTTGCACCGGCTATTCCTGTTATTAAGTGTTTGGATAATCCTACCATAGTCGGTTCTGATAACCAAGCAACAGCCATCTGAAAGACTATCCCTAAGATTAAACCTGATTTAGTTAGTGAGTTGGGTAAGGTCATTGTATCTAAATCTATGAGAGATAGAGCTAATAACCAACTACAAAAAGCCCAATATCCGATGGTAAAAATTGAAAATTGAAAAACCCAAAATACTATTAAAAATATTATCCCTGTTAATGTCTCTACCAGTGGATAACGACGGGAAATTTTAGTTTGACAATAACGACAGCGCCCTTTTAACCGCAACCAACCGAAAACTGGGACATTATCATAGGGTTTTAACCTATTTAAGCACTGCGGACAACGGGAGGGAGGCCACAGCACTGATAAGCCAGCGGGTAGCCGATAAACCACAACATTAATAAAACTTCCCAAGGATGCTCCCAAAACAAAGACAATGATATTTACTGGGATATTCGTCAAAGTGTCCATATTGTTATTTGTCAGTTGTCAGTTGTTAGTTAATGACTAAGAACTAAGGACTAATACATATAGGACTCGATTTGATTCAACGGGATAAAACATTCCTGTGGTAGCAGCACTGGGTACTGAGTAAAAATAACTTTCCCCCGATACGTGACTCGACTGATGGCGACTCCTGTAGCTTTTCCTACTATTTCTGGGTGTACTTCACAGTAGGTATAGTAAATTTGACTAGCGGCTTTAATTATATTAGGGTCAATCAAAGAAGGTTGATTTTTTTGTGGAAAGTTTGCTTGTTCTTGTTTTAAAGCGTACACAATTTGCTTTTATATAAGTTATAGATTTGCTGCTGTTTAACAATCTTAGTTGATCTGAAATTTTTAACATTATAGATGTTAAAACTTCCAGATTTATACTTTAACGTGATTTTAACTCAAGAATTTGTATCAGTGCTGCGCCCATAGCCCGACAACCGACAAGCTGCATTCCTGGTGACATAATATCTCCTGTGCGATAACCTTGTTCTAAAACTTCTAAAACACTATTTTCAATTAAGTCTGCTGCTTCTGGCTGGTTTAAAGCATAACGTAACATCATCGCGGCACTTAAAACCTGTGCTAAGGGGTTAGCTTTGTCAAGTCCTGCAATATCCGGGGCTGAACCGTGAACTGGTTCATAAACACCAGGACCATCAGCACCCAAACTAGCGGAAGGTAACATTCCTATACTACCAGTTAACATTGCTGCTGCATCTGAGAGAATATCACCAAATAGGTTTCCTGTAACAATCGTATCAAATTGTTTGGGAGCGCGAACTAATTGCATGGCCGCATTATCTACATACAAGTGAGATAATTCAACATCAGTATATTCTACGGAAAGTTGTATCATGCGATCGCGCCAAAGTTGAGATACTTCTAATACATTGGCTTTATCCACAGAACAGAGTTTTCCGCCGCGTTTTCGTGCTGTTTCAAAGGCTACGCGCCCAATACGTTCAATTTCTGACTCACTGTAAACCATAGTATTTACACCGCGTTTTTCTCCGGTTTCCGTTGCAAATATGCCTTTAGGCTTACCGAAATAAATGCCGCCAGTGAGTTCACGCACGACCATGATATCTACACCTTCAACAATTTCCCGTTTCAGACTAGAAGCGTCAATTAATTGGGGGAGAATTTTCGCAGGGCGTAAATTAGCAAATAGCCCTAAACCAGCCCGCAGCCCTAATAAACCTGCTTCTGGGCGTAAATTAGAGGGGAGAGAGTCCCATTTGTAACCACCAATAGCCGCGAGTAAAACGGAATCACTGTTCCGACACTTATCCAATGTGACAGCGGGGAGAGGTTCACCGGTTTCGTCAATAGCAGCGCCACCAATTAAAGCCGTGGAAAATTCAAAGCTAATATCAAAGGTTTGACTGACGCATTTTAGCACGTCCACCGCGACAGCCATAATTTCTGGACCAATGCCGTCGCCAGGTAGTAGGGTAATGTAGTATTTTTGGGTCATAGTTGGGTTTTGCTGGGTGAATGTTTACAGATATAAGTAGGTTGGCGTGAAAAATTGTCGTTATGACAAGGGAACTCTTAACAGGGAACAGGGAACGGGGAACTTTACTTTTCGTTACTTGTGTCGGTTTTTTTCCGTTTACCTACTTATGTTGAGTTTTTGGACTAGTTGACTTTTTGTGACACACCCACAGTGATCAGGTTTAACAGAGTTTCGTCTTCTGTTGATTAACCTTCTGAGTTAAAAATACTCTTAAAGGGTCGCCCATACCTCAATCACTTTACTAGATGTTTTCTCCGTATTTACTTATCTTTACATATTTTGGTTTTTTCACCCCAACTTACTTGTCAGTAAATCAAAAACAATGTAGGATAAAGGAGAATACCGTCAGTGTGATTATTAATCAAATTTTGGCAATTGCTTATGCACTTAAATCAGTCTAATAGGCAGATTTTATGGCAATCCCAACTGATGACCATGATATTCTAGTCTTTATGGCAATGATGGCAATGATACCTGAGAAGGGGGAGATGGAATTACTTAAATCCTGGAGATGGGGTGAATGCGATAGCGGGTGGCACAGGTAGTGATAAGTTGAATTTAATCTATGATGACGATACAGATGTGTAAACTTGATTGAAGAAATATTTCAATAATATTTCAATTTGTATAAATTTAGAAATAAAAAGAAACAAAAAATCAGCAAATTTTCCTAAATTTAGCTGTTTTCCCTATTGCTTTTATTTTTGAATCGGTTTATTATGTCAAAAGACATAAAAAAGACATAATACTTGTTACATCAGGCAATAAACCAGATATTAAAAAGAACATTGCTAGTTAGAGGATGTTTTAAAAGTATAAGGCGAATATCATAAATTTATTGATCAGAGGGGCAAATGACTTTCACATCAAAACAGTTGCAAGTAGTAATGAAAGGCAAGGATAAAAATAGCCGTGTTGAGGCATTACGTCAACTGTTGGGATACCCGGTGAAAGAACTTGATCCGGAAGGTTCACGATTTTGGTATTTGCGCCCTGGTAGTGATGAAAATGAAGCGGCGGAAACTTGCCCCGTTGCAGTTGGTTTTTATGATGAACTTGCAGATGTTACAGACTCAGAAGCTAAAAGATTTTTAACTGCCAAAGAGCAGCAACAAGAAATTTACGGGCATTACACAAGCCGAATATTTGAACAGCAGCCAGTAATGTATTTACTGTTACCTAGTAAAGAAGCAAATGGCAGAATACCTTTAATACTTCCTGGTGAGGGTGGATTACGTCAACGGCAAATTGAAACCTTTGATTGGCACGACGATCAATTACTGGCACGATTAAAGCGTCTCACACAAAGCGAATTACCTATTGCTGCTAGAGGTTTGATGTCCGTTCCTTTGGTGGAATGGGTATTCTATGAACCAATTAAGACTGCTAAGGAATTAGCTCTAAAATTAGCAGAAGCAGCCCGCCAGATTGAGCAGGTTATCCTCACAGTTTACAATCAAGAACAGGAAGACGGGTATTTACATACATTACTCAAGAGTTTTCAACGGGAATTATTACCTTCTCTCAAACTCAGTTCAGATAACGAAAAGGATTATAGTTTTGCTGATATTTATGCCCAAACCATAGCCTATGCTTTGTTTACAGCTAGGGTATTTGGTCATGTCAGAGATAAAAAAGCAGGACGGACAAAAGAAACCCTATTTGATAGACAATCAGCTTGGCAAAAATTACCAGAAACTAACCCATTTTTGCGTAAGTTGTTTAAGGATGTTTCCGATCGCAGTGCTGAAGAATTGGGTGATGAATTGATAGGAGCGATCGCTGATATTTTCGTTATCCTTCGTGCTACTAAAATGGATGCGATTCTCTCAGATTTTGAGATGAAAATGAACCGGGAAGATATTGTCATTCGGTTCTATGAAGATTTCTTAGCAGCATATAAACCACAAATGCGGGAACGTCGGGGGGTTTACTACACTCCTGAACCTGTGGTTTCTTACATGGTGCGTTCTGTAGATATTTTAGTGCAGGAAAAGTTTAATAAACCTTTGGGTTTGGCTGATCCAGAAGTGATGATTCTTGACCCTGCTTGTGGTACGGGTACGTTTTTATTATGGATTTGTAAACTCATATATCAACGCTTTCAGGAGTCACCAGCAGCACTCACAGCAGGGTTAGATGATAAGTCTTGGTCTGGTTATGTCAAAGAACGGTTATTACCGAGAATATTTGGTTTTGAGTTGTTGATGTCTCCCTATGCGATCGCACATCTAAAAATAGGGCTGTTTTTAGAAGAAACAGGGTATCAAGTTGATAGTGGTAAGCGGTTGGGAATCTATTTAATTAATACTTTAGAAGATATTACATTAAGGCATGAAACCCAACAGTTAAACTTAGCTATTCCCCAAATGGAGGAATTAATTGCTGAAGAAGCTAGAGCAGGTTCTAGGATTAAAAAACAAGAACCAATTATGGTAGTAATTGGTAATCCTCCTTACTCTGGGCATTCTGAAAATAATAATCCTTGGATTAAGGAATTAGTTAATAATTATTATTTTGTTGATGGTAAACCTTTAGGTGAGAAAAATTCAAAATGGTTACAGGATGATTATGTTAAATTTATTCGGTTTGCTCAGTGGAGAATTGATAAATCAGGTCAAGGCATATTAGCTTTTATTAGTAATCATGGGTTTTTAGATAATCCTACATTTAGAGGAATGCGTCAGCATTTGATTAATAGTTTTGATGGGATTTATATTTATGATTTACATGGAAATAGTAAGAAAAAAGAAACTGATTTAGATGGTGGTAAAGATGAAAATGTCTTTGATATTCAACAGGGCGTAAGTATTACTTTAGCTGTTAAGGGAAAAGATAAATATACTCATCATGCCCATTTATATGGGTTGAGGGAATACAAATATAATGTATTGACTGAAAATACCGTTAATACTACTAATTTTAAAGAAGTAAAACCACAATCTGAGTTTTATTTATTAATTCCTCAAGATACAGATTTATTTGCAGAATATGAGCAGTATTTTAAAATAACTGATATTATGCCTGTAAATTCTGTAGGTATTGTGACAGCTAGGGATAAATTAACGATTCAAGATAGTCCT
>LJOT01000598.1 GCA_001672075.1 Anabaena sp. CRKS33
ATTATTTTGACGGATAGTATCGGGAATATTCAGGGTGATATTACCGCCCTGACCACTTTTGGTACTGGCTGAGATGGTAGAATTATTCAGATTTAGGTTATCTCCTATTAGAGTAATATTACCACCGTCGCCTAATCCTTGACTATTCACAGTGATTTGAGAACCATCCAATTCTATCAGTGTGGAGACATTATATTCTGAGATGAATGTAGCACATCCCCCCACGATGCAAGAATTATAATAATAATTGGGGTCAATGTTAATGCTTCCTGCTTTTCCCGTAGAGTCTGAAGTAGCCCCGGAGGAGATGGTACTATTGGTTAATTTGAGGTTGTCTGTGATTCCAAGTTTAATGTTTCCTGCATCACCCTTAGCACTAGTATCAGTATTAATACTACTACCATTTTTCAAGGTTAAATTAGAGGTATTAATGTTGATATTACCGCCTTTTCCTGCACTATCTTTATCTACAAAACTACCAACCAAACCTTGATCATCAATAGTAATGTTACTTGCTGATATATTAATATCACCAGCATTGCCTTTACCAGAAGTACCAGTATTAATTTGAGAACCAATATTATTGTCACCAACGCCCTTGATGTTTATATCACCAGCTTTGATAGTGATACCCCCACTATCTCCCTCTCCTGTATTGAATACCGCACTAGCTAGCAGTCCCCCGACAGTCACCCCTTCAGTAGCTTGAATTTCGATTTTTCCCGCATTACCTTTACCAAAGGTACTGGCATTAATAGCACCACCATTTTCCAAAGTTAAAGTTGAAGTATCAATAGTAATACCCCCACTATTTCCTTGTGCTGTATCGTTTACCCCACTAGTTAGAAATCCCCCGACAGTCACCCCTTGGGTAGCTTGAATTTCGATTTTTCCCGCATTACCTTTACCACTGGTACTGGCATTAATAATACCACCATTTTCCAGGGTTAAAGTTGCAGTATCAATAGTAATACCCCCACTATTTCCCTCTCCTGTATCGAATACCCCACTAGTTAGAAATCCCCCAATAGTTACCCCTTGAGTAGCTTGAATTTCGATATTCCCAGCATTACCTTTACCAAAGGTACTGGCATTAATAAAACCACCATTTTC
>LJOT01000052.1 GCA_001672075.1 Anabaena sp. CRKS33
TAAATAACCTAAAATCCAGTAGTGAATAATCTGATAATCCCCAAGATAGTACCTAAAGGACCAGCTACAGTATTAACTCTATCACCTGTTTTAGCTAAAACGTTGCGATCAACTACAACAACATCATTGTTGCGAAGAATCGGATTAGTTTCTTCATTAATTCCTTTAGATAAATCCACTTTAATTGGACGTTTAGTAACTGTACCATTGGGATTGAGGCGGATAAGTTCTACACTTCCTTTACTGGCTCTACTATCATTGAAACCACCCGCAGCTAATAACGCCTGATTTAAAGAGCTATTTGGTTGTAATCTTACCGCTCCTGCTCTTTTGACTTCACCCACTACACCCACTTCAATAGTATTTGGCGACAAAGTAGTGGTGGCCAATTGCGTAGCCTCAGCCGCACTAATGTCCATAGCTGTAGGAATGACAATTGTATCTCCATCTTGTACCACAATGTCTTGATTGATATCACCACTTTGTAGTAATTCCCAGAGGTTGATATCTATAGTTTGTTCCGTACCAATGCGGGTAGGACGGCGTAATTTAATCTTCCGTACATCCGCAAGGGATGTAATTCCCCCTGCTAGTTGTAAACTCCGCATCACAGTGGGTAAACCACCACCAGCACCACCACCCTCTGCTCCACCCGCATTTCCAGCGGTGACAAGATAAGAACCAGGACGGTAAACTTGACCAATTACCACCACTGTGCGAGGTGAAGTTTGACTAGCAGCAAAGTTAGCTGCAAAGAGATTCCGCGCTTCAGCCACATTTAGGCTAGTAGCAGTGGGTACAATAATGGTATCTCCGTCTCGTAAGGTAATTTCCTGGGATATTCGCCCTGTTTGAGTCAATTCCTTTAAATTTAGGGAAACCGTCTGCTCTCCAGAACGCCCTACTTTGCGTCGTAATTGCACTTGAGTCACATCTGCTGCTAATGTCACACCCTGGGCTATAGTTAGGGCAGCTAACACCGTTGGGTATTGCACACCGGGGTTATTTCCTGCTCCCCCTTGTAAGTTCAGGGTGTAAGCCCCAGGCCTGGTCACTTCTCCAGCTACAAACACATTTATGGGACGAGGTGATAATAAGTTAACGGAAATCAGGGGACGTTTGAGAAAGCGAGAATATCTTTTAGCAATGGTATCAGCAGCCTGTTCAGTTGTTAAGCCAGAAACGGGTACACTACCAATTAAAGGCATATTAATTGCACCACCAGGAGGAATTTGATATTCACCTGTATATTCTGGAACTTCAAATACATTTACACGGATGAGATCACCACCTCCTAATAAGTAATCTGTAACTATACTAGATGTTGATTTTACTGGCTGCTTCTGTGCCATACTCACAGATGGTAAAGCGATGTTGACTGTTGTTAACAATGCTAAACTCGTAGTCGAATGGGTGAGGAATTTACACAAATTTTTATTAAGCATACTTACCTGAGACTTGGAGATAACGATATTTGCAGTTATTCTGAAACATTTTAACGTTGATTACACTTAAACATCGCAGTGGCTCAACAATTTTATTTTCCCATAAATCTTTAGTTTTCCGGACATAAATAGTTGTAATTGATTACTTTGGGATCTGAATTTTATATTTTCCATGAAGTTAATTATCCTCTCAATTTATTTACACAATTTAATTTTCAATTTTTACAATAATTTTTGATTCTATATTTTTTACTTCTCCCCATAGGTTTTTTTCTAAAATATCAGATTCATAATTTCATTTTTTAGATATCTCTAGACACTTACCTCCGTTTTTACCTTGTTTAACTTTTACCTCAGATGATATTTTAAAAGTCTTCGACAAATATAAATGTAAATATGAATTTAGACTTTTCAAACATCCTTAAATCTATGACTGTTGACAGATTAATTTGTTAATATAGCAGTCTTGTGAAAAATTAAATTACCACTTAGGGCTGATTTATCCATGAAAATTTGCCAATGTTAGTTATCTTAATCACTAATTTATTTACAATAGTTGATAATCTGATTAAATCAATTAAGCGTATGATTTCGGCTTTGAATTTGCTCAATGAAAAACTCTTCTAGAGATTGACGTGATAGGTTCATGCTGATGATTTTTCCTCCCATTAAACCCAAACTAGATAGAAAATCATCATCATCCTTTTGGAGTGTACCTTGCCAAGAACCATCCACACCAAATTCTAAACTAGCTATCCATTTTTTCAAGATTTCTCTATCTCCTCCTTGGCCTTTAATATGATATGTGTTATTTTCACCCAAAAGTTGATTGAGAGAACCGGAACAGATTAATTCTCCTTGAGCAAGAATAGCCACACGGTCGCAAATTTTTTCCACTTCATTCAACAAATGACTATTAAAAAATATGGTTTTACCAGATGCTTTCAAAAAAAGAATAATTTCTCGCATTTGATAACGTCCCAGGGGATCAAGTCCAGACATAGGTTCATCTAAGAAAACCAAATCAGGATCATTAATTAAAGCTTGTGCCATCCCCACACGCTGAAGCATACCTTTAGAATAACGCCGCATTTGCTTTTTACGAGCATCAGCTTGGGATAAACCGACTAATTCCAGTAATTGGGGAATACGTTGACGTTGTAATTTTTGGGGAATTTGAAATAAACCCGCTGCTAACTCTAAAAATTCCCAACCACTAAGGTAGTCGTATAAATAGGGATTTTCCGGGAGGTAGCCAATATGTTGTTTAACTTTAACATCACCTATGGGTTGACCTAATAATAATCCCCTTCCAGATGTGGGGCGGATAATTCCCAGCAACAATTTTAACAAAGTGGTTTTACCAGCACCATTGGGACCGAGCAAGCCAAAGGTCTCTCCAGGATACACTTGTAAAGAACAGCTTTTGAGGGATACAACTTTTTGATTGAGCCAAAATCCCGTGCGATATACCTTTCGCAGTTCACAAGTCAGAACTACAGGTTTTTTATCTGGGGGATTTTGTCGAGAATCGAGGTTGTCTGCAACAAAATTCATGGACGTGAAATTACCAACTACTGACTATTGAGAAGTATCTACATATTAACCGATATCGGCCATTATTTTTATAGTACACCTTTGGAACTAGGAATAGTTTCTGCTCGACGTGGATCAATTTCCGCTGCTATTCGCATAGCTCTAGCAAAGGCTTTAAAAGTAGCTTCAATAATATGATGGGAATTAATACCATCTAATTGACGAATATGTAACGTCATTTGGCTATGATTTACCAAGGCCACAAAAAACTCCCGCACCAATTGTGTATCATAGGTCCCCACCCGTTGAGTAGGAATTACTAAACCATAACTGAGATGAGGTCTACCGGAGAAATCCAAGGACACTTGTACCAAAGCTTCATCTAAAGGAGCAGTAAAATTACCGAAACGGACAATTCCTTTTTTATTTCCCAAAGCTTGAAATAAGGCTTGTCCTAGAGTAATTCCCACATCTTCATTAGTGTGATGATCATCAATTTCCCAATCACCTTGAGCTTGAATATCCAGGTCAAATAACCCATGGGAGGCGATTTGATGGAGCATATGATCTAAAAAGGGAATACCTGTAGATACTTTACATATACCTGTACCATCAAGGTTGATAGTCACATAAATATTAGTTTCACCCGTAGTACGGTGAAGTGAGGCTATACGGGGTGTTTGTTTATCCTGAGTTGTCATTTGTTAGTTGCAATAGGTAATAGGTAATAGGTAATAGGGACAATAAATATTATCCCTGCCCCTGCTCGCTGCCTGTTCTTACATTCCCATAATTTCATATCCTGCATCTACATACAGGATTTGTCCAGTAATACCGCTTGCTAAATCACTACACAAAAAAGCGGCTGTATTACCTACTTCTAATTGAGTGACAGTGCGACGGAGCGGGGCTACTTTTTCAACATGATGAATCATATCTAGAATACCACCGACTGCAGAAGAAGCTAAAGTGCGAATAGGACCTGCCGAAATGCCATTAACACGAATATTTTCAGGACCAAATTCGGCTGCTAAATAACGAACACTGGCTTCTAGACCTGCTTTAGCCACACCCATAACATTATAATTAGGAATTGCTCTAACTGCTCCCAAATATGTAAGAGTAATGATACTTCCGCCTTCAGTCATCAAAGGTTTAGCAGCACCGCTTAACTGTACAAGAGAATAAGTGCTAACTTCTAAGGCCGTATTGAAACCAGAACGGGAAGTTTGGCTAAAACCGCCGGTCAAATCTTCCTTTTTGGCAAAAGCCAAACAATGGACTAGAATATCTAATTTTCCCCATTCTTGCCGGATAGTTTCAAAAGTAGATTGAATTTGCTCGTCATTTTCGACATTGCAGGGCAGAAACAAACTAGGGTTGAGCGGTTCTACCAATTCAGCCACTTTTTTTTCCATTTTACCCTTGTCATCAGGCAAATAGGTAATACCTAAATTAGCCCCCCCTTTGTGCAGTTGCTGGGCAATTCCCCAAGCGATAGAACGGTTATTGGCAATACCTGTAACCAGGGCATTTTTTCCAGACAGATTCAGCATAAACTTTGCTAATATAATTCATCATTAGGAGCATACTAGAATCTGACCCTACTTTAACTTTGTGCAGCTAGAAATTTTCTAAAATTGGCAAAGAGTAGGCAGTAAGTACCTGGCAAATCATCACCATATTTGTAAATTTTCTCAAGAAATTTCCCAGCTTTGGGGCAAAACCCGGAGACGATAACTAGCAGAACTACTTATCAATAATTACTAGCTAACCTGAACCAAAATTATGTATCATAATCAACGAAGAACTAGAAAATATGAATTTGGGTATAGGAAAAACAAAAAAAATAACGGTGCTTTATTGATTTTTCAGGTGTATTCTTAGGTAATTAGTTTTTGTTTTTCTGGCATTGGGTAGGGGAAGGGAGATGATCGTGACACAAGACAAAGCCCTAGCAAATGTTTTTCGTCAGATGGCCACCGGGGCTTTTCCCCCGGTTGTCGAGACGTTTGAACGCAATAAGACGATCTTTTTTCCGGGAGATCCTGCTGAACGAGTTTATTTTCTTCTCAAGGGTGCGGTGAAACTGTCGAGGGTGTATGAGGCAGGAGAAGAAATAACGGTGGCTCTGCTGAGGGAAAATAGCGTTTTTGGCGTGCTGTCTCTATTGACGGGTAATAAGTCTGATCGATTCTATCATGCAGTGGCATTTACCACTGTAGAATTGCTTTCAGCGCCAATTGAACAAGTGGAGCAGTCACTCAAGGAAAATCCAGAATTATCAATGTTAATGCTGCGAGGGCTGTCTTCGCGGATTCTCCAGACGGAGATGATGATTGAAACTCTGGCTCACCGGGACATGGGTTCACGGTTAATTAGTTTTTTACTGATTCTTTGTCGTGATTTTGGCGTTCCTTCTGCTGATGGTATTACCATTGATCTGAAGTTATCACATCAGGCGATCGCTGAAGCAATTGGTTCGACTCGCGTTACTGTGACTAGACTCCTGGGAGATTTACGCGAGAAAAAAATGATTTCTATTCATAAAAAGAAGATTACTGTGCATAAACCTGTCGCTTTAAGTAAGCAATTTACTTAAAATTTATAATTTATGGGGTCAGGTCAATAGATTTTGGATTTTGGATTTACGATTTTGGATTGACTCGTCCCTAAAGTGTGGAGCTTGAGGATTTTAGATTGGCGAAACATTGGATTAGTTCCACCCTGAAGGGATGAGGCTTGTACCGAAAATTCCCAATCTAAAATCTAAAATCTAAAATCTAAAATCTAAAATCTAAAATTTTTTGGTCAGGTAATGGAATTGGTACGGATTTTCAGATATTAGGGGCAACCAATTCCAAAATTACCCCCACTCCATTGATTATTTATCCACAGACAATGGTTGAACGTAGTAGGCTAGATTGGTCAGTATTTCACTAGCTAACAATGACCACTGGTTACATCCTAATTGTAGCAATTCTTATCCTGGGAGGCGTAATTGCCACCGTGGGCGATCGCATCGGCACACGAGTTGGTAAGGCACGTCTCTCACTCTTCAATTTGCGTCCCAAAAAAACGGCTGTAATTGTGACTATTTTTACGGGTGGTCTGATTTCTGCCACCACTTTAGCAATTCTATTTGCTGCTGATGAAGGATTGCGGAAGGGTTTATTTGAGTTGGAGGATATTCAAAGGGACTTGGGACAAAAGCGGGAACAACTAAAAACCGCAGAAACTCAAAAAGGTCAGGTAGAACGTGAGTTAAATCAAAGCAGACAAGAACGAAGTCAGGTACAACAAGAATTACAAACAATCAATAAATATTTGCGAGCGGCAAATACTAAACAAAAAGCTACACAATCTCAATTGAATCGTACCCTTAACCAACAAGCTAAAACTCAAGTACGACTTTATGAAACTCAATCTCGTCTCGGTGGAATTGTGGTCCAATATCAACAAGCTAAAACTGAATTACAAACTCTTTACAATCAGCGCCTGGCATTACAAAGTGCAGTACAAGAATTAAAGTCAGAACGGGAAAGATTGTATGCTCAAAGTAAGCAAGCTATTGATGAGGCAAAGACGGCTATTGAAAAACGCGATCGCAAAATTACTAAATTGGATAAGCTAATTCAAAACCGCAATCTACAAATTAAACAACGAGAAGAGATTATTCTGACAAGAGAATCTCGTTTACAAGAATTGGAAAAACAACAAAAATTTTTAGAACAAGAAGTAGCTAGATTAGAAAAATATTATCAGTCTTACCGTGATCTCCGTTTGGGTAAACTAGCTTTAGTAAGGGGTCAAGTGATAGTGGCAGGGTTGATTACTGTTGATAAACCTATTATGGCAACTCAGGCAATTATCCAAATTTTACAAGAAGCTAACCGCAATGCCAATATTCAATTAACTGAACCTGGCGCTAAATCTACAAATACAGAAATACTGCGTGTTACTAAAAATCAAGTTGATCAATTAATTGCACAAATTAAAGATGGTCGAGAATATGTAGTACGAATCTTTTCAGCAGGTAATTACGTTAGGGGTGAAAAGCAAATCGAATTTTTTGCAGATGCAGCCCAAAATCAACTAGTATTTTCATCAGGTGAGGTACTGGCTACAACTACGGCAGATTTAATAAATATGACATCTGACCAACTGCGTCAACGTCTAGATTTATTAGTTTCTGCTTCTCAATTTCGCGCTCGGAATGCGGGAATTGTTGAAGCTGTAGAGGTAGAAGGGACTTTTTTACGCTTTGTGACTCAATTACAGCAAACAGAGGAAGAGGTAGAAGTTAAAGCCGTAGCCGCAGAGGATACTTATACTATTGGTCCATTAAGAATAAAATTAGTGGCTTTATTAAATGGACAAATTCTTTTCACTACGTGAACAATCAAAAATCAATTTAACATAAACTAATAACAAAGCAGGACTTTACACAATTACTGAATTAATTTACAATAACAAATGATAATAACAAAGAGTTAATAAATAATAACCAATGAATAATACACAACCTGTAGTTTTAGGATTTGATCCTGGTCGTGATAAATGTGGTATTGCAGTAATGGGGTTAGATAGACAACTGTATTATCATAAAGTAATATTAGCAGAAGAGGCGATCGCTAATATTAAAGTACAATTGCAAAAATTTACTGTATCATTAATAGTAATGGGAGATCAAACAACAGCTAAAAAGTGGAAACAGCAACTTAATCAAGAATTAAGTAAACCCACAAATATTATTTTAGTTGATGAACGTTATTCTACCTTAGAAGCACGCGATCGCTATTGGCAGATGTATCCACCCCAAGGTATAATTAAACTATTACCCAAGGGAATGCGTCAACCTCCCAGGGCAATAGATGATATTGTGGCAGTCCTTCTGATTGAAAGATACTTAAACCGACTAACTAACCAATAATTTAAAGTTCAGCCCGAATTGTAAAAGCATAATCTCCCCCAGGTTCCAATTGATAATCTTGTTGTTCTAAAAACCGTCCTAGAGGTTCTTTAATTAAAGCACGACCTTGGGAAGGCTTTACAGAAAGTTCCCCCCGACGAAAATGCCACTGGAAATGCCATTGAAAATTACCAGCGCTGACTTCACCTTCAAGAAAGCCCTGTTGCCAAGATTGGCGGATAATTTTAACATGGGCAGTAGTTTCTGGCAGACGTTTTGCACTCACGCTTATTTAATGTCAGGTATGGGATAAAAGCCAATTATTTATGTAGGCTATTTATTTTATGTACTAAAAATAGCTTAAATCAACAAACTAATAAAGACAACATAAGTTAGTAAAGTCTAGGTTCTTAACTGCTGATTTGTAGTGAAATAACAACAAATGCAAGATGATAATGCAATAATTACATTCAGGAATTAATTTTGTTACGAAAATAACAGATAATAAGAATGACATTGTTTATTACTGCGATCGCCCACTACAAAATATACAAAGTAGTGGGTTTTATCTCAACTTGAGAATTTTAACCATCGAGTCCCATCATTGACTTGCTGCCAATGTTATATAAAACTATTTGTCAAGACTGTGCTTTTTATGTTAAATTAGATTGTACTCACCCTGATGAGTGGGGTGTTAATTGTGCTACCGTAAATTTTTGTAGTTCATTTACTCCAGCGGTAGAAATTGATAGTCCTTGTGTGTCTTTTGGTAATGATGATGAATATTAATTCAGTCGCTTGAAAACTCGCATTCAAGCTGGAGGTAGAGACTGGAAGCGGGAAGACCTTTATGAACGGAACCGTAGAGTTTTTATAGATACTAGTATTCTACTGTACATCTATATGTATGTGTATACATTCCCAAAATCTCACAATTTATTTGAGGAGGTTGAAATAAAATGACAGCAACTCAACCAACAACCGTTACTAATTCAAATCTTTACGAAGAAGATTTTTATCTGTGGATAAAGACGACAGCAAAACAATTGAAAGATGGTAACTTTGCCGAAATTGATTTAGACAATTTGATTGAAGAAATCGAAAGCATGGGCAGAAGTGAAAAAAGAGCATTAAAAAGTAATTTGTTAGTCTTATTAATGCACCTTCTCAAATATAAATATCAGCCAGAAAAACGCAGTAATAGTTGGTTATCTACTATATTTGAACATAGACGCAGATTGAAAGAAGACTTAACCGAAAGTCCAAGTTTAAAAAAATACTTATCTGAGGTATTTAACGAATGTTATCAAGATGCAAGAAAACAAGCTTCCTTAGAAACAGGTTTATCACTTGATACCTTTCCTATAAACTCTCCAATTACTCCAGATGAAAGTTTAAATCAAGATTATTTACCAAACATTGATTTTTCCTGATCTTCCTTTGCGTCTTTGCTCCTGTGCGTCCTTTGCGCGAAATAAAAACTAAATCCATGAAATTACCATTATTAATTAAATATCCTATTTTGGGGATAATCAATTTTTGATTATTAAGTGTTCATATTCAACCCGTATTTTCCACTTCTCACCCTATTTGGGTTTTGCCCATTATAATATGGGATTAATCACGAAAGATGAAAAAAATTGGCAAAGTGCGATCGCTTCTTTTTTGTTTAACCAGGGGAAATTAAATGAAGCTTTAGCAGCTTTTAGAAAATCAGCCGCAGTCAGCCCTAATTATGCTAATGCTTATTATGGTGCAGGATTAGTTTTTATGGGGTTAAAGCAGCACAAAGAAGCTGTCCAAGTCTTGCAATATGCTAGAGATTTATATAATATTCCAGGTAATTTACAGTGGGTGAAAAATTCCCAGGAGTTATTACAGAAGTCCCAGAATTTAAGTAGGTAAGGTAGGGTTTACAACACCAAAAATTTATAGGACTAACTCAGCTTTTAGACAGATGAATAATTCTGGAGGAATAAGTAGAAATTAATTAAACAACTAACGGAGTAAAAAAAATGAGTAAAACCAAAACTCAAGAACCCATTAGTAACTTAGAGTATGATTTTATCAGCGTACTGCATAATAAAGCAGTAGCCGTTCAAGCTTATGAAAATTATATCAAAGACGCAAAAGAGGCTAATTCCACACCTTGTGTAGAATTGTTCCAAAAATTACGCCAGTCAGAAATTGAACAAGCACACGAAATTCGCCAGCATCTCCAAGAGGTGATGCAGCAAGGTAAGATGTAGTTAATACTAGGGGTGGGTTTAAGAGGTTAATCAGTTAAACCCACCCTTACTCATTAACGAATATACTCTTTCAGTACGCTGTTACGATTAGGGTGACGTAATTTACGGAGTGCTTTAGCTTCGATTTGGCGAATACGTTCGCGGGTGACGTTAAAAATCTGGCCGATTTCTTCTAGGGTTTTCATGCGGCCATCGTCTAAACCATAGCGTAATCTCAGAACGTCCCGTTCACGAGGTCCAAGACTATCTAAGACTTTTTCTAGGTCTTCCCGCAGCAAGTTTTTAGAAACTTGGTCTTCTGGGGTTTCACCTTCTGACTCAATAAAATCACCTAAACGGGAGTCTTCTTCTTTACCTATGGGTGTTTCCAAAGAAATTGGTAACTGGGCAGATTTGGCAATAAACCGCAGTTTTTCGATGGTCATTTCCATGCGAGTAGCAATTTCTTCCTCCGTGGGTTTGCGTCCCATTTCTTGGGACAGGAGTTTGGTGGTTTTCTTAATCCGGGAAATAGTTTCGTAAAGATGAACCGGTAGACGGATAGTGCGGGACTGATCAGCGATCGCCCTGGTAATTGCTTGACGTATCCACCATGTAGCGTAGGTAGAAAACTTATAGCCTTTTTCGTGATCAAACTTTTCAGCCGCACGAATTAACCCCAAACTACCTTCTTGAATCAAGTCTTGGAAGGACAGGCCGCGGTTCATGTATTTCTTAGCAATGGAAACCACCAGCCGCAGGTTCGATTGTACCATTTTCTCCTTAGCTCTTCTTCCTATGTGGAGTCTAGAGCGTAGGGCTGGTAATGATAATTTTACTTCTCCTGCCCATTCTTCTGGTTCTGGTATCCGTTCTAGTTTTTCATACAAACTCTTGTAAGCATCTTCTAGCACCAGTAGTTCAGCTATTTTCCGCGCTAATTCAATTTCTTCATCTGCGCGTAATAGACGAATCCTGCCAATCTCTTGCAAGTACAGACGAATGGAATCTTCGGTGTATTGCTTTTTCTTGGTCTGTGCCCGAGGACGCGATTTAGCGGCTTTTCCAGACTTGGTGTCGTCCTCATCAGACTGAGGATCTAAAAAATCATCAATTTCGCCATCATCAGCCAGCAATAAGTCCTCTTCTTCTATTAAGAGTTCTTGTAATTCGATCTCAGGCGGATTTATCATTTCTAGGTCAGGCTGATAAATATTATCGAGTACGTTGTTAGCCTGGTTCATGCCGCGTTCCTCATGCTCCTTGCAGAATCAGTTGCTCAAGACATTTTGATTACTTTTGGCATCAAGTAATCTGTGAACCGAAAATTGGGTTTTGGCTGTTCACCCTCAAATATTTTCGGTGTTTGTTGTTTTCCCTGTTTTAATCAGGCTTGTACAGTGGCAAATGTCATTTGTAATGTGACTTGCTCACTTTCCCCATGGTCATACATGACGACGCTAGATATCACTTTCGATTAACTGAATCTATCAAACTAGGTTCATCTTTCTTCAAAAAGCTTCCTGATGCGGACACAATTGTATGACCTTTGGCAGATTTAACTGTAAATACCGTTTTGATTGTAGCCTGTTTCACAAAAAATGCGCTTTTTTTGTGCATTATTTATGAACTCTCAAAGTCAGATCAAGCCACCTTTATCAAAAAGACATTAAAAATGGTAGTAACACCATTAATCTTATCGAAAACTTGTTGGTTTGACAGTGGCATTTTCATTAAATTAAAAGTTAGGAACAATTGCTGCTCTATAAAACCTGTACAAATTGTTCTGATTTAGACAATTTGTGTTTATCTCCTGTTTCAACTAAACCCGATGGCGGGAACTTGTTTACAGGTATTAGTTTTACTTAAACTAATTGTACCACCGTCTGTTAATGACTGTTGTTTGTTTCCAGGTGCTAACCTCTGTATATGCTATACCAAAAACCTCAACTAAGGAGTTAAGATTGTCCGGTATTTTAGCACTGTGAGAGATGAACTGAGATTTCACTCGACTCAGCCTTATTCACACATTAGCGCAGAGTTGAGATTTCTACCCTGTGCAACTTGACAAACTGTTCTTATTGTATACAACGATATTTTAATCAGATGATACATAATATTGTTACTAAAGTTGCCTAATGATCTTTTTAAGTAAGCTCAGGTATGTTAATTACCCTTCTTAATACTTAGAATTTTAGGAGAGTGGCTGTCATCTGGTTAGAAAAAGTCTTATGTATACTTAGCAATTTTTGCTTTGTAGATAATATCTAGTCGAGCTATCTAAGCATAGCAAATGCTTTATGCCTTTGTGGGGAAAATTTATAATTTTTCGGGAAAAATTTTGGGGTCAGGGGTAATGGGTAATTACCCCTGTTTCCATTCCTTAGATGTCTAAATCTGTCATATTCAGTTTAGAACCATAAGTTTCAATAAATTCCCGTCTAGGCGCGACCCGATCGCCCATTAAAATGGTAAAAATTCGATCTGCTTCGGCTGCGTCTTCAATTTCCACTCGTTTGAGAGTGCGGGTTTCTGGGTTCATAGTGGTTGTCCACAGTTGTTCGGGCATCATTTCCCCCAAACCTTTAAACCTCTGAATGGTATAGTTAGCATTGCTGGGAAGAGTACCTAGATGTTGTTGTAGTTCCCGTTCACTATAACAATATTGGTAATTTTTGCCTCGTTCTACTTTGTACAGTGGCGGGCAAGCAATGTAAATGAAACCTTGTTCAATTAAAGCCCGTTGATAGCGGTAAAAGAAAGTTAATAAAAGAGTGCGGATATGCGCCCCATCTACGTCAGCATCAGTCATTAACACTACATGATGATATCGTAATTGTGAGGGGTTAAATTCTTCACCTTTAACTCCTAAACCCAGTGCGGTAATTAAAGCTTGAATTTCATTATTTTTATAGATTTTGGCATCGTCGGTTTTTTCAATGTTCAGAATTTTACCACGCAGAGGCAAAATCGCTTGGGTGCGGCGATCGCGTCCTTGCTTCGCACTTCCACCCGCTGAATCACCTTCTACGATATATATTTCAGATTCAGCCGGATCACGAGAGCTACAATCTGCTAATTTACCAGGTAGAGGCGAAGATTCTAATACTGACTTCCGCCGAACTAATTCCCGTGCGTGTCGAGCAGCTTCAGCGGCTTTAAACGCTTGGATAGCTTTATCGAGAATAGCATCAGCTATAGCGGGGTGAAAATCGAGATACTCCGTGAGGACTTCACCGACAAAAGAATCAACAATACCGCGAACTTCTGTATTTCCCAGTTTAGTTTTAGTTTGTCCTTCAAATTCAGGATCAGGGACTTTCACAGAAATAACAGCAGTTAGACCTTCACGGACGTGTTCACCACTGAGATTAGATTCATTCTCTTTAATTTTATTGCGTTTGCGAGCGGTAGCATTTAATGTCCGAGTTAAAACTGCCTTTAAACCTTCTAAGTGCGTACCACCATCAATAGTCCGAATATTATTAGCAAAACCCAGGACATTATCCGTATAAGCATCAGTACACCATTGTAAAGACACTTCTACTTGGACATTGTTGCGTTCCCCTTGGACATAGATAATTTCTTCATGGAGAGGCTGCTTATCACGATTCATGTAAGCGATATATTCCTTAATACCACCTCTGTACTCGTAAGTTTCTATTTTAGGGGTATCGCTTTTAATAATTTCTAAGCGATGATCTGTAAAAGTAATTTTTACACCTGCATTGAGATACGCCAACTCACGTAAGCGTCCTGATAAAGTAATGTAATCAAATTCTATGCTAGTAGTAAAAATTTGTGTATCTGGCTTAAAAGTAATAGAAGTCCCCGTTCTATCTTCTTTGTAAGGCTTTGCTACCAATTCAGTAACGGGAAAACTGCGTTCATATCGTTGGGTATGTATCTTGTGATCACGCCAAACCGTGACTTCTACAAACTCAGATAAAGCGTTCACCACAGAGATTCCCACACCGTGTAAACCGCCAGATACTTTGTAGCCACCACCACCAAACTTACCACCTGCGTGGAGAACAGTTAACACAGTTTCTAAAGCTGATTTCCCTGTTTTTGGGTGAATATCCGTAGGAATACCCCGACCATCATCTGTCACCGTCACAGAACCATCAGCATTGATATCCACTTCAACATGGGTACAGTAACCCGCCAAAGCTTCATCAACAGAGTTGTCAACTACCTCGTAAACTAAATGGTGAAGTCCTCGCGGACCCGTAGTACCGATGTACATCCCTGGTCGTTTGCGGACGGCTTCCAGACCTTCCAGAACCTGAATCTGATCGGCGCTGTAACTGCTCGTCATGAAAATTCTCCTGATGCTTGGGGTTAAAATTGCTAAAATGCGAAAAAAGTCAAATCACCCCAACATTATAACATAAAAGCCTTCCTGCCGTCTGTAGCGCAATTTTATGAGAAGTTTACATAAGGGTTGTAACCCTGATGAGAATTGGGGAGAAAATTCCTTATTTTGCGTTTTTCTTCCCACTGACCAGTGACAAAGAACACCTAACTAATGACTAATGACTAAATTAATTGTAATTTGTGGGGCGACGGCCACGGGTAAATCTAGTTTAGCTTTGAGTTTAGCACAAAGATTAAATTCTGTAATTCTGAGTGCTGATTCTCGTCAAGTATATCGTGAGTTTGATATTGGGACAGCCAAGCCAAATCTAGCTGAAAAAAAATTAGTTTCTCATTACTTAATAGATATCTGTGAACCAACTCAACTCATGACATTAGCAGATTATCAACAACAAGCACAAGCTTTAATTGCTAGTTTGGGAGTTGAAACACTGTTGTTAGTGGGTGGGACAGGTTTATATATTCGTTCCATTGTTCAAGGAATGAAAATTCCCAGAGTTGCACCCCAGCCGGAATTGCGATCGCAATTAGAATCTTTGGGTCAAATCCGACTCTATCCCATGTTACAACAAGTTGACCCCATTGCTGCCCAAAAAATTCACGCTAACGATTTGGTAAGGACTTTAAGAGCTTTGGAGGTTTATTATACCACTGGTATTCCCATTTCTGAACAGCAGGGAGAAAATCCACCAGATTATTCAATTTTACAAATTTGTTTAGATGCTGATGCAGAACATTTAGATGTGAGGATTCGCAAACGAATTGAACAAATGATAACAGATGGTTTAGTTGATGAAGTTGAATATCTTTGTCAAAAATATGGTATTGATTTACCCTTATTAAATACTTTAGGATATCAAGAAATCAAACAATATTTAGCTGGTGAAATTTCTTTAGATGCAGCCAAAGAATTAATTATTTTACATACCAGACAATTTGCCAAACGTCAACGGACTTGGTTTAGACAATCTCCTAATCTTGAATATTTTGATATGAATAATTCTAATTTATTGGAAAGTGTTTGGCAAAGAATTAATCAATTTGTATGATGGTGTAGCGTCGCGTAGCCATATCAGCATTTACAGGATTTAAGGATTTTCAGGATGTTATTTTTTGTTTGATGTTGGGATTTTATGGATTTAGGGATTTAGGGATTTATGGGGAAGTTTTTGACAGAGAATTAGTAAATTTGTTAGTTATTACCGAAAAATTAGGCAAATATACTTTTATTATTCCTGGTAAAACCACCTCAATATCTTGCTCTTATTGAATAAGATACTAATAACAATCTTGTAAATCCTTAAATCCTGGAAATCCTGATTCAGACAAAAAAAACATCAATAAAAATCAAGAAAATCCAACTCTAAATAAATAAACTAGGAGAAACTTTAAAATATTCTCCCAAAGCTTTTGCTTGTGCTTTACTAATTGAACGTTTACCGTTGACAACCTCTGAAACTACACCGCTGCTAGAACCGAGAATACCTACTAAGTCAGCTTGACGAATGCCGCTAGATTCCATGATATGTAGCAATATATCCTGAGGTGTAGATTCATCCATTGGATAATTTTCTTCCTCATAATCTTCAATTAGTTTGACAAGCAATTTATCTAAAACTCGCTCCTCTGGAGTAAGATTTTTTTTAAAAGTTAGAAATTCTGCAACTTTTAAAAGCCGTTCATACTCTGCCTCTGTTTCAATTACTTGAGGAGCGATTTCTGCCAGTAATTGACTATAAGTTTTATCGTCAAAAGTAAGGGTCATTTTTCCATTTATCTTTATTGTATTCCGCGTGAGTTAGCAAGTATTTGTAGTGAACTTTTTTTGTTTTATAATTAATCCCTACAATTAAACGATAATCATTACCTTTGATATTGAAAACAGTAAAATTACCAACCGCTTCAGCATCTCGATAAACTTTTTGAACATCATTTAAACTTTGCCATTCTGCTTGTTTAATAGTTATATACCAACCCTCAATTTGTTTTTTGATATCAGGGTACTTTTCTGCATCTTCGCGGAGGGTGCGAATTGAAATTAGGTGCATAATATACTTTGGATTTGAAATAATAGTGATTGGTGTACATAGCTTGATTCCTTGTTTATTCTTGTTTATTCTTGTTTATTCTTGTTTATTCTTGTTTATTCTTGTTTATGATTTTGTTTCTGCTTGCCACCTACTTTATTCTTGCAAAATGAGAGTAAATTGTCAAGCCCTTATTAAGGCTTATGCAAAATCTCTCTAAAACCCTCTTCCCTTCGTGTCCTTCGCTTCTTCGTGGTTCATTTCTCTGTAGTCAAAAACTCCACAAAGATAAAAAATCCTTGAGGAGATTAATAGAGTATTAACAGCTTTTACCGAGCCATAAAGAATTAAGTCATAACGCACCAAATAGTAAATTTACTAATTATCTGGAAGTTGTTTTTTCAAAGCATTTAATGAAGCCCAACGGCTATCAGTAGGTTTTTCAGACACAGCAGTATTCAAAATACCCGGACAATTAAGATTACATAATTGACGCTGAGGTAATGCTAAACACATCTGCTGATATAGCCATTCACCGGGATCAAAGTGACCATCAGGTGCTAATGTTTCCAGTAAATCCTCTACAGCGACTTCCATTTCTAAAGGAAAATCTTCCGTTTGATTAGCGTTTTCATCTAACCAAATGACTTCCTGAGTATCAAGAACCAGACGATGGTTATACTGCTGCAAACAGCGGTTGCAGATACAAGTAATAATTGTTTCTGCCTGAGATGAAACTTCTAAATAATTACCCTGATGTTTAACTTGGATAATTCCCCGCACGGGTGTTAATGTTTCCAATCCAGGCAGAAACTCTTGAACTTGAATTTCCTCTGTCCGCTCCGGGGCTTTACTTAGCTGCGGAATAAAAATAGCGTCCATAGGATTTGTGAAATACCCTGAAAATTGAGTATGGGTAATAGGTAATGGGTAATAGGTAATGGGTAATATTCTTGTCTGTTCCCTGTTCCCTGTTGCCTGTTCCCTATTACCTAATTATGGTGTAACTGCTTGACGAACAACTAAATGACGGTGAGGTTCTTTACCACGACTGAAGGTTTCTAAATCAGGACAATCCTGCAATAATGAGTGAATTTGTCTTCGTTCAGCAGCGCTGAGAGATTGAAGTTCTACTTCTCGTCCTGAAAAGCGGACTTCTGCGGCAGCGTTTTCTGCTAAAGTGCGGATTTCGGCTTCTCGTCTCACACGATAACCATTTAATTCCACGGTGTAAGCGGTATGATTGTCTTCTGGTTGGTTCAAATTAAGAATGGAATTTGCGAGATACTGAATGCTATCTAGCACCGAACCACCAGCACCAATTAAAATCCGAATTTGTTCTGATGTTAAATTGGTTTGATCTATTGTTAACCAGTAGTTTTCTCCTGTAGGTGTATCTTGCTCAGAAGCTTGGTTAGTTTCTAAATTAGCCCGTACTTGAGTAGATAAACCCATGAGAAGTAGCAAATTTTGTAACCAGTCTTCACTATTTTGCATAGAAATGTCGCTCATAATCAACCATTAGCCTTTTTCTTAGAACTTTTGGGTTCAAATGGCAACGCTTTTACTTCAATGGTTTGGGTTTGTGCTTCTTTTGCCTGTAAGTCTACGATTTTTTGGATTTCTTCTGGTAAAGGTTCACGGGAAAGAATATAGGTTTGGATAGTTTGGAAAACATTACCAATTACCATATACATAAGTACCCCAGCCGGTAGGGGAAAAAATAAGAACATTCCAGAAAAGATCACAGGAGTAATTTTATTGACTGTATCTTGTTGAGGATTACCACCGCTGGAATTTTGTCCAGAGAGCATTTGGCTGACATAAAGACTGATACCAAAGAAGACAATCATGGCCACAATATCCCAATGAACTGTATTATCGGGATCAATAGCGCCTACTCTACCTAAAGCATCAATAAAGAGAAATCCTTTGTCTGCTGCTAGTCCGGGAATTGTGGCTTGAATGGTCACGTCTCCGGGTTCTAAAGCCTCTATATTGCCTTCGGCATCAATTTTCACCCTTTCCGCGCCTTTGGTAACTTTCCAGCTAGGTGTTAACTGAGATTCTGGATGTTCCTTTAAGAGTAAATCAAATGGTTTACCTTCTACGGTTTGATACTGAATCTTAGTTTTTTCTCCCACTGTTAACTTATCACCCCCCGGTAAGATAGCAGAAATGGGAATATGTTCACCATCAGCAATGTAGATATTTTGTGGGGGAGTAGCAAATGCTTGGGGTTGAATGCGCTCAATTTGTTCTTGAGGGAAGATTTGCAGGTTAACGGAGTAGTTAACACCAGAGAAAGGTGAACCTCGCAAAGTGGCAAACAATGCTAATAATACTGGCATCTGCAACAAGAGAGGTAAACATCCTGCTAAGGGATTACCAAATTCACTTTGGACCTTGAGCATTTCCTCTTGTTGCTTTTGCTGATCATCTTTATAGCGTTCTTTAATTTCTGCCATACGCTTTTGCATTACAGGCTGCACAACTCGCATTCGTCGCATACTGCGAATGGAACCGGCACTCAGGGGATAGAGTGCAAAGCGGATAATCAATGTTAAGGCTACTATTGCCAAGCCATAACTAGGGAAAACACCATAGAAAAGGTCTATGATGGGCAACATCACGTTGTTCGAGAGAAACCCGATACCAAAATCCATTATTCTGAATTGAACCTGCGGTACTTTGACACTTCCACCCCGCGCAGGAGTGGGATGCTTGGTTAAGCCTATCCTCTAAATAGAGTTAAATGGAGGCGGTTTTCTCCCAAGCTTTTGCTCTATATTGTAGAGGTTTTTGTTAAGCATTGCTGCGACTATTCCGCGCTGGGAAAGCTAGGGATAGCCGTACATGATAAAATCATTTTGTAGAAGTCGTGCTAAGTATACAAAGGGGTGAAACTCAGCACGAATGACCTATTTACCGCTGCTATATTGGGGATTTTTAGCTGCAACTTTTTCGTTAACGTAGTCGTATACTTCCCGGAAGTTAGGAATAGCCCGCATTTCGATTAGAGTACCATTCTTGAGGGTAATTGCCATATCTCCCCATAGGCCGATGGCACGGGGAACTTTGACAACTTTAACAATTTCTGAGTAAATAACATCAGAGCGATCGCGTCCCATCCAACCACCAGTTACACAAATCCTGCGGTCTGTAATGCGAAACCGTAACCATATAGCCCTGACTATTGCCCCCACAGCCAGGGGAATACCTACCACTGTCAGCCCAATGAGTAGGTTAAGAATCAAATCCCCAATGTGGGGACCACCCTCATAATAAACTTCTTCACGAATGCCCATTTAGTACCTCAGTTTGTGCCAATAACTCCTCTAATTCTCGCAGAAATTTATGGGTTTGGCACTCAGATTCTGCTGTTGTTGGTTTAACAATTAATACTAACCGCCATCCTGGGACTAGTTTCGGCAACAATTGATATAATGCTGCTGTAATTTGTCTTTTGATTTTGTTGCGAACAACGGCGCGTTTACTCACTTTTGTACTAATGGCAATACCAATTTTCGTGGCAGGAGGGGCAGTATCCAAAGAAGGTTTTAAGGCTCTGAGTGTAAAATGAGAACTATGTCGCCGAATTCCTTCCCGGAAAACCGCCTGAAAATCCTGACGGGATTTGAGACGATATGCTTTAGGTAAAGCCACAGCGGTTATTATTGCTGAATTTACCTTACACGCTCAACCGGTGCCTTCCTTTTCTTCTTCTGGAGCTAATCACATTTCTACCGTCTGGTGTCCGCATTCTTGCCCGAAATCCAGAGGTTCTTTTTCTCTTGCGGCAAGTGCCTCCCAATGTCCTTTGCATATCTTTCTCCTTTTACCGGATTTTCATAAAAAGTCACAATCT
>LJOT01000599.1 GCA_001672075.1 Anabaena sp. CRKS33
ACCAGTTGCAAACTAGGAGCTAAAGCAATATTATACTGTTCGATTAGATATTTTGGCTGACCGTTTTCCTGACCCTTGCTTAACACCGACATGGGAAAATTTTGCAAAGAACTATCCAGGACAAAAACTAAAGTTTTCACCCCACTCTCCTGTAAGTCTTTTTCCCCAGGACGAATAATCAAATCATATAGTTTTTCAGCAATACGAGGTAATTTTTTCCCACTAGTTCCATCACTTTTAGCGGTAATAATAGGTATTGCGTCTGCAATCTCACGCTCAAAATCTTGTTTATTTTTCTCAATCTTGGAAGTATAACGAGTTAAAGGCCTTTGGGGTAATTTGACAATCACCTCAAAACGGTCTTCTAATAGCAGCGGATAAATCAGCGCGGCGTTAGGATCTTGTTTGTCAATCACCTCATCAATACTCACTGGCTTGCTAGAATTATCATCACAGGCTGATCGCAAAAAGTTTTCTAACTCTGCTAATTTTAATGAATCAATGGTTTCACGAGCCAATTTCAGGTCTTCTGGTGGTACTTCTTGCGGTTGCAAAAGTAAATTTACATATTCTAGATAAACGGGTTCAGTATTCTCCCGGAAATTAAATTGACTGTCTCTGTTAATGGCAACAAGATCACGGCGGAGAGATTTCAGTGTGGCTAATGATGTTTGATAAGAGTTAAGAGCCTCTTTATTTTTACCTTGAGCCTTAAATATCCTTCCCTCTTGCCATTGCCATTGATAGGTTAGTTCTGGCGCTTGAGCTTGGCGAGAATAATCTAATGCTTTTTGGGTGTAATTATTAGCACCATTCCAGTCTTGACGACTTTCGGCTAATTGACCCAATAATCCCATGATAGAAGATTGTGTACCCTTGTCTTCCAATTCACTGGCAACTTCATCAGTTTGATTTAACATCTTCTCGGCTGCTTGCAAAGATTCTGCTGTCACAGATGATAAATTTAGGGTGGTTGGTTTTAGACAATTCGGCTGTTGTTGCTCTAAACACAGAGAATTTTTCACGTATTTAATTTGAGCATAAATACTTTCTCGACTAGGGGATAAATAGGTTAATGGAACTTTGATTTTATTTTTTAAATCAGTGGCT
>LJOT01000314.1 GCA_001672075.1 Anabaena sp. CRKS33
CCATAAATAGTAAATCTTAGCGGACGCAGAGGGATAATCTCACAAAGTTTCGCACCGATAATCACTCCGGGAACAGAACCAATCCAAATTGGGATTACTAAATTTAAATCAACAGTTCCCAAGGTCAAATGTCCCAAGGATGTAAATATTAATAAAATTGCTGCTTGAGTAATATCTGTACCCACTAATTTACGGGCTTCTAACCGGAAAAATGTCATCAAAACCAGCGCAAAAATAGAACCTGATGAAACGCTGGTCATACCCACACAGAAACCTAAAATTCCGCCAATAATTACGGTAATCAAACGTCCTTTATTGGTGTTTACATTTAATTGTGGCAGTTCGGGTAAATTGATTTTGGGAAAAAAAGTCACTAAAAACATTTGTATTAATGCTGTCAGCGTGACTATAACAATCATTACTCCTAACAACCGTAACAACAGGCTATCTATGTGATGTTCTCCAGTCTTTCTTAGTTGGTATAAAACTGCTACACCCAGCAATGAACCAGAAACGCTACCCATTGCCAGCCATTTAACTAAATCCACATCAATGGTTTTTTGTTGCCAGTGTTTCCAACTCCCTACTACTTTCATTAAAGTAGCAGCTACAACATCAGAACTGATAGCAATAGACGGCGGTACGTGAAAGAAAAAAATCAACATAGGAGTGATCAGAGACGCGCCACCTATTCCTGTTATACCAACAATTATGCCAATAAAAAAGCTAAAAATGGGTAATAATAAGTAGTCCATATTCCTGTTTAATAGTGTGTTTTAGTTGTGATGTGAAAATATTGAAGGATCACTTTTTTATTTAGTGAAAATCCCTGGTGTGATTTTTCAAATTTGCATAAAACACTAAAACTAGATTGACTTACTGTAGTTTAACATTAAACTTATCAAAAGTCTAGTGTCAATCTCTATAAATTAATCCATATTTTTATGATCATATTGCATAGTAGAGATGATCATAGAAACTACAGTTATGTGGGATTGTATTCTTCATAAAACTAAATAAATACTAAATAAATAGTCAATTGAAAAAATATGATATTCTAAATTTTGTAGCCTCATAAAAAGACGGAATGTATGGCTGTCTTATGGGTATACCAGTCTTGGGAAAATAGATTGAAAAAAGAGGGCCTAAAATTGAGCATACTAGCATTTTCTTTACTAGTTTGGCTGGGGTCATTTAGCGCCGGTTTAGTAGGTGCATTAACGGGTTTAGGTGGTGGAATTGTCATAGTTCCATTATTAACTTCCGTCTTTGGTGTTGATATTCGCTATGCGGTTGGTGCATCATTAGTATCAGTAATTGCCACATCCTTAGGTTCAGCTTCTACATACATTAAAAATGGCTATGCCAATTTACGCTTAGGAATGTTCCTGGAAGTAGCCACCACTATTGGCGCACTTATTGGTGCTTTACTGACAGTCCACGTTCCAGTAAAAATACTTTGCTTAATTTTAGCAATTGTGCTAATTTATTCAGCATATCTGTCTCAACGACCCAGACCAGAACAAACAGAAATGATTGCACCAGATCCTTTAGCAGAATATCTGCAACTTAATGGTACTTACCCCAGTCATGACCGTGTAATACCCTACCAGGTCTATGCTTTACCTGCTGGGTTCAGTATTATGTTAGTAGCAGGAATCCTTTCTGGTTTATTGGGAATTGGTTCGGGAGCATTTAAAGTATTGGCTATGGACCAGGCCATGGGTCTCCCTTTTAAAGTTTCTACCACCACGAGCAATTTTATGATTGGTGTCACAGCCGCAGCTTCTTCTGGTGTTTATTTAACCCATGGATATATAGATCCGGGTTTATCCATGCCCGTCATGTTAGGAGTATTACCAGGTGCTTTTTTAGGTGCGCGAATCTTAATGGGCGCTAAAACCCAGATTTTGAGAATTATTTTCAGCTTTGTGTTGGTATTAATGGCATTAAAAATGGTCTATAACAGTCTACTAGGGAGTGTGTAATTATGTATAAATTAAATTCTGGTTTTCGGTGGACTTGCTCAACACAGATGGAAACAGAATTTGGAAACCTCGCTTTTAAACCGGAGGGAGAAGATTCTGATCTTCAACATTTACCAGAACAATACCTGACTCACACAGTACAAAATTATCATGATCAAATTGTTAACAGTCAAAAACTGATAAAATCAGCAAGTGAACAAAAGTTAGAATACTTACTCAGCAATTTACTAATGTACGGAGTTTTAATTGCTAGTTCTGTAGTATTATTTGGTGGTATTTTATACTTAATTAATCATGGTTCGGATATTGCTGAATATCAAGTATTTATAGGTACACAATCTCAATTTCACTCACCAACAGGTGTAGTCAATGCCGCTTTGGCGGGTAGTTCTCAGGGAATCATTCAACTAGGACTGTTAATACTAATTGCTGTCCCCATCTTGCGTGTAATTATCTCTTTATTAACTTTTTTGTTAGAGGGAGAATTTATTTATGTAGTTATTACCTCATTAGTGCTTGCTAGTCTAACTTACAGTATAGTCGGGGCGTATTACTAATATAACTGGACTTTAACACATCAAAATATCATACAACTAATTTTAGGAGTTTGAAGTACCAAAATCAGCAGTTTGATTGTTCAGATGTGTATTTTTGTGTTGATATTTATCCTATCCCCCTGGATAGGATATCATGCTACAAAGTGAGAGAAATAATCTAGGGACTTTCTAGGGTTCTCTCCTTGTTTTGGTTATCTTGAGGAACTCATTGTGGTTGTAACCCCAGAAAAACTGCACACTACCCATAGCCACGAGCATCTACCCACTAAAGACCGTGTAGCCGTGTTACTTATGGGCTATGGCGAAGTTGAGAGCTACGAAGATTTTGCTAATTATAACGAACAAGCTTTAAATTTACTGACTGCTAAATTCGCTCCTGTTCCTACTTGGATTTATCCCCCTTTAGCCAAACTTTTGGCATTATTTGATCGTCATGAATGGGGACACACACACCACGATTTTATCTCCCCACACAATGCTATTTTTGAAAGACAAAGAGCAGGTATTGAACACGAATTACAACATAAATGGGGTAATGGTGTTCAAGTTTTCAAAGCCTTTAACTTCTGCGCTCCTTTTTTACCAAATCAAGTTTTAGCCGAAATTAAAAATCAAGGTTTTAGCAAACTGCTGATTTATCCATTATTGGTTGTTGATTCCATTTTTACCAGCGGTATTGCCATTGAACAAGTGAATAATGCCCTGGTAGAATTAACCGATGGTGATGAACATTGGATCAAAGCTCAAAGATATATTCCTTCCTTCTATAATGAGCCAAAATATATTGATTTAATGGCGCATTTAGTAGAAGAAAAAATTCATACTGATTTGGCTACAGGTTATTTACCTTCGCAAATTGGTATTATCTTGATGAATCATGGTTGTCCCCACAAAGCCAAAGGCTTTACATCAGGAATTGATGAAAGTCAAGCCATGTACGAGTTAGTTAGAAACAAGTTAATTAACAATTATCCGTTAATTTCTGTGGGTTGGTTGAATCATGATACTCCATTAATTGAATGGACACAACCAAATGCTACCCAAGCTGCTCAAAATTTGATTCAATTGGGTGCAAAGGTAATTCTATTTATGCCTATTGGTTTTGCAACGGAAAATCATGAAACTTTGTTAGATGTTCACCACATTATTCATGATTTGGAAAAACAACATCCAGATGTAGATTATTTACAAATGGCTTGTGTGAATGATCATCCCCAGTTTTTAGCTATGGCTGCTGAATGGGCTAATGTACATATTACAGAGTTAATGGCAACAGCAGGAATGGCTGTTAATTCACATTCAGCTATTACTCATCATCACCATCATCATTAGCAATTAAGGCGGTGAGAAACCGCATTTCCACAAACAAAACTGAAAATATTTAATTTTTTATTAGTCCACACCAGTGGACTTTTTTTGTACTTATTCTAGTTGCGTAAGTCCTGTAAGACAACGCATTTAGGTATATCTCAATATTGATACACATTTTGCGTAACATCTAAACTAGAATTTGGGCTAAGTAAGTGAACAGAAAAAAACCGACATAAGTAACGAAAAGTAAAGTTTCCCTGTTCCCTATTGATA
>LJOT01000600.1 GCA_001672075.1 Anabaena sp. CRKS33
AGTAATTATTGACAAAAATGGTAATACCTACACTGTGCTAACAGCCAATCATGTGGTTAACAAAGCGGGATATGGTCTTTATGAGATTATCACCCATGATGGGCAAAAATACGAGATGGAAAACAAAGCTCAAACTCTGGGAAAATTGGATTTAGCCTTAGTTAAATTTACCAGTTCTAAAAATTATCCCCTTGCTAAAATTGCTGATTCTCAGACAATCAAAGAAGGTGCAAGAGTATATTATGCAGGCTTTCCCGCAAACCAACCGCGTAACTATCGTTTTATACCAGCCGATATAACAGGCAGGAGTCAAAATCAAGAAGGGTATGAATTATCCTATAATGGACAAGCTTTACCGGGGATGAGTGGGGGTCCAGTATTAAATGAAGAAGGTCTTCTAATTGCTATTCACGGCAAGGCAGAAACCCAATCTATTATAATTCAAGGTGTTCAAAGAACTGAAATTGTAGGAGTTCAGGGAATACCGACGGAAAAATTCCCCAATTTAATTAGTAATATTCAAAATAATACTCAAAATAATACTCAAGCTAATACCCCTGGTAATAATCCTAGTCCTACAAATGAACCTACAACTGTCAGCTTTCAGAAATTAGAAGCATTATTAAAAGCAGGAAAATGGCGAGATGCAGATTTAGAAACGTGGAACTTGATGAAAAAGTTAACTAAACGAGAACAGGAAGGATGGTTAAGAGTTGAAGATGTGAAAAATTTTCCCAGACAGGAATTGCGAAAAATGGATCAATTATGGGTAAAATATAGCAATGGTAAATTTGGCTTTTCTGTACAAAAGCAAATTTGGCTGGACTTGGGAGGCAAGTTAGATGGAGAATACGACTGGAATACTTATGTAAAGCTAGGTGATCGCGTTGGTTGGAGAAAAAATAATGAATGGCTCAGTTACAACAGTTACACTTTTAGTACAAATGCACTACCGGGACACCTGCCCGCTTTGCGCTCTGCCCGCTTTGTGCGCTTGGGCCATGCGGGTACTCTTTTCTCTTCTCTAGACTATAACCCATAAGCGTTACACAAGATTATAAGTATTTCTTATCAAAAAATAAACAACCAATTTATGAGGCTTTGGGG
>LJOT01000315.1 GCA_001672075.1 Anabaena sp. CRKS33
GTTAACTGAGTTACCTGAAAATAACCCTTTTCGAGAAAATTTGTTAGAAATTTTAGCGGACTGGCGCAAGAATTTAGAATTGAGAGATAATTTAAGTAGGGAAGAAGAGGAAGTAATTATGAACTTATCACCGGCTTATTTACAACAAATAGAAGACTGGAAGCAAGAAGGAAAGGAAGAAGGAAAAGAGGAAGAACGATTTTCTTTAATAACTTCTCTTCTGGAAGGGCGTTTTGGTAGTTTGGATGCTGAGTTATCTGGTTTGGTGGAAAAGATTGCTAAATTTCCTATTTCTGAACGCACTCAGTTACTTCTTTCTTTGGGTAATTTATCCCGTGAGGAGTTGTTGCAAAGATTGAGTAATGAGGCAGTTTAGGATATATTATTTAATGTGTTTTTTTATATAGTCCTCAGATTAGAAATCTGGGGCTATACAGACAAAGCCTACCTGCGTAGGCTAATTTTATGATATAAATTAATTAGTGAAATATTCGAGGTTAGCAAATGCCACCAATTCAGAAGATTCTTTTTGGAAGTCCAGGAACAGGAAAAAGCTATAAAGTTCGTGAAATTGCACAACAAGAACTAGATATAGAATGGAATGAACAAAGTAAATCTTTAAAAAATACCATTAAAACAGTTTTTCATCCAGAATATACTTATTCGGATTTTGTCGGAAAGCTGTTACCACAAACTGATGGAAGTAGTTCAGTAATATATAAATTTTATGAAGGTCATTTTTTACGTGCTTTAGGTTTAGCATACAAAAAAATAATTGATGGTACTAATAAAAATGTTCTTTTAGTTATAGATGAATTAAATAGAGGTAATGCTGCTGCTATATTTGGATCAATTTTTCAGTTATTAGATAGAGAAGAAGATTATTGGTCAACTTATGAAGTTAATTTATCAGAACTTGAAATTGTTGGTCTTCTGAGATCAATGGGGTATCAAACTGTAATTACTAATCAAAATATACAAATTAACGGAACTAATTTTGATATATTTTGCGACTTGACAGAAAAAGAACTCAAACAGACAAATAATAAAGATGGGTTAAGAGTTTTAGAAAATCTCAAAAATGCCAGTATTACTATTCCAAGTAATCTGTCTATCATTGCTACGATCAACACATCAGATGAATCTATCTATTATCTTGATAGTGCATTTAAACGCCGTTGGGATTGGGAATATGTAGATGTTCCAAATAGTAAGAGGAAAACACCAGAGGAAATAAAAAATGTATTAGTAGTTATTGGTGAGAACAAATATTATTGGTATGATTTAGTAATCAAACTAAATGAATTTATAAAATCTAAAAATGGTATCAGAAGAATAGAAGATAAACAAATTGGCTGGTGGTTTTTGAAAGCCAATGAAAAAGGTGTAATTGAAGAGTCAGTAATTGCAAATAAACTGATGTTTTATCTCTGGGATAGTGTTTTTGCAAAAGATAAACGACCCTTAGAAGAATTACTAGATCAAAAGTTGATTACTTATGGTGAGTTCGCTAATTTATCTAGTGAATTCATCAAGAAAATAAATTCAGAAGAACTTAAGAAAACTAAAATACAGACACTGAATAATTTCTAATTATCTTCTATAAATCAAGATGGCATTGATAAATATGATAAATTTCGGAGAATTAGAAATCGAAGTTAATACCAACTATTCTTTTGTAGGAATACAAAAAGAAGGTTCAAAACTTATCTTTCATATCCCTAAAGGATTTTCTGAAGATGATATTAACACTTTTGATGCAAAACGTGATTTATTCTTCCGTCTTTATCGAGTGCTAAACGTCTTTAAACAAATCTGTATTGATAAAGGACATTTTCAAACAGGAGTTGTTACCAAAGCGGATGATCGTGATGGAGTTGTTGAAGATGATACTGGTTCAGAAATTACATCTGATAACGATAGCAAAAACATTTTTTATTCTAAAATTGATGCACTGGGAAGCATATTAGATGCTTATGACGAATTAAAAATACTCGCACTTGTTAGCAGGTTAGGAAAATCAGAAAGAATAGACTACAGTAAATTACACCGTTATTTAAACAAAGCTGTTTTTCTAAATAACAATGCAATTTATATTGATGCTATGACTTTACCCCGCAAAGAAATACATTTTGATGCAACTGATATAGTTGCTATGTATTGTTATATTTTGACTGAAATCAAGGAACAATTAAAACAAGAAGTTAATCCTGAAATAAACTCTTTAGCAGAAAGGTTTAAAGAAAAATATTTAGGTTATGAATATAGTTTATTTAATGAAAAATATTATCTGCAAGTTATTAATGAATTAAAAGATACTTTGGAATTAATTGATCATTATACTCCGATTAAAGATAGTGATTATTGGGATTTTTACGAAGCTATTTATAAATTTTTGTTTGGAGAATTAGACAATTCTATTCAAGGTAAAGTTTGGGGATTTAGTAATTTTAATACTATCTGGGAGTCAATGTGTTTAAGCTATTTAGTTAAAACGGTAGATCCTGCTTTTATTCTTTATCTGGATAAACAATTTATATCTGATAAAATTTTAAATGAATGGAATAATTGTAATAAAATTATTGATATTTCAGGAATATTTAGAGTTAATGGTACTGATATATTTCCTGATGCAGTTATTCTTTCAAGCTTGATGAAACAGAATAAAATTCTGATATCATATCAACTTGCAGAAAGAGGACATTGGGATAAAGTAAAAAATCAAAATATTTATTATTATACTCAATTTTCGTATCAAGCTTACGCGTCGTATCATGAAACAAGTATAAAAATTGCCTATTTACAGCAACCCGGAGGATATCACACTTTTAATGAATTAAAAAAAATATTTCCAACTAATAATAGTTATATAACAATTACGTCACTACCAAATAAATTTTATTCTTATTGGGAGACTGATTACTGGAAAATACCTAACGAATTAATTCATAAAGAAATACAAATGATGTGTAACTTAAATCATATTTTTGTGGTGGCTATAAATAATAGATTTTTAGACTTTAAAGATTTTTATAAAAAATATCTTGAACCTTATGAAATTTTTACAACTTCATTATTACGAGATTCTGGTGGAAAGGAAAACATAGAAAAGTTATTTCAAAAATTCATTCAATTTATTTGGAGACAATTTAATATTATTGACATAAAATACTTTACTTCTAAATATTATAGAACTTCAGACAATATAGAAGAAATCAAAAACAGAAGCGTTAGAAAACAATTTGTTTATGAATATCTACTGCAAAAACATCTTGAAAAAACTAACCACCCATTAAAAGAATTAGATATAAAAAGCGAATTTTGGCTTCCTGCTTATTCTTCAAAGGAAGAAACATTTACACCACTACCAAAATATATGGATGATTATATTAAATTAACAGGTGTAAATATTATGACTGTAATTGATAGCTATTTAGAGACAGAAGAAAAGTAACTTAAAATACTATATTGTTGAGATAGTGAGATTTTGGAGGGGTGCGATCGCTTATAGGATGATTTTGAGGAGTGCGATAGCGAAGCGCACCGAAGGTATCGCTTGTAGTGTAATTTTGGGAGAGCGATAGCGAAGCGCTCCGTAGGAATCGCTGTAAAATAAAGAGATAAAATAGAATTATCCCCATTCTTCCTATGAAAACGAGGTACAGATGACTTATTTAGAACTACATCAAAAGATTGAACAACAGATATCCCAACTACCACCAGAACAGCTTTCCTTAGTTAGTGATTTTCTCGACTCTATCCAGGAAAAAAGCACCGTAAATCAACGCCCCTTACGTCGCATTTCCCCTATCAAGCGAGGTAAAAAAGCAGGTGATTTACTACATCATGCTGGAACTTGGCATGGTGATGATCTTGAAGATTGTCTGCGTTTAGTTGAAGAAACCCGTTCCCAAACGCAGTTTTAATTTCTGTTACTATGTCTTATTTGCTCGATACTAATCACTGTAGCTACATTATTAATGGTAATCCTCAAGTTACGGATACCTTAAAATCTTAGTCATCGTTGTTTACTTAAATTATATGCCGTTCATGGTGATGTAGTTAGGAAAGCAAAACGCGAAAGCAGAAATATTGCTGAATCAGAATTACCGATTTTATGGA
>LJOT01000601.1 GCA_001672075.1 Anabaena sp. CRKS33
TGTCCCTGTTTTTTTTCAGCGTTGAGACGATCGCCAAAAGTTTGTAAAATCCCTGTAGACGAGGAAATAATAGCTAATGGTGTGCGAAACTCATGGGAAACCATAGAAATAAAACGCGATCGCATGGCGCTGATTTCTTTTTCTTGTGCCAGAGATTTTTGTAATTTCTCAAATAAATCCGCTTGTTGAATAGCTATTGCTAATTGATTCGCTATTTGTTGCAATAATTCGGCTTCAGATTCTTCCCAAATACGTTTGTGACTACAAGCATGAACAACCAGCACGCCCCAAAGTTTATTATGAGGATGATTTACCCAGCGCCCGCTTTCATTTTCTACCAAATCTTGCAAAATGGGAGCAACAATTTTAGATTTTATCTTTCCTTCTAGAGAATATGCCCTCAAGCAATCTGTCCAAATATCATCCATTACGTCGAGAACAATGCGCGGTTTTCCTTGCCAATAGCATTCTAAAATATCTTGTGACCATTTTTCATCTTCCCAATAACTATCTTTAAAATTCATATAACCGTTAGCAACAGATTCTTCCACAATTTGACTTTTACCATCAGGAAACAGACGGAAGACAATCACCCGATCAGCCTGGGTTAATTCTTGCACTTTAGCAGTAATAGTAGTTAAAATATGATTTAAATTGAGGCTAGAGCGAATTTCTTCAGTGATCTCTTGAATGGCTTTTTGTCGTTGTAGTTGCAGGTAAATTTCAGCTTCTGCTTGCTTTCTAATTATTAATTCTGACTGTACTTGTTCATATAGCATAGATTGTTGAATGGCGATCGCTAATTGGTTCGCTATTTGTTGGACAAGTTCAATTTCAAAATCTTCCCAGTGACGAGTTTGGGAACATTGATGAATACACAACAAACCCCATAAAGTTTTTCCCTCAATTAATGGGACAACTAAATTTGCTTTCACCTGAAATCGTGCTAAAATAGCATGATGACAATCTGCGAGTCCGGCATTGTCAATATCATTTACTATTTGCATTTTCCCTGCTGCATAGTCCTGAGAAAATCTTTCACCAAAACATTGATCATGAACTTTCATTTCTAGGGCGGATATAAACCCAGGAACTACAGATTCTGA
>LJOT01000316.1 GCA_001672075.1 Anabaena sp. CRKS33
TCTTGCTAAATGTAATACATGGGACTATTTTGGGTGCGAGTCTCTGTTTCATGGTACAAATCCTGGAGTGTATAGCCACGTAAAACCTCTATTGAGGCAATATTAGCTTTTGCCCAGACTTCTAAAATCAAAGCTTTCTCTAGGGTGCGAGTCTCAATGCTTTCTTTTTCCTTTCGTTCCCCCTCCACCAAAGTGACAATTTCCAGTACAGTAATTTGCCACGGGTCATTCATTAACACAAAACCCCCTTTAGAGCCGCGTTGACTCTGTACCATACCCGCACGTCGCAATTGAGCGAGAATTTGTTCCAGATAGCGTTCTGGTATGGGTTGTTTGGCTGCTATTTCGTTTATGGTCAGAGGAACTTTTTGATCATAATGCTTGGTTAGTTCTAACAGTGCTAGGAGTGCGTATTCTACCTTTGCAGAAAGCTCCAGAAGAGCATAGTTTTGGCTATTCCAATCTGTATTCAGATGACTACTCAGATTACTACTGTACATTGATGGATTTATAGGGGTTTAACTGCAATTCATTTTTATTTAAGTGTCAGATGTGATGGTATCACACCTATAATAAGTAAAATATCACAACTCTATCGGAATTGTGGTGATTATGGATAAAATTCTGAAAATTGGTTACAGTTATTCGATATTGCGGTTATTAACCAGTTAAATCCCTGATTTTTAGACTCTGTACGCGAATTACAGTCTCTAAATACCACTCTCAGCCGGAAACTGGGGACGAGATTAAGGTAATGAAAATAACCCTAATGAACAAATAATCCGCGCTTCCTGCGGTATATCTTCAGGATGAATAATACACAAAGAATTATTATCTCTTAAAGATATAATCATATTTGCTAATTGTTCATCTGTAATTCCACTTTTCAACTGACGATTAATTTTAATCACTGTGGTTTCTTTTAAGGGATAAAGATAGATTTCCTCAACAGCTTTTTTTAAATTTTGCCAATCTTCTCCTAATGCAAATAACGGTGTTTCTGTTCTTTTAATATAAGCATCTAATTTATAATAGGTGCGATATCTTGCACTTTTAGGACTTCCCAATTGTCCTCCCGTTGATTTTTGCTGTTCTAAGATTAAATCAGCCCCTTGGGAGACAATTTCATGGTGTTGGGGATGTCTTTTTATTGGGGGTGTATCCCGGTTACATCTAGCAACTCTTAATATTCTCATTTGCGATTGAGTAACGCTTTTACCTTCCCTATTTATCCACGCTAAAGCATCCGTACCTTCAGCAGTTCGCAAATACATTAATACCCCTTGGGGATCTAAGTTTGTACCTTCATATTCGCGGGTAGAATAAATCACATTAGGAAGACGTTTGATAATTTGTTCTAAACTAGGATCAGCATCTATAGCATTTTTCCAAATTTGAAAAGCTTCGGAAGTTAAATCAACTTCTCCATCATCTTCTTCATCTAAAATACCTGATTTTTCATGATAAAGATCAAGTATTTCCTGATCAGAAAGACTATCTTCAAAAAATGCTTCATCTGTTCCCACTACATTCGCATTTTGTTGTAATCTTTCACTTAATCTCCCTCGTAAATTAATTAATTCTTCTACTCCCTCCGCAGGTAAAAAGGAATAACAGAGAATTTCTGAGGCTTTTTGACCAATTCTATCTACTCTACCAATTCTTTGAATTAAGCGAATAATTGCCCAAGGTAGGTCATAATTAATAATTATCCGACAATCTTGTAAATTTTGACCTTCACTTAATACATCAGTAGCAATTAAAATTCTAATTTGTTGTTCTGGGGGAATATTTTGTTTATTACTTTGGGGACTAAACCGATAAGCTAATGCGGTCGGATCATTTATTTTTCCTGTAACTAATGCGGTTTGGGTGATATTCGTGTTTTCTAAACACTCCTGTAAATAACGCGCTGTATCTGCAAATTGGGTAAATATCAATATTTTCTCATTGGGATGAGTTTCTGTGATTAATTTCTGCAAAGTTTGTAATTTTTGATCTTGTTGATAATTCCATTCTCCACAATTATGTAATAACTTCAATAAGGATAAAGCATCTTCGCGGAGATGTTTTTTTAATTCAGATTTGAACAGTCGAGAATCTAACCATTTAAACCGTTTTTGGTATTGATTTTGATAGAGTTCATAAATAGCTTTCGCTTGACGTTTATATTCTGCTTCTTTACTCGTTAAACTGGCAAAATTTACCTCATCATTATGATCATCATTTTCTTCATGATCATCATCAGCTATTTCAAAATCTAAATTGGTAGAATTAATATTATCAGCATCTTCATCATTATTGGTAGTATCTAAAAATTCTGCATCCTGTGTACCAATAGGAATATCTAATTTATTTTCTAAAGCATGAAGATATACATAATTCCGTAAAATATGACGTTCTAATGATGCTAAAAAAGCATTGCCACTACTTTCTAATCTTTTAAATAAATTCGTGCGACAAAAACCCATTAACCGTCTTCCTCCACGGGATAAACTATTTAAAATCTGTTGTTGTGTTGCTGTGGGAGGTTGTTTATATTTATCTAAGGTGTAATTTCCTAAACCATAACGGGGTAATGATAGAGAATTAATAATTTCTACCACCTCACTAGAGTATAATTTGCCATAATTATCATCATTATTAATAGTAAAAGCGGCAGTTTTCGGGATACGGGTAGGAAAATAGGAACGAGTACCATCAGGAAATTGTAAATATTTACGTTCATTTATAGGGTCTGTATCAGCATAATTATTTTTAATGAAACTGCGGGTTCTTCTAATCATATAGCGATTCATTAATAATTGCCAATCTTCAAAATATTCGCTTTTTTCAAATGCTGCTAAAGTGCTAATATTAGTTTGGGGATATTTACGTTGAAAGTCTCTTTTTTCACCTAATTCTGCGATTAAATTTTCTGGTTTAATACCCAAATCTTTATCTTCGGGAACGAATAACCGTAACTGTGCAGATAAGTCAAAATAGCTTTTATTATAGGGAGTTGCGGAAAGTAAAATACAACGACTTCCGTTTTTTTCTATATATTCTTTAATAGCTGCGTAACGTTGTCCTTCTCTATTTCTTAAATTATGACTTTCATCTATTAATATTAAACGAAAACGTGCGGGAATTGTCGGTAATATTTTACCAACTTGACTAATAGAAATTACTTTAGCTGTTAACCCATATTCATCCTTATAATTTTCCCACATAGAAACGAGATTTTTTGGACAAATAATCAAGGTACTAATTCCAAGTTCCTCTTCAATAATTTTCGCTATGGCAGTTCCGACTAAGGTTTTTCCTAATCCTACCACATCACCAATCAAAACACCACCACGACGGTTAACATAATGGGCAGCAATTTGTACCGCTGCTGCTTGAAAGGGAAATAATTGAAAATCATAAGGTATAGTATATTGATTTAAACCATCTCGCGCTTCTTGAGAAAGATGATAAGCCATTTTCAGATAAACATAATAGGGAGAAATTAACTTTTCCGTTGCCCAACTTTCATCTATAATTTCTATTAATTCATCAGAAATATCTATACAAAATCTATCTTCCCAACGTTCATTAAACCAGCTTTGTAATTTATTGGTTGCATCATGATCTAAGATATCAACATTTAATTCTCCTTGGGTTGATAAACCAGAGAAAGTTAAATTACTACTGCCTAAAAAACCGATCGCTTTTAAATTATGATGGCTTTGAGGCATTAAATAAAGTTTAGCATGAAGAGGATTACGTAAATAGAGTCTAACTATTACTTTTTTAGATTTTAATTGTGATTTCAGTCTTTTTAAACCCAATTCATCATCATTATTTGGTTTTCCGATCATTAATTGTTGACTAAATTCCTGGACTATGCGTTTTTTCAGGTTAATTGTGTCATTTTGAGATATGGGTTTAGGAGATATTCCTAAACCTAAAACTTGGTTAAGTTCGTCTTTAGGTAATTTCTGCATTCCAATTAATAAGCGACAACAGTTATTTTCTCCTCCGGTAAATTGTTCTATTTCTTCCTGGATTAATTTCCATCCCCGTAGGTTGAAATAACCTACACAAAAATCTGCCATAAAGGCATCTTTTAGGCTTTGTTTGAGTTGGGGTAGTAGTT
>LJOT01000317.1 GCA_001672075.1 Anabaena sp. CRKS33
TCAATTAATTTATTAATCCGCCTTACATAAGCTAGGTTATTATAGGCTGTATCTTTGGGACTATTTGTAACTGATTTTGTTAAAGAACCAGTAGTAACATTAGAGGTTTTACCGTTGTATAAATCAACAGTTGCTCCCCCCGTATCACTTGCGTCAGTAAACTTACCCAGTGCTAAATTACCACCAACAATAATTTTGGCATTTTTAGGTTTATAGAAACAAGACGCTTTACTGCTAACTTGATATAATCTAAGATTACTAACAGTTCCAGCAGCTAGTAAATTACTATTTGTAAAAACCCCACCATTCAAATTTGTATCGGAATTTAATTCTAGATCATCGTCATAAACAACAGCATTATTATTTGTTGGTGTTTGTACTCTGTCTTGTTGATACTCTACAGCCCGGCCCAGACTACCAGGGATATTACGATTATATACTTCATAGTTAGTAGTGTTGGGAGGTGCAGTAATTCTGGCTATAGCGGTATAAACAAAAAAGGCTTTCTTGATTTCATTATCTTGTCTCACCCAACCAGTATTACCTACTAAACTGGTATCGGTACTTCCACAATTAGCATTTAATTTCCCTTTGACTACTGGTGGATTTCTGGCTTCTAAAGCATTTCTGGCTCTGCTATACTGACCATTTTCCACTGGTGGAGTTTTAAAATAAATACCGTAGAGGGTATAGCTATCAAATTTCCCGTTGCTGTCAGTATCTACAGGAAACCTCCAAGCTGTTTGTATTTGTAGTGATGGTTGTTCTTGTAAAGATAGTGTTAGTTTAGTTTCATCACCAAATGTATATTTATCTATGTTATTAACAAGAGCATTATATAGATCATCGTCTGTTGGTGTAGTTTTTGACAGAGTTTTATCCTGCAATAATTTACTAATTTTTGCTTTACCTCTATCAATTGCTGGGGTAGCAATATTCATAACGGACTCATTGACACGGACGTTATTAGCATTCTCCAGTCGGTTAAAAGAACGTAACATCATAGCTGTGGTCAGTAATACCACTACCAGCGATACCATTATCACTGTTGGTAAGACAAAACCCGCGTTAGTAAGTTGCTGTTTTTTCTGAGTGCGGAAAACATTTCTTAGCAACCAGTTTAAGCTTCGTTTTGTGGCTTTTTTTATGCAAAAACCCCGCAGAAATTTCGTCAGTATCCTAGTTATTTTTTTAAATTGCTGATTTTTTTGATACATAGATGCCTTGCTGTTCAATAATTTTCTGGTATTTTTTTGGTGATGATTTGAGATAAGTATTGATGTATATTCTTTTTATACTGTTAAATTATCTATTTAATAGCGAACCACAGAGGACACTGAGGAAAACTATAAGCAATCTTTTGGGGTAAGAGGAGTGGTTTATCTAGGTTTTTAATATACCATCTTTTCTAGACAAAGTTGCAAAACTCGTAATTTTTTTTCTTTTTCCTCTCCTTGGAGTGGAAGCTAACTTTTGCTAAGTAAGTGAACGGAAAAAACCCGACACAAGTAACGAAAAGTAAAGTTGTCCAAAACCTCTTCCCTGTTCCCTGTTCCCTGTTCCCTGTTCCCTTGTCATAACGACAATTTTTAACGCCAACCTACTTATTAGACTTTCTCTAACTGTGCTACTTTAGGGTCTATAATTTTCTGTCCTAAACTAGCGAATTGAATAGCTAGGGAAACTTTATTTCCTTCTCCAAAAACGTGAGTAATTTTACCAATACCAAAAGTTTTATGTAATACTTTGTCGCCTACTTGCCAAGCTTGAGAAGTGCTTTTTTTAGTAGTATTTACTGATGTTGTCTTTGTGAAACTACGGGTAACTTTATTCTGTGTAGTTAATAGTTCTGCTGGTAATTCGTCTAAAAATTGCGATCGCATTGCCGGTTCTCTAGTACCATATAAACGACGTTCCCTAGCATGGGATAGGAATAGACGTTCTTGAGCGCGGGTAATACCTACATAACACAATCTACGTTCTTCTTCTAACAACAATTGATCTTGTAATGAACGATAACCCGGAAATAATCCCTGTTCTAATCCAACTAGAAAGACTACAGGAAATTCTAAACCCTTAGAAGCGTGTAAGGTCATTAGCGAAACTGCTGTTTGTCCCTCTTTTAAATTATCTAAATCAGAACTCAGCGCAGCACTTTGTAAAAATGCTTGTACGGAAATATCTTCACCCTCATTTTCTTCTTGAAATTGCAACATGGCGTTATATAATTCATTAACGTTGCTAATTCTGTTATCAGCTTCGTCTGTACCTTGATCTTGCAATTCTTTAATATAACCAGAATCTTCTAAAATCCCTTGTAATATCTCTGAACCGGGAATAACCGTGATTTGTGCTTGACGATTTTGAATCATGGCCGCAAAATTATTTACAGCTTTTGCTGAACGTCCTGCTAAACTATTAACTGATGTTTCATCACTAATTATTTCCCATAATGTTATTCCTAATTGCTGGGAAGCATTAACTAAAGCGTCCATAGTAGCTTTACCAATTCCCCTACGAGGTGTATTAATAACTCGCAATAAACTAACAGTATCCGCTGGGTTATTAATAGCTCTTAAATATGCAACAGCATCTTTAATTTCTTTCCGGTCATAAAACTTCATTCCTCCCACAACCGTATAAGGAATTTGATACTTAACTAATAGTTCTTCAAAAGGTCGAGATTGAGCATTGGTTCTATATAAAATTGCAAAAGCGCCCCAATTTAATTCCGGGTTTTGATTTTCTAAACTGCGAATTTGGTCAATAACAAAAGCTGCTTCGGCCATTTCTTCCTCAGCTTTATGAAAACAAATTGCTTCCCCCGGTTGTCTGGTGGCCTTGAGAATTTTATCAATGCGTTGGGTGTTATTTTCAATTAATTCATTAGCAGCTTGGAGAATGTTTTCACAAGAACGATAATTTTCTTCTAATTTTACCATAGAACGGGTATCATCATCTGCCAAACCATCGCCAAAATTCTCCTGAAATTCTAGTAAAATCGTAAAATCTGCCATTCTAAAACTATAAATTGACTGGTCAGCATCTCCGACAACAAATACAGAACGATTTTCCCATTTCCATTCACTTTTACGTTTTTCCCCATTGGTAACTAAAAGCTGAATTAAATCATATTGAGTCCGGTTAGTATCTTGATATTCATCAACTAAAATATGACAGAATTTGCGATACCAATAACCTAAAACCTGCTCATTTTGTTGAAATAATCTAGTAGGAATTAAAATCAAATCATCAAAATCTAAAGCATTATTTTGAGCCAGTTTATCTTGATAGCGATTATAAACATCAGCAATTACCCTCCCGCGATAATTTGGCTGTTCACTTTCAAATTCTCTAGGGGAAAATCCCTGATTTTTAGCATTACTAATAGCGTAACGCACAGACTTAGGTTCAAACTTCTTACTATCTAAATTTAGATCTTTAGTTACAATTTCTTTAATCACACTTTGTACATCAGATTCATCAAAAATAGAAAAGTTTTTCTCCCATTTTCTCCCTTTTTCATCTTGATATTTCTCAATATCATAACGGAGAATACGAGAAAACAAACTATGAAAAGTTCCACACCACATATCTTTAATAGTAGTGCGGTAAACCTGTGATTTGATCAAAGTTTGTTCATATTCTGTTAGTAAATCAAACTTTTTACCATGTTTTGTTATCGCTACTTGTTCAGCAAATATCCTTTGAATTCTTTCCTTCATTTCCCTAGCAGCTTTATTAGTAAATGTCACCGCGAGGATATTTTCAGGATTAACACGGTGTTGTAAAATCAAGTTAGCAATACGGTAGGTCAACGCACGGGTTTTACCCGAACCAGCACCAGCAACTACTAACAATGGTCCGCAATAGTGTTCTACAGCCTGACGTTGACTAGGATTAAGGTGATTAAGAAAATCAATACTTGTTATCATGAAATATAAAGACAATGAGGAGTTTGACGCTCCCTGCCCTATAGAGGGACGGGGATTCTTGTTTCAATGAGCAACCTTACCCAAACTTGTTACCAAGTCTGAGCAGAGGGTCATCTCTCCACAAGCGTTATTAGTTTCCGTCCGCCCGACGGTACTTAAATCATAGCCACTTTGTCTTAG
>LJOT01000318.1 GCA_001672075.1 Anabaena sp. CRKS33
ATGACTTTCAACCTCAATTATTACGAGAAACCTGTCAATCTCCCATTTATCCCAAGGAGGAAATGTTCATTGGTACGGATTTAAACTTATATTATGATGGTCGTCATTATTCATGGTATAAAAGACCTGATTGGTTTTTAGTATTAGGTGTAGCTACTGCTGAAAAACAGGAGGATATGCGCTGGAGTTATGTAGTTTGGCAGGAAGTAGTAGCTCCATTTTTAATAGTAGAATTACTATCACCAGGTACGGAAGCAGAAGACTTAGGACAAACATTAAGAAGTGCGAATAAACCCCCCACAAAATGGCAAGCTTATGAACAGTATTTGCGATCGCCATATTATGTTATTTTTGACAGATATGAAAATAAATTACGAGTATTTCAATTGGTTGGTACAAGATATCAAGCGGTAGAACTTGTAGAACCAAAATTCTGGTTTCCTGAATTGGAATTAGGAGTAGGAGTTTGGTCAGGAAAATATCAAGATACAGAAGGTTTGTGGCTACGTTGGTACAATCAAGATGGTGATTGGATTCCTACTTTTGCTGAAAGAGCAGAACAGGAGAAACAACGAGCAGATAAATTAGCTGAAAAATTGCGGGCTTTGGGAGTGAATTTAGATGACATTTAAAGAAATTTAAATCAAGAAAGTTGGGAAATAAGTTCCCTGACTATTAGTATATAGGTAATTTATCCTCTATCTAAAATACCTGTTAATTTAAATCAAAGCTAATTACTAATATGTGTGGTATTGCCGGAATTATTGGATTTAATGACTATGATAATCAGTTAAAAGCAAAAATAAAAAAAATGCAAACTGCATTGCAACACCGTGGACCAGATGATGCAGGTATTTATGTTTCAACTGACAAACAAGCAGCTTTAGCTCATACTCGACTTTCTATCCTTGATCTTAGCCCTGCTGGACATCAACCCATGTCCAGCAATGACAACCGCTATCATATTACATTTAACGGAGAAATTTATAACTTTCAAGAACTACGAGAAAATCTCATTTCCCAGGGTGAAAAATTTCATTCCCAAACAGATACAGAAGTAATTCTCAAACTCTATCAAAAAATTGGTTTCAATTGTGTCCAACATTTACGAGGAATGTTTGCCTTTGCCATTTGGGATGATTTAGAAAAAACTTGTTTTTTAGCTCGTGACCCTTTAGGAATTAAACCACTTTATTATTACCAATTAGGTACAACTTTAGTATTTGCTTCCGAACTCAGAGCAGTTTTAGCATCTGGTTTACCTGCAATTAATATGAGTGTGGAAGGTTTATACGGTTATTTAACAACCGGTTCAGTTCCCGAACCATACACCCTAATCGCTGACATTCATTGTTTACCCGCTGGTAATTGGCTATATTGGCAGAATGGAAATATTACTAAAAAACAATATTGGCAAATAAATTTTACTCCTGAAGCAATTTCTCCTCCAGAAGCGCGAGAAATAGTCCGTAAAGCTTTATTAGATTCCATTCAACATCATTTTATCAGTGATGTACCCGTGGGAATTTTCCTCAGCGGAGGTATAGACTCTACAACCATTCTCGCTTTAGCAACTCAAACTCAAAAATCTCAATTATCTACCTACTCCATAGCTTTTGCTGAATCAGAATTTAATGAAGGAGAATTAGCTCAAAAAATCGCTAATCATTTTGGTGCAAAACACACAGAATATCAAGTTACATCATCCTTTGCTAAGAGCATATTACCCGATTTCCTCGCAGCAATTGATCAACCAAGTATTGATGGCTTTAATACATTTTGTGTCTCTAAAGTTGCCCATGACAATGGCATGAAAGTAGTATTATCAGGTTTAGGAGGAGATGAAATATTTGGTGGATATCAGTCTTTTCAAAAAGTTCCCCAAATGGTTGAATGGGGTAAAAAACTAAATAGATTACCTTTCTTGCGTACAGGTTTGGGTCTAGGATTAGAACGTTGGGGAACTTCACCAAAAATAAAACGATTGGGTGACTTTTTAAAACAACCCCCTACTTTTGCTGCTGCTTATAATACTTTTCGCAGTATTTTTTCTCATCAAGAAGCTTGTCTAATTATTAATCAATTATCAATAAGCATCCCCATATTACCCCCCTTAGTCCCCCCTGATCAAGGGGGGAAACCGGAATCGGAGTCTAGTTCCGTCCCCTTAGTTCCTTTCCAGGAAGGGAAACCGGAAAGCATCCCCATATTCCCCCCCTTAGTCCCCCCTGATCAAGGGGGGAAACCGGAATCGGAATCTAGTTCCCTCCCCTTGCTAAGGGGAGGGTTAGGGTGGGGTTCTACTCCAGAAGATGAAGTTAGCTTTTTAGAACTAAGTCGTTATATGCGTAATCAATTACTGCGAGATAGTGATATCATGAGCATGAATTGGGGTTTAGAATTGCGTGTTCCCTTTGTGGATAAAACTTTATTAGAAACTGTTGCACCAATTCCTAGTAATATTCGTTTAGCACAGGGGAAAAAACTGTTAACACAAGCAATTACAGAAATACCTGATTGGGTAATAAATAGACCGAAAAAAGGCTTTTCTTTTCCCTTTGAAAATTGGATGAATAGTGAATTTGGTGATTATTTTCATCATGTCCATCAAAACCTAAATATTCCACTAAATATACCCCTTAAACCTTGGTATCGTCGTTGGAGTTTAGCAATATTAAACCATTGGTGGGAGCAGATTAACTCATGAAAGTTCTCCATATAATTCCCTCGGTTGCGACTGTTCGCGGCGGTCCGAGTCAGGCTATTTTACAAATGGTCAAAGCTTTAACAAAAAATAAGATTGACGCAGAAATTGTCACCACTAATGATAATGGTGAAGATATATTAGACCTACCTTTAGGAAAATTTATAAATTATCAACAAGTTCCTGTCCAGTTTTTTCCCCGGTTTTCTCCTTCTATTCACGCTGTGAGAGAATTTGCTTTCTCCAGAGAATTAACAATATGGTTATGGCAAAATATCCGTAATTATGACTTGTTACATATTCATGCTATTTTCTCCTATAGTTCTACAATAGCAATGGCGATCGCCCGCTGTCAAAAAATTCCCTATATTGTTCGTCCTCTAGGACAATTATGTACATGGTCATTACAGCAAAGTGCTAGAAAAAAGCAAATATATCTGAAAATTATCGAAAAAGCTAATCTTAATCACAGTCAATCAATTCATTTTACCTCTATTGCCGAACAACAAGAAGCTGCCCTATTAAATTTAACCTCCCCAAATTTTATCATCCCCCACGGACTTGCGATTCCCGATACAATTCCTCATGCTTATCAACGTCTACGACAACATTTTAATCTACCCATAGATGAACCAATTATCTTATTTTTATCTCGCTTACATCCTAAAAAAGGTTTAAATTACCTAATTCCAGCATTAGGTAAGTTATCTGATTACCGCTTCACATTCATTATCGCAGGTAGCGGCGATCCAGATTATGAAAATGAGGTAAAAACTTTAGTGAAAACTCATGGAATTGAACAAAAAACACAATTTGCCGGATTTGTCAAGGGTGAAATCAAGGATTTATTAATACAAGGAGCAGATATATTTGCCCTAACTTCCCATTCCGAAAACTTTGGTATATCAGTTCTAGAATCCCTAGCTGCGGGTACTCCAGTTATAATTACCCCTGGTGTAGCACTCAGTGATATAGTCCAGCAACAACATCTGGGATATGTTACAGAACTTAATATTAATGATATTGCTACCACAATTCTAAATTTTTTAGATCATCCTCAAGAATCTAAACAAATGGGCGATTGCGCCCGCCAGTTTATCCTGGAAAATTATACATGGGATCATATTGCTTCAAGAATGATATCTGTTTATGAAAATATCATTCACGCCATTAAATGCAGTACAGCTTAAAAAGTGATCGCTCTGGTTTCTCGACTATTGAAAAAACGATTTGGAGCGATAGAGCGCTTCGCTATCACAGCTATAATACTATAATAGAGTTAAAGATAGTAAACAATACTTAGGTGCTTTCATGAACACCATTAATGCTCTTTACGAACAAGATTATTTCCTTTGGCTGGAAGAAACCTATAAATTACTAGAAAAT
>LJOT01000319.1 GCA_001672075.1 Anabaena sp. CRKS33
GAAAATTGAAAAAGAATTGCGGCTTTGGGCAGAAACTCGTAATTTATTAGATGTGGCCGAATTAATTCTCAAAAGTGCTGTTTTTAGAACCGAAAGCCGGGGTGGACATTATCGTTTAGATTATCCGCAAACTGATGCTAATTGGGAATTTCATACTGTTGTCCAAAATCAGGAATGGGTAATAGGTAATAGCTGATATAGCTGGCGGAAGATGGGTTATATGGCGGCACTCAAGTCAATACGTTTATGCAAATCGGTCTTCAGTATATGCGTTGATAGATCGGGGTCTAACTGTTTGCCAGGGATATCGAGGTTGTAATTTGTTTAATGGAAAACTGGCAAGACGGTTTTCAATATGATTTTTTTCCTCATCAGTGATGTTGAACATAGTGTAAACAGTTTCATCAATTTGGTGAAGAGCATTGAAAAAATCAGATTCAACTTCTTGAAAATCAGCAAATCGCCAGCGATAGTTTTTCATCAAAGTTGTATAATCTTGAGGCACGTTCAATTTTTGAATGGTGGCTCTAGAAATAGTTTCATCAGTGCTATTAGTTAAGAGTAGATAAACCAACTCGGCTAAATCAGCATCAACCAGTTCTATTGAAAACAAATCTGTGCGAATACAGTTATCATCCAAGGTCAATTCTTCTGCTAATACGTCTTCTTTACTCCAGTTAGAAAAATTTAAACCCAAACGGCGATCGCTCAACCTATAGCGACTTGTGACAATTTGCTTTTCTACTTCTGATAATAGCCACTCATTGGGATTGTTTCTAGCAATAGTAGCTAAACGAGATAGATTATTATACCCATCTACTAATCGCTGTTCTATATCAGGTGCTAAACTTCTCACCCAAGGTAAAGTTTCAAGTGTTCTAGGATATATAGTAGTCCGTGATGAACCTTCTAGAACTGCTGTACGCATTTTTATTAAAGAATAGAAACGTACTAACTTACTATTGATAAAAGCAGCTATAGATTCAGCAGCAGGACCATCTATTTTAGGAAGCGCAAGAATTACTGTGTTGAGAGCAGCAATATCTTGTGTATGTACAACTGATGAAAATAATGCTCTTATAATAGTTGGAACAACAATAAATTTTGAAGGTTTATCACCAGCCCAAATACTTAACTTCCCATTGGTTTTGCTTTTCACCTCTTCAAGATTTACCCAACCAACAGGTTCTCCTGCCCAACCCATTGATATACTGCGTCCAGCAATGACCTGAACAGCACTCGCTCCTGTAGATTCTGGGGTAACTTCTGTTCCACCTCTTTGAATACCATAGGTAAACCAAAATGGACGGTTATTTCGGCTGATTTGTTTTGCAACTGCTTCTTTTAACTCAACAACGTTTCCACCATTACCATTTGGATAAAGTTTTTTTAGTATTGGAACATCATGAGGATGCAACAATGGCAACAAATAATCTCCCCACAAACCTTCTGTGGGATTACTTGGATCAATAGCAGTAATTCTTGGACTAATTTTGGCATCAAAGAAATCCTTGTATTTAATTTTCACCGATTTTTCATTACTTGGCCATTTTGACGATACATAAACTTCAATTTCATCATCTTCTTGGGCTGATGTTTTTTCAATTACTAACAACATCGGAATTACATTTGCATCCCACTGTTTTCCAGCAAACTCTAACCAAACTATTTTTCTTAATGCGGCATTTTGTCTGGGATAAAGCAGTTTCCAAACCTTTGCGGCTGCTTCTGAATTAGCATAGCCACCACTTACTACCATGCCTAAAAAACCATTCGGTTCTAACCATTCTGTCAAAGAACGATAGAGAAAAACTAAACCTGTATCGGCATTTTGTCCCCAGACTTGTTGCCATAGTCCTTTCATCTCATCACCATATTTTACCCGTTCTGCACGAATGTAAGGCGGATTTCCGAGAATGTATTTCCACTGATGGCGATCACGTTCCCATGATCCAGGAGATAAAAAATCTTCTCCTAAAATTGAAACCAAATCATCATCCCGAAGCAAACTATTTAAGTTATAAACATAAATATTGGGAATATCTGTTTGATTTCTAGAAGGTTTAAATCTTATCATTGCCCACATTAATTGAAAGTGGCTGATAAAAGCAGCAAATGGATTCAGATCAAACCCCCAAACATTTTTTTGTAGCTCTTGCAATACAAAATCTACATCTAAATCTCTCGCTTTTGCATCTTCTAAACAGCGATGAACATAACGTACTAGAAATGAACCACTGCCACAAGATGGATCTAGTAATTTTCCCTCTTCATGACTGTAAACAGTTTGTTCTAATAACCAATCAACAATGGTCGGGGGTGTATAAAATTCTCCTAAGCGTTTGCGTTTAGCAACAGGTAAAAATGCTTGATAAATATCTCCTAAAATTTCTTCAGATAAACCTGAAAAATCATAGGCATTAAATCGGAGAATCAGACGTTGCAAGGCTTCATTTAATGCTCCATTTGTTTCATAAATCCAATCAAACACATTTTGTTCAAATGGCTCATGATACAGCCTCCCCAAATCCTCAGCAACCAGTTGTACTAATGCCTTTGCATCTCCAATTAGGTGATCAACAAACGCTGACCAATCTTGTGGACCACCATTAGAAAGTCGTCGTCTATTGGTTAATCCTAAATCCTCTACCAATCGTAAAAATAAAACTCGTGCAATCAACACAGCTACAGAATCAGCCGCAAATGCCTCCCTGATTCTTTCTTGTACTTGTTTACCTTTTGCATTTACTTCTCGTCCGTATTGATCTTCAAACTGAGGTAAAATATCCTCACACAAATGTCTGGCAAAATTAAACTTTTTTTTCAGGCGCATCATTGCTCGTCTTTTACCATCTTCACTCGCTGAAGCTAAATTTCCTTCAGCTAATTTTTCTTGTTGCTTAAAATATTCGTAATTTTTAATTAATTCTGCAATCACATTTTCGGCTGCGTTATTTAATTCTGTAAAACTAATTTGTAAATCTTTTCGTAATTGATTTAAAGTATCATTTGCATCAAGTTTTAAATAAATATAAGGTAGGTTTCCCTCAATAAAAGTTTGCCATTGATTATCGTGAGATGCTTGTGAATAAGAAATAAATTTGAGTGTTTCTCTCAATTCTTCAAAAGTAATATTAGATAAATAAATTGGATTTTTTAATCCTTCAACAGCCTCACCTGTTGGCTTAACAATCCAAAGATAGTGAGCCGTCAGAAATACAACATAACGAGTTAAACCTTCAACATATTTGCGTTTTTGATTCCATAACTTTTGTCGTCCGGGTTCTGTAGTCAGTTCTTTATCATCTTTTTTTAAATCACCCACAACCCAAGCAATTTTTTCAGGGGTTAAAAGCTTAATATCTGGATATCCTCCTCCACCTGCGTCCTCTGTGACAACATGATCTTTAGGATAATCAAGCAATCCTGCCAAAAAATCTCGGACATCTGGATTGTAAGATCTTTCCGGCCTATTCCACTCTAAAGCCAGCCATTTTTCTAATGGGTTCAGGTGTTGTTTTGGTGATCTACTATTTTTAGTCACAGTCTAACTTCTCTAGATTCAGTGATGATTGACATTTTAATATAAATAAAACAGATTACCATTACTTTATCTGCTTGCAGCAGCGCTTCGCTATCAATTTCCTTTCTCTTTTAGTAAGCAATCGCTACTAAAGAATATCATTATTTTCGGAGGTAACAGCCAAAGGAGACAGAAGAAGCAGCAGAAAATTAATTAGAAAATTAATTAACTGTTTCTTGTTGCCTATTCCCCATGGACAATTACCAATTTTCAATGCCCAATAGTTGCATTAGCGGAAATATTTAAAGTTTTTCGGACCTGTATAACCTGTGATATTTGCTAATTCTTCTAGATTTTGTACTCCACTATAGCTTTTACCATTAATAACCCAAGTTGGGAAACTTTCAATTTTTGCGGCTTTACATAATTCTGGTTTACCATTGGGACTATCGCTGGCGCACTCTACCTTAGAATTATCATTAATGATTTGATAAGCCTCTTTACCAAAAAGTAGCTTTTGTTCGTGACAGTGGGGACACCAATAGGCTACATAT
>LJOT01000320.1 GCA_001672075.1 Anabaena sp. CRKS33
AGGCGATCGCTATATTTGCGGTAAATATCAGCATGATAGTGATTAATTGCCCGTTGCAATAATTGACGATTCTCCTTACTTGCACCAGCTGCAGCTAAGGCATTATTGGGGAATAATACTGAGTAATCTGAGCCTTGCTCCCCTTGACGTTCATACAGTAATGCGGGGAGGGTATAGGTAGCCAAATCTAAAGTATTACGGGTAACTCTAGCCCACCAAGGCGATCGCAATGTGCGGTTATATTGACGTTCTTCTGGAGTTTGTTGATACCAATCCTTATCTTCACTCTTGGGATTGAGACGAGAAGATTCAGCCTTACGTAATTCATCTACCAATTTCACACCGCCGTAGTGAGCAATATAATCCTCAAGGGCAGGAGTAAAGTCATTAGTGTGAACATCAGTATCAATGACAGGATAATCGAGATTGGCTCTAACTGCGGCTGAGGGAGAGCTTTTCAACTTGCTAGATTTAGTCATATTTTCCTTAGAAAAGTTACAAGACAACTTAGATCCCTGATGCCTCAAACAATTGCAGAATTTTCAAAAAATCAGGGATTTGTGGGAGATTGTGCTGTTGATTTTGACTTGAGTTTGATACGTGAGATTAAAGATTCTTGTCTTTTGGACAAGCTTAACTTTCCGATAGTTTGAAACCCCGGTAGGCTTTTAACGTCTGTGCTGACGATCTCTTGTAGGGTGCGTCAGATGCGATAAATTGGCTAAGTGGCTAGTTACAATTAATTAAGCCTACTTACTTATTATCAACAAATTTTCGACTGACGCACCAAAGTTTTTTATTTATGCCGACACCAATGTTTTTTCCTGTTGTTTAACAGCAAAACGATTTACTGGACGACGTAAACCAAGGTTTTCACGCAAGGTACTACCCTCGTATTCAGTACGGAATAGTCCACGTTTTTGCAAAATAGGAACGACTAAATTTACAAACTCATCCAACCCTGTAGGTAAAATAGGTGGCATAATATTGAAACCATCAGCCGCACCATTGATAAACCATTCTTCTAATTGATCAGCAATAGTTTCAGGAGTCCCCAAAATGGTACGATGACCCCGCGCAGTCGCCAAAGATAGATACAATTGACGCAGGGTAAGACCACCGCGAGTAGCTAGGTCAGTGACCAGTTTCAAGCGACTCTTATTATTATTAGTGTCACTGGGTAATTCTGGCGCTAAATCATCAAAAGAGTATTGTGATAAATCCACACCTTTATAATAATTTTTGAGGATGCCCCAAGCAACATCGGGATGAATTAAAGATTGTAGAAACTCATATTTTTCCTGAGCTTCTTCTTCAGTGTGTCCTATGATGGGGAAAGCTCCTGGCATAATTTTGAGATCATCGGGAGAACGTCCATATTTTGCCAACCGCCCTTTGACATCTGTATAGAACGCTTGAGCATCAGCTAAAGTTTGATTAGCCGTAAAAATTACCTCAGCAGTACGAGCAGCTAAATCTCTGCCCGGTTCAGAAGCGCCAGCTTGCACAATGACCGGATAACCTTGAGGTGGACGAGCAACATTTAAAGGACCCCTCACCGAAAAATGTTTGCCCTTGTGGTTCAGTGTGTGCAGTTTGTGAGGATCGAAATAAACACCTGATTCTCGATCACGAATGAAAGCATCATCTTCCCAACTATCCCATAATCCTTGTACCACTTCCACAAACTCTTGGGCCCGTTCATAACGTTGGCTGTGTTCTGGATGGTGTTCTAGTCCAAAATTAGCGGCCGCATTTTCATTCCCTGTGGTGACTACGTTCCAACCCGCCCGACCGTTACTCAAATGGTCTAGGGAAGCAAACTTCCGTGCTAATGTGTAAGGGTCTTCGTAGGTAGTGGAAGCTGTGGAAATGAAACCAATGTTTTTGGTGACAGATGACAACGCAGAAAACAGAGTCACAGGCTCGAAATGAGCAATTTTACCGTTACGACTTTGAGTTTCTGGCGAACCACCCCAAATTCCTGGACTATCTGCTAGAAAAACCGCATCAAATAATCCACGTTCCGCAGTTTGGGTAATTTCTTTGTAATGCTCAAAATTCAAACCCGCATCTATTTGTGTATTGGGGTGTCGCCATGCAGAAATATGATGTCCAGTAGCTTGAATAAATGCACCCAAACGAAACTTGCGTGTTTTGCTCATATATCTTCTGTTCCTTTATTCCTTGGGTCTGGTAAGGGATACCTACCTTTATGGTTCAATCAATTCAGTCTTCTTCTGAAAAACCGAAAGTCATAAATTTAGGACTTACGCGCAAGTCACTGAAAAACGAACCACAGAGGCACAGAGTTCACAGAGAAATGAGGTTTTGAGAGATATTTTGCGTAAGTCCTGAAATTTTTGTCTAATGGCAATTATTTAAACTGCTGCTAATACCTTTTGATATTGGTTAACTGGACGAGATAAGCCCAAATTTTCCCGCAGAGTCTTTCCTTCATACTCAGTACGGAACAATCCCCGCCGCTGTAATTCAGGAATTACTAAGTCAACAAAATCATCCAGTCCACCAGGAAGATAAGGCGGCATGATGTTAAAGCCGTCAGCAGCATGGTTAAGAAACCAGCTTTCTAGTTGATCTGCTATTTGTACTGGTGAGCCGATAATTGTCCAGTGGCCACGCGCTCCCGCAATCCATTGATAAAGTTCTCTAATGGTAAAATTGTGTCTACGAGCAATATCAATTAATAATGCTTGGCGACTTTTGTTATCGTTGGTTTCTGGTAAATCTGGCAATGGTCCATCGAGAGGATAAGTGGAAAGATCCGTGCCTATGAGTCCCTGTAATAAGGCCAAACCAACCTGGGGATGTATTAGGTCTTGCAGTTCTTGATATTTGGCTTTTGCGTCTGCTTCTGTTAGTCCCACGACTGGAAAGACACCGGGCATAACTTTGAGTTGATCCGGGGTGCGTCCATATTTTGCTAATCTACCTTTAACATCTGCATAGAAGGCTTGAGCATCTTCTAGAGTTTGTTGGGCAGTAAATATAACTTCAGCAGTTCTACCAGCTAGTTCTTTACCATCTTCAGAAGAACCTGCTTGGACAATTACAGGATAACCTTGGGGCGGACGGGCAATGTTTAATGGTCCGCGCACGGAAAAAAATCTACCTTTATGGTTAAGTTCATGTATTTTATTGGGGTCGTAGTAAAAAGCTGTCTCTTGATCACGGATAAAAGCATCATCTTCCCAGCTATCCCACAAACCTTTGACTACATCAATAAATTCATGGGCGCGAATATAGCGTTCTGCATGAATAGGATGGTTTTCCAAACCGAAATTACCGGCTGCTTCACTACTTCCTGTTGTGACTACATTCCATCCTGCTCGTCCTCCAGAAATATGATCTAAGGAGGCAAATTTGCGTGCCAGAATATATGGGTCTTCATAAGTGGTAGAGGCTGTGGCGATAAAACCAATCTTTTCTGTTACCGCAGACAAAGCTGAAAATAGGGTAACAGGTTCAAAGTCTCCACCAAAGGCTGTGCGGCCTTCAGCACCGGGACGATGTTGTAAGGCTAAACCGTCGGCGAGAAAAAATGCGTCAAATTTACCACGCTCGGCTGTCTGGGCTATCTGCTGATAATGCTGGAAGTTGAGAGCGCCATTACTCCGTGCTTGGGGATGTCGCCAAGCTGCTACGTGCTGACCTGCTCCGGGTAAAAATGCACCTAGTCTTAGTTGTTTTTGTTGTTTGCTCATATCAGACTCTAAGTAATATTTTTTACTAAATGAATATAGGATGATAAAAATTTTCTGGTCTGGCAGTTGTCATATATATCAATGTGACTACCTCATGTTTATTGGGAAGGCTTTTTCAACTCCTTGGCCATCGTTGTAGGCATTAGCGTTAGTGGTGGGTTGCCGATAAAACTACTGTATCTCGACTGATTTATCATAGATTAATAGTATAATCTCATAACTCTCATGAAAAAGCAAGTACCTTTTAAGAAAAATATGGTGAACTAAATTTATTAGCAGCTAATTGTTAGATATTCTAAGTATTTGATGACTCTAGGGTGTGCAGAGTGGGCGATCGCTCAATTT
>LJOT01000053.1 GCA_001672075.1 Anabaena sp. CRKS33
CATGCCAGTCATCCAAACACCATTCCCAGACATTGCCGTGCATATCATATAATCCAAAATTATTGGCTACTCCAAAACTCCCTACTGCTGTTGTTTCTTTTCTATAAACTCCTTTGGGTCCTTGACCATAGCTGTATTCACCATTGTAGTTAGCCAAATCCGTTGTTATCGTCTCTCCAAAGTGAAACGGTGTGGTAGTCCCGGCTCGACAGGCATATTCCCATTCTGCTTCACTGGGTAAACGATATTGTCTTTTAGTATGCGTTGAAAGGCGATCGCAAAATTCCACCGCATCATACCAAGACACTGTTTCAACGGGACGATTATCACCTTTAAATTTAGATGGGTTTGGGTCTAGTTTTTTGTTAACCTGGGATAACTGAGCAACAAATCGCCATTGTGCTTGGGTAACAGGATATTTACCCATAAAGAAGGGTTGGACTGTCACAGAATGTTGGGGACTTTCATTTTTTTTGTGTTCCAATTCTTCTGGAGGAGAACCCATGATAAAAGTGCCACCGGGAATTGATATCATGTCCAGTTGAATATCATGGCCTAAATCTTCTCGAAAATACTGTGCTGTTCTTTGATACTCGTGAATCACAATTTTTGGCATTTTTTGTCACCTGACGGTTACATCTGTTATTGGGACTGATATCGTTTCAAACCTGAATAGTTACAATTTAGGTGGCTTTAAATTACTTTAAACTATCATCAAGGACTTGTAGCAACATTCCAGAACTCAGAGTAATTAACATTATATTTCTATCATTTTTCAGCTTTCTAACTGCATTTCTAATCACTGGATTTAATGGATCATTACGCTGTACAAGACGCATTTGCACCAGAAGCTTTTGAACAATTGGGATGAACAATTGGGAGATTAATGTTGGGTTTCGTTCCTCAACCCAACCTACATAAGCAGTTAGAAATCTGAGAAGATGTCATAAATATTTATAAATGTTAATAATTCAGAAAATAAATATATAATTTGACGTATTTTTTATTACAAAAATTCTCTAAATAAAATCCCAAAACATCTACCAATAGGGTATTCTCAAGACAGATAAATTTTAGTTTGCTATTAATTTTGTTAATCGTTACATTGCTGAAATTAGTTTCAAGAAAACACAAAAATAGGAGTTTTTATGCACATACCCGATGGATTTGTTTCTGTACCAGTTGCCGCAGTCACCAGTTTAGCTAGTGCGGCGGCTTTATTTGTAGCTTTTGAGCGATCGCAAACAGCTTTTGGTATTCGTCGCGCCCCCATATTAGGGTTAACCACAGCCTTTATTTTCGCCGCCCAAATGGTTAATTTTCCCGTAGCGGGGGGGACTAGCGGCCACCTATTAGGAGGGGCTTTAGCAGCGATTATCTTGGGTAGTCCTTGGGCAGGAATGTTATGTATTGCCACGGTTTTAATTATTCAAGCGGTGTTATTTGCTGATGGTGGAATTACTGCTTTAGGAGCAAATATTTTTAACATGGGAGTCATTGGTGTGTGGGTAGCTTGGGGATTAACCCAAACCTTACAACGACTATTTGGCGGTTCTCAAAGACTTTTACCCCTAGCAGGAGGGATAGCAGCGGGAGTTAGCGTAGTTGTTGCCGCCATAGCTTGTGCTATTGAATTAGCCCTTTCGGGGACAGCACCAGCCAACCTAGTGTTACCCACAATGACAGGTATACATATTTTGATCGGTGTTGGGGAAGGGGCGATTACCGGTGGTGTTCTAAATTACCTATCTACAACTCGTCCAGATTTATTACCAGGTGAAGAACAGAAAATTAGGGGCTGGTTAGTTCCCGTTGTCAGTATTTTACTGATTTCTGGTGTATTATCCTTAGGCACTTCCGCTTGGCCTGATGGTTTGGGAAAGGTAGCAGAAAACTTAGGATTTGTTCATTTAGCGAAAAACGTGCGGGTAATAGTCCCCACACCTTTAGCTGAATATGATATTCAGGGTTTGGGCAAAATTGGCACTAGTATTGCTGGTTTAGTAGGTGCTACAGCTTGCTTTGCGGTGGCTTTTGGCCTTGCCAAAATTATCAGACCGAAAAATGCTTAATTATGATGCAAATTTCCTTGCCATTACGCTTGCAATTATCCCTAATTATTGTCATTGGGGCAGCTTTTTTAAAGTATCATACTTGGTCTAATTTACTTGTTTATGGAGCGATCGCTGTTGTTTGGATTTATTTGTTACAAGTACCCCTACCCAAACTAGGGGGTCTAGTGGGTGCAGAATTAATTTTTTTATCCCTCGTGGCCTTACCATTGGGATGGGAACGAGCTAGTTTTTTGCTTCTGCGTTCCCTCATTTGTTTAATGGTCATGAATGGCTTTTTATTAACCTTACCTCCCCACAGTTTGGGTATTGCTCTCAAAAGCTTACCCATACCTGCACCATTAAAAGAAAACCTGATTCTCGCTGGACAATACTTAGAAATATTACTCCTAGAAGTGACGCGAATGCAGCGCAGCGCCCAACTACGTGGTTTAAATGGTACAGCAGGATGGCTACGTTATGCTAGTGCTGCCATGATTGGGGCGTTGTATCTTCGCACCCTCGACAGAGCCGAAAGAGTTTATGCTGCTATGGTAGCCCGTGGGTATAACGGAAAATTACCTCTAGATTCCCCCCTCAAACCCAAAGAACACTTTATCTTGTTAATAGCTGGGGTGATAGCTGCTTGTTTAACCCTAAGTTCTTACCTTACTGTTATTTGAGTGGTGAATCTTGACATCATTAACTTCTAATCCCCAAATTTCCCTTTCTCAACCCCATACTGCTGTTGTTGAAGTCCAAAATCTGGTTTACGCTTATTCACAACAGCAACCCGTATTACAGGAAATTTCTTTTAGATTACAAACAGGCGATCGGGTCGCTTTAATGGGTGCTACTGGTTCAGGCAAAAGCACCTTATTAGAAAACCTGATTGGCTTAAAACATCCCCAAAGCGGTAAAATCTGGATTAACGGTATACCGATATTGCCAAACACTTTACCGCAAATTAGGCAACAAATTGGTTTTAGCTTTCAAGATCCTAATGACCAATTATTTATGCCCACAATCCTGGAAGATATCACCTTTGGACCCCTTAACTATGGCATTTCCCCCATAGCTGCAAAGGATAAAGCCCATCAACTATTAGCCGACTTTAGATTAGAATCCTACGCCCACCGTTCCGCTCATGAACTTTCTGGAGGACAAAGACGTTTAGCCGCCTTAGCGGCGATTTTAGCCCTAAATCCTGACATTCTCATCTTAGACGAACCCACCAACGGACTAGACCCAGCATGGCGACGACATTTAGCCCAAGTATTATTAAAATTGCCTGTAAAAGTGATGTTAATAGCTTCCCATGATCTCCAGTGGCTAGGAAGAGTCACCCAACGGGCTTTAGTCTTATCCAATGGTAAAATCCAACTAGATAGCGATATTCAACCACTGTTGCAAGATGGCAAAACCTTAGATAAACTGGGTTTACCAGTAGATTGGTAAACTAAAACTGACAGCGATTTTGCTGGTAAATGAACTACGGTTTTTGTTTCGTGCAGAGGCGCGAAGTAGGAAAGGCGCAAAGGAAGAAGATAATCTGTGGTTTCAATAGATAAAAACTACTATCATATCTCTAATCTATGCCCTACTTCCTATTTTTCTAAGGGTGTTTAAATCTCCGTTTCTAACTTTCTTTAATTTTAAATTTTTAAGTTATTAAATGTTGTTTTCTCGTTATCCAGTTATTGCTCCTGTTACTCTGAGCATTGCTTTATTAATTACTAGTTGTAGTGACAGTAAAACCTCCCAATGTCAGCGATTAATTAAAGCCGTTAATCAGGGTACATCACTGATTGATACCAAAAAAGGTCAACAAGTATCAACTAGTTTAAAGTTATCTAAAGACTTGAAAAATGTCACTCAAGAACTTCAGAAATTGAACTTAAAAGATCCCAAATTACAAGAATTTGAAACCAGTTTTATCAAAGTATTTGATAATCTCAGTCAAGCCATAGGTAAAGCTTCTAAGGCTCTTGGTGATACTAAAACAGCAGAAGTATCTTCCGATGGTAAAATCAAAATTCAAAAAGCTAGAAGAGAAATTGATTCTGCACTGACAACCGCAGCCAAAACCGCCGGTAAACAAGCAGATACTTTAGCTGTTCAGTTGAATAAATATTGTAGCCAAGAACAATCAATTAAGAATTAAGAATTAAGAATTAAGAATTAAGAATTACAGCGGTTTCCGATCTGATGAAGTACAAAGTTGAATCATGAAACTCTTGTGGTGCGGGCATCTTGCCCGCTAGATATGTACCTCATAACACCGGGAAGTGCTGTAAGAATTAAGAATTAAAAATGATACAGCGGTTTCTGCTCTTATGAGGTACAAAGTTGAATGATGAAACTCTTGTAGTGCGGGCATACTTCGACAAGTGTTACAGTGAGCTTGTCGAACTGCTCAGTACAAGTCTTGCCCGCTAAATATGTACCTGACAACACCGGGAATTGCTGTAATTAATTTTTACAATTATCACAATGTCCACAACGCCAATTAACCGTCGGTGTTTCAAAGCCAAAAGCATTTAATAAAAATCGCCAACGACACTGTTTAGTAGTGAGATATTCACTCAGTTTACCAGCTTGTAATTGGGTTTTTGATGAATTTACTGACTGAGAAGAAATAGAATAATGAAAAGGATCAAGCCATTCCAATTGTCCGTTACTATGGAGAAGAGAAAGCGCCACCGCACTATCTGGAAATTCTTTAATTACACTATTTATTTCCCCTTGGGGTGGTAACTTCTTAACTAATTTTCGCGCTTTTTGTTGTTGTAATTGTAGTTGTTGTTCAAAAAATTTCTGTCTTTGTTTATCCCCAGAATCTAAAAATCCTGTCGGTTCACTGACCAAGGTTAAAACATCAGCAGGTTTCCCGTCTCTTCCCGCTCTCCCTATTTCTTGTACATATTCCGATAATAAATATGGTGCATGAAAATGCACCACCCAACGCACATCAGATTTATTTATCCCCATACCAAAAGCACAACTACAGACCACAAACAGGATTTTTCCACCCAACCAATTAGCTTCAATATTGCGGCGTTCTGTAGGGCTTAATCCTGCATGATAACTAGCTGTTTCATAGCCATTTTCTCTCAACCATTGACTGAGATATTCGCTATCTTTTCGAGTTCTTACATAAATTAAACCAACTTGATTTGGTCGTTTTTGTATAAACTTTAATAATTGTTGTTTTCTTCCTCTAGGAGTCCAAGCAATTCGGACAATAGGATTCAAATTTTCTCGATAAGGATTAATCTTAAAAATATCAGGGTTGTCTAATTTTAAAACTTGAGAAATAATCTTTTCAGCCAAAGGGTCAGCAGTGGCAGTAAAAGCTGCTATACTAATTTTTGTTCCTGGTGGTTTTGATTTTAGTAACGCTTCCCGCACAGTTCCCAACCGTCGGTAAGCTGGACGAAAACTATCACCCCACTGGACTAAACAATGGGCTTCATCTAGTATTAAACCATTAAGTAGTTGAGAATTACACAACTTTTGCCAAACTATTGGACTGAGTAAGGTTTCAGGAGATAAATATAATAATCTTAATTCCTTGTTGTCCAAAGCTTGTAAAGTTTTTTGTCGTTGTAATGCAGGTAATTCACTGTGTAAGAGTGCTGCTTTTTGCTGTTTTTGACGTAATTCCTCAACTTGGTTTTCCATGAGTGCTACCAAAGGAGAAATTACCAAAGTTAATCCTGTGTTTAGTAGTGCGGGAAGTTGAAAACAAATAGATTTTCCCCCCCCTGTGGGCATAATAATTAAAGCATCTTTTTGTGATATTAAACAGTTAACAATTTCCTTTTGGGGAGGACGAAAATCATCATATCCCCAAATTGTTTTTAATGCTGTGCGAACATCTTGATCAGATTGTGTTAAGGGAATATTCATTTTTTTTACCCCGCAAGCAGAAAGAAGAATAAGTAAATAAGTAGTAAATAAGTAGGGTGTGTTAGCTGTCTTCGTAACGCACCTTATCTATAGCTGTGTTTTACCAATTACCCATTACCAATTACCCATTACCCATTACCCATTACCCATTACCAATTAATTCTTGATCATTCCATTCTAAAGTATCACCAATGTTTTCTCCATTATGGTAAGCAGCCAGTAATACCTCGCAGGTTTTACCATAGGATATCATGCCAGTGGCATCTAGAGCGATCGCTCCAAAATCCCTGTTATTTTTCCGCGCTTCTGTAAATGATTTCTGCATTGCATCCTGTAGAGACATTCCATCTGTTACCCTCACCACAACTTTAGCCGCTAAACACTCATCAATAATATCCTCACCAATACCTGTACAACTAACACCTGCATGAAAATTTGCATAATTACCTGCTGGCATCGCTGAATCACTGACGCGCCCAATTCTTTCAAAGCCCTTACCACCTGTAGAAGTACCAGCAGCTAATTTACCATCACCATCTAAAGCCACAACACCAATAGTTCCCCTGCCCGCATTACTACTTAATGCCATTTCTGGTTCTGCTACCACCCCAGCCATAGTTCTTTGAAAATTACCTTGACGTTCTAGAGTCCATTCTTGCAAGCGCAAATCAGTTAAACCATTGTAACTAGGAATTTGTAACTCCCGTGCTAACTCAGCCGCACCATAATCAGACAAAACCCGGTCATCGGAACTTTGTAAAAATAGTGCCATTTCAATCGGGTTTTTTACCCGTGACACATTAATTACACCACTAAAACGGCCAGTAGTCCCATCCATGATAGAAGCACTCATGCGAATTTGTCCATCAGATTGCAGTACAGAACCAGTACCAGCATTAAAACGTGGTTCATCTTCTAACATTTGACAACCCCGAACTACAGCTTCCGTTGCATTTGCACCATTCAGTAAAAGATTATAAACATCCGCAACGATTTTAGATAAAGAGTTGCGAACCGCTATCAATCCTCCCTTACCTTGCAGGGAACTACCAGCGCCACCATGAATAATTAATTTAGGTTGTACTTGTAATGTCATGTTATTTTCTTATTTTTTCGTTATTAATTGTTAATTGTTAATTATCCATTGTCAATGTTCCCTAAGTCTCATCTTGAGCGTGAGAACGACGACGACGACAACGTTCCGAACAATATTTTACCTCATCCCAACAATCTTGCCATTTTTTCCGCCAAGTAAAGGGACGTTGACAGACTACACAAATTTTTTCCGGTAAATCGGATTTAGAACGAACACGACCCATAATAATCAAGGTAATAGGTAATTGGCAATAGGTGAGTTGATTAACCTCTTCCTGCGCGAAACAAAAACCGTGGTTCATTTACAAGGAAATCGCTGTAACTAATAGTTACAAAAAATAAGGGCAGAATTAATTTGCCCTTACTATGTATTATATGCCTTATGTGACTTCACAACTCTTGCTGTTTTATTAGAGTTTCCAGAGTTGCCCAAAACGATGATTTTGGCAATTATCAACGGAATTACAAGGTTTTTTTCCACTTAACTCACATAAGCTCTATTATTGATTATTTGACTGTATTATGGTAAATATGGTCAATTTAGTAATAAATTTTACCACCACCCCATTTTGTACCAACAACCTTTGGTTGTAAGAGAATATGTCCAGCAATTGCTTTCAAGTCTTCCTCTGTCAGATTTCGCATGACTGGGAAAATATCCGCACTCTTGACACTGGGATGGATTTCAGAAATTTCTGAAAATCCATCATAGGTGGTGGGATTTTTCATATAGTCCACCAAACCTTCAATATTATTACGGTTGGGTAAAGCACCTGCTAAAGCTTCTGGTTCAAGTCCCACGTTTTGATTAGTTTTAGTAACTCCACCCGCATGACATTGAGCGCAAGCGAAATTAAATAATCGTTTACCTTCTTTGACCTGTTTTAAACTGAGGACAACGGTATCGCCTTGGGCATTTAATGGTACTGTACGGGTAGCCTTATCTAGCTCTACCGCTGTTGCACTACCGACAAGCACCTGCAATGTCAGTAAAATAGTAACCACAACAACCCCGATTAGTCTTCTAAACATATTTCCCCTTCAAGATTTTGATCATTAACACAAGTTTTGATAGCGATACTAAATTTCTATACTGTTCATGAGTGATGGGTGATTTGTCTTTGCTAATAGCTATTAGCATTAATTATTGTTGGCAAAATTTTGGCATCACCGAAAATAATGAGACATAATTACCTTCATACCGTCTAACTCCAGTGGAGTCCGATGCTATTCATAGGTAATTAAGAGTTGGTTAGACAAAAAACAATCCTTCTACAGGATGACTGTAGTAGGCTGCTATCTCTGCTATTAATCGCTTTGGACAACCCATAACATTTGTGAACTTATCATAGAAATTGAGTCACTGTAATACCAATATCATGTTAGGAGTCCAATTTGTTGCCAAAACTTGAGACTCTCATAATCTGATTGCTGCAAATGACATCAGCCAAGATTGGCGTGAGTCTATTATACCTAATAATCCATAAGGATACTGACTAAGTTGTTGCCCAGACCAAATGAACCGCTCACAAGAATTATCCGGTAACAAAGCTAAAATTGTTATTTTTGTTGTTGTTGTGAAATAGAAAGGGTATAGTTATAATTTTGTTTCGATAATTCACCGACATACACTGAGTATTTTCCCTTAGTCCAGTAACCAGATAGTTTTGGTTTACTTTTCAGATCATCATTACTAAGTACACAGAACCGCCCTCCTGGACCATCAATCAATAGCGTTGCCTGTCCTTCACTCTCTAATCTTAACTGTAGATATGGTACTGAATCTGTCATCTCAATCACTTGACTAGGTGTAGTGGAAATATATCCGCAATCAGTATTAACTGTTCCCCCGGACATACCAGTTAAAATTATTGGGTCTATCTGGAGAGGATTTTTAATTTCAGTAATTGGGGCTTCGGCAAAACTAGCCTCACTAAGCAGTAAACTGATTGCTAACCCCAAGGGAACAATTGTCAATAGACTCCAAGTCTTCATTTTATTTTTACACCCCTTTAGGTTGATAACGTAATTTGTCAATATCCAATCCCAAATATCTATCTATATTCTCAGAACTTACCCAAAACACAGCAGAAGTAGGCTAATTCATGAACCACCCCCACTTACTATATTAAATATAATAACGTTTATGGCCACGCCACCGAGACTATCAGCCACATTTTGCATAAATCCTATGCTCTTAGTTAGACTCAAGTTAGTAGCTATGCCTGAGAACCTGTGTAGTTATTAGAGCTTGTGATCAGGATGTTTAATCGGAGAATAGGAAATATTGGAAAGCTTACGTTAGGCTAGATAAAACTGCAAAATAACGGATTATTTCATCCGTGTAAATCCTGACTAAATTTCCTGATGTTAAAATTGCAACATCTTAAAGCCACTAATACAGGGTGGTCATTGGATCAACGAGATCCAAAGTTCATCGAGTCTATGATGCCCATATTGGGCTTGTTATATAACTTCTACTTTCGAGTCCAAACTAGTGGCTGGGAAAATGTCCCAGATGAAAAAATTCTCGTTGTCGGTTCTCATAATGGCGGACTAGCATCTCCAGACACATCAATGATGTTATATGATTGGTATCGTCGCTTTGGTGTACAACGCCAGATTTATGGGTTAATGCACCCCAAGGTTTGGGATGTCTTTCCTCCAGCAGCAGAAATGGCCATGAAAGCTGGTGCAGTCAGAGCCCATCCCAAAATGGCTTACACGGCTTTGCGGGCTGGTGCTAGTGTCCTAGTCTATCCTGGTGGTGCTGAGGATGTCTTTCGCCCCCATGCAATGCGAGATAAAATTTACTTTGCTCAACGCCAGGGATTTATCAAGTTAGCATTGCGGGAAAATGTGCCGATTGTTCCCGCGATTTCCTGGGGTTCACATGATACCCTGATTGTTCTGGCTGATATATATCAGATCATGCAGCAATTCCATAACATGGGAATGCCTTGGATATTTGGGGTTGACCCTTTGGTTTTTCCTATTTATCTAGGATTACCTTGGGGACTGGCTTTTGGTCCGTTACCTAATATTCCCTTACCCATATCTATCTATACTAGGGTTTGTCCCCCGATTGTGTTCCCACGCTATGGGAAAGAAGCCGCAAGCGATCGCACCTATGTTAATGAATGTTATGAGTTAGTCAGAAGCAAAATGCAGCAGGAGTTAGATACTTTAATCCAACAAGCTATTCATTAACATTACCCTGGCGGTTTCTAGTACACTGCGGCGTAGATAAAATGGCCATTCTCAATCGCCAAAAAGCTTACTCTATATTATTTTTGACCTTTGACCTTTGACTTTTGACTTCCGCCCTGCGGTACTAGTCGCCAGGTATTTTTAATTAATAACGGATTCATAATAGGTAATTGGACTCTGTTACCTGAGACTTGATCTTGAAAAAGTCAAAAATTGAGGAAATTGCACCTTAATTGTTCGGTTGTACGACTTTGACTTCTTCACACCAAGGTCTATAATCCCATGATTATAAGGTGCAAACATCTCCCTAGCCACCGTTAGCTACTGTAGCAATTTTGCAATCAAGGGACAAAAACCTGTGTACAAATGGATTTTGCCAAGTCTCAAGGAAGTTTTATCCGCAAGTCAGTCTCATAAGGCTGACTGTTCTCCCACTCAGGCTGAAAACAAATGGCGTGTCAGTCTCGCAGCCACGGAAAATCTGCTTTTGAGTTTTTTCCAGTCTCTGGCTAGGACTTTACCCCATACTACCCCAGCCTTGGTATTAGCCGCGCCAGCCCCCTTATTTAGTCACCCAGAACTCACACAACATTTACAAACAATAACTTTTACCGCAAAACCTTTTAACCCTTTGGCTTTGATGCCGTTTATCCTGCCCTCAGAAATTCCCCAGAATGTAAATAATATTAATAATATTAATCATATTAATCATATCAATCATATAGAAACTATTTCTCCTCATACTCCCTGCCAAGAATCTATTTTACCTTTATTACCGGCTGATCCTCTCGCAGCAGAGCAGTTTTGTTTAGTCTTTACAGATAAATTTAGATTGGTGCTGGTTTTGTCTGAACTTGAAAATGGTCAGAAAGAGTTTTTATTTTCCTTTGAACCAGAAATAGTACAACAGGCTTGGCAATCTTTAGGCTCTAGGGTAGTTTTAACTAATCCAGAACTGTTTGCTAATTTAGATGCTAAAGTCCAAAACTATCCTTTAGTTGCTCCAGACTATCACACTATCATGCAATTTAGTACATTATTACTCCAGGAATTAACTATCCCAGAAAGTAATCCACAAGTTACCCATACTTTATCATCTGTTCCTTCACCTACTCCACCGCCAAAACATCCATCTCGTCCTGATGTAGAATTACTACAAGCCTTTGCCCATGAAGTCCGCACTCCTTTAACAACAATTCGCATGATGACAAGGTTGCTATTAAAACGCCAGGATTTACCTGTCAATGTTATCAGTCGTCTGGAAGTTATTGATCATGAATGTACTGATCAAATTGACCGGATGGAGTTATTATTTAAGGCAGCCGAATTAGAAAACTTATCCCAACAACCCTTAGTCTCAAAATTTTCCCAGTCCGTCCATGCTCAACTAACACCGATGTGTTTAGATCAAGTATTAAAGCAAAGTATTCCCCGTTGGCAACAAGCAGCAACTCGCCGTAATCTAACTTTAAATGTGGTCTTACCTAAGCAACTGCCAACGGTTGTTAGTAATCCTGCTATGCTAGACCGGGTACTCACAGGTTTAATAGAGAATTTTACCCGCAGTCTACCCCCCGGAAGTTGTATTCAAGTCCAAGTAATGACCGCTGGTGATCAACTAAAATTACAATTGTCACCGCAGTTTAATTGTCAAGATCCTCAAAACTCTATGACAACCCCACCAATTCGTAAATCTTTAGGTCAATTATTAGTGTTCCAACCAGAAACAGGCGTAATTAGTTTAAATATAGCTGCAACTAAACATTTATTTCAAGCAATTGGTGGCAAGTTGATTGTCCGTCAACGTCCTCAAAATGGGGAAGTGTTGACGATTTTCTTGCCTGTAGAAAGTTAGATAACTCTGAATTTTTCTCTGTCATAAGCAATTCTGATTTTGGGAAATTTTCTTTTACACGCTGGTAACAAATAAATAAACATTGCTATTTTCAACTTTATGCCAAATTTAGTTAAAAGTAAATCCCACCAGCGACTAAAACGCCAACTACTCATCGTGATGTTAGTGATTTTTAGCTCAAGTGTGGCTATGGGCTGTATATTCGGATTCGTCACCAGCGCCCACGGTGCAAATCCTGTAAACTCTTAACTTTGTCCCTTTGCGGGAAACATAATTTCTCACGGCAAAATGTGACGATTAGGCAGTTTCAATATTAAAATAATAATTAAAACCACTCATTGTATATAAGTGATCAGTTTTTTAATTCGGTTTTTGAGTAAATTCTCATTTTCCAGCCATCCATAAGCAAAGCGGCTGGGTTAGATTAAACGTCTATAATCATATAGCCAAAGCTTGAATCTCCATCCTTCCTGATTTAATTCTATAAACTGCCATGCTAAAACTTTTGTTGGGCGATCCCAACGCTCGTAAACTTAAAAAATACCAACCTGACATTACAGAAATTAACCTCTTAGAGGAAGATATTAAACCGCTTTCTGATGAACAGTTAAAGGCTAAAACCGTCGAGTTTAAACAACGTTTGTCTAAGGGTGAAACCCTAGATGATATTTTGCCAGAAGCTTTTGCTGTGGTTCGGGAATCAGGTCGACGTGTTTTGGGATTGCGCCACTTTGATGTTCAATTACAAGGCGGTATAATCCTTCACAATGGGCAAATTGCGGAAATGAAAACCGGTGAGGGAAAAACCTTAGTAGCGACTTTACCGAGTTATTTAAATGCTTTAACTGGTAAGGGTGTTCACGTAATTACCGTTAACGATTATCTAGCCCGTCGGGATGCAGAATGGATGGGTCAAGTACATCGGTTCTTGGGTTTGACTGTGGGGCTAATTCAGTCTACAATGACCCCCAGTGAACGCAAGAAAAATTATGATTGTGACATTACTTATGTAACGAATAGTGAAATAGGTTTTGATTACCTGCGGGATAATATGGCTACCTCTATGTCCGAGGTGGTACAACGGCCATTTAATTTCTGTGTCATTGACGAGGTAGATTCAATTTTAGTTGATGAAGCCCGGACACCCCTGATTATTTCAGGTCAGGTGGAAAGGCCTACGGAAAAATACTTACAAGCAGCGGAAATTTCTTTTACTCTCAAAAAAGATGAACATTACGAAGTTAATGAAAAGGATCGTAATGTTCTTTTGACAGATGAGGGTTTTGGCGAAGCAGAAAATCAATTAGGTGTGACAGATTTATTTGACCCGGAAGACCCTTGGGCGCATTTTATCTTTAATGCCATTAAAGCTAAGGAATTGTTCCTCAAAGATGTCAATTATATTGTTCGCAATGATGAAGTTGTGATTGTAGATGAATTTACGGGGCGGGTATTGCCCGGTAGGCGTTGGAGTGATGGATTACACCAGGCAATTGAGGCGAAAGAACGGGTAGAAATTCAGCCAGAAACCCAAACTTTGGCGACCATTACCTATCAAAACCTGTTTTTGCTGTATCCTAAGTTGGGGGGAATGACGGGAACTGCAAAAACCGAAGAAGTGGAATTTGAAAAGATCTATAAACGAGAAGTGACAATTATCCCCACAAATCAGCCCAGAAGACGGGAAGATTTATCTGATATGGTGTTTAAAACCGAATCAGGAAAGTGGAGAGCGATCGCTAAAGAATGTGCCGAAATGCACGAAAATGGTAGACCTGTGTTAGTGGGGACAACTAGTGTCGAAAAATCTGAACTTCTCAGCCGACTCCTGAAAGAAATGGAAATTCCCCATGAGTTACTCAACGCTAGACCAGAAAACGTAGAACGAGAAGCGGAAATTATCGCCCAAGCTGGACGCAGTGGGGCTGTAACTATCGCTACTAATATGGCGGGACGTGGTACAGATATCATTCTCGGTGGTAACTCTGAGTATATGGCTAGGTTGAAACTGCGGGAATATTTTATGCCCCGCATTGTCAGACCGGAAGATGATGATAATTTTGGTATCCAAAGGGCTTCTGGACTACCTGTAGGTGGTAGCGGTGGTGGACAGGGTTTTGTACCGGGGAAAAAGGTGAAAACTTGGCGGGCTTCTCCAGAAATTTTCCCCACCCAATTAACAAAGGAAACAGAACAGCTTTTAAAAGCGGCTGTAGAGGCGGCTGTAAAGGCTTACGGCGAACGTAGTTTACCGGAGTTGGAAGCAGAAGACAAAGTGGCTGTAGCAGCGGAAAAAGCCCCTACGGATGATGTGGTAATTCAGAAATTGCGGGCGGCCTACCAAGAGATTAAACGTGAATATGAAGAATTTACCAGCAGTGAACATGATCAAGTAGTAGCACGAGGGGGTTTGCACGTCATTGGTACAGAGCGCCATGAATCACGACGAATTGATAATCAATTGCGCGGACGGGCAGGAAGACAAGGCGACCCCGGAACTACAAGATTTTTCCTCAGTTTAGAGGATAACCTATTACGCATCTTTGGAGGCGATCGCGTTGCTGGATTGATGAATGCGTTTCAAGTCGAAGAAGATATGCCTATTGAATCGGGTATGTTGACTCGCAGCTTAGAAGGCGCACAGAAAAAGGTAGAAACCTATTACTACGATATCCGTAAACAGGTATTTGAGTATGACGAGGTCATGAATAACCAACGTCGGGCTATTTATGCGGAACGTCGTCGAGTCTTGGAAGGTGAAGATTTGAAGGAACAGGTGATCAAATACGCTGCAAAAACCATGGACGACATCGTTGATTATTACATTAACCCTGATTTACCTTCGGAAGAATGGGAATTGGAGAAGTTAGTAAATAAGGTAAAAGAGTTTGTTTACCTGTTGGCTGATATGCAGCCTAGCCAATTGGAAGATATGGGAATTTTGGAAATTAAGGCTTTCCTCCACGAACAAGCACGAATTGCTTATGATCTCAAAGAAGCACAAATTGACCAAATTCAACCAGGTTTAATGCGCCAAGCGGAACGATTTTTTATTCTTCAACGCATTGATACTTTGTGGCGGGAACATCTACAACAAATGGATGCTTTGCGTGAGTCCGTTGGCTTGCGTGGTTATGGACAAAAAGACCCGCTAATTGAGTACAAGAGTGAGGGTTATGAGTTATTCCTGGATATGATGGTGAATATCCGCCGTGATGTGGTTTATTCTCTGTTTATGTTCCAGCCTCAAGCACAGCCTACTGTACAGGCTTGGTGAGAGGTTTAAGGGTTTTTTCTGGCTACGGGCGCAGAGGCACTATAGAGCCGTTTTCTGCGTCTTTTGTTTTATGGTGAGTAGGGGAGAAATGAACCACGAAGGAGCGAAGAGCGCGAAGGAAGGAGAGTTTAGGAGAGATATTTTGCGTCGCTCCTAATCATCTAAAATTTTATTATGACTCCCGCTACAGATGATTAACTGATATGATATCGCCTAGAAGGAAGCAAGTCAAAAAGGCATTGATCGCAAATTTACTGATAGCTAATTATGGTTGTTGTAGCAATTCTCGCGGCAGGAAAAGGAACAAGAATGAGATCTAATCTGCCTAAGGTTTTACATTCTTTGGCTGGAAAATCTTTGGTGGAACGCGTTATTGAAAGTGCTGAACCTCTTTCACCTTCACGCAAATTAGTGATTGTTGGTTATCAGTCTCAGGAAGTAAAAACGGCTATTGATTCAATTCATGGCGTGGAGTTTGTGGAACAAACTGTACAATTAGGTACGGGTCATGCTATCCAACAATTACTTCCCTATTTACAAGATTATACTGGGGATTTATTAATTTTAAATGGTGATGTCCCTTTGCTACGAACTGAAACTCTGAAAGCTCTCTTACAAACTCACCAAGAAAATCATAATTCCTGTACTATTCTGACTGCACAATTGGCAAATCCCCAAGGTTATGGTAGGGTTTTTCGTGATAGTCAAGGTATTGTCCAAAAAATAATTGAGGATAAAGATTGTACTCCTAATCAAAGAGAAAATGACCGGGTAAATGCTGGTATTTACTGCTTTCGTTGGCCAGATTTGGCTAAGATATTACCACATTTACAAGCTAATAATGCCCAAAAAGAATATTACCTCACTGACGCTGTAACTCAGGTGGGTAAGGTAATGGCAGTGGATGTTCAAGATTACCAAGAAATTTTGGGAATTAATGATAGATTACAATTGGCGGCTGCTAATGATATTTTCCAAAGACGCATTCACGCCAAATGGTTATTAGCAGGTGTGACGTTAATTAACCCGGCTAGTATTACTATTGATGAAACTGTGGAATTACAGCCAGATGTGATTATTGAACCTCAAACCCATTTGCGTGGAAAGACGGTAATTAAGTCTGGTAGTCGTATTGGACCGGGAAGTTTAATTGAAAATAGCGACTTGGGTGAAAATGTCACTGTCTTATATTCTGTAGTCACGGATAGCATTATTCAGGATAATACCCGCATTGGTCCCTATGCCCATTTACGCGGTCATGCTAATGTGGGTGTAGGTTGTAGAATTGGTAATTTTGTCGAGTTGAAAAACACTCAATTGGGCGATCGCACTAATGTGTCACATCTCTCATATTTAGGTGATACTACCGCTGGAACTCAGGTAAATATCGGTGCGGGGACAATTACTGCTAATTATGACGGTGTGAATAAGCATAGAACAATTATTGGCGATCGCACCAAAACCGGTTCTAATAGTGTTTTAGTTGCACCTATTACTATCGGGAATGATGTCTACATCGCCGCAGGTTCAACTGTGACAGAAGATGTAGCCGATGATGCCTTAGTAATTGCACGTAGTCGTCAGGTAGTCAAACCCAGTTGGAAAATGAAAACTCAAGATTGACATTTTATTTTGTAGTTTTGTAGGGTGCGTTGCGAACGCACCATAATCTCACAAATATCTTGAATTGGCTTTATTCTTCTGCACCTTGAATTTTCAGCAACAAAGCACCGATAGCCCAACCTACGAAGATGAGACTAAAAGGTAATATAGCTGCATTTAACATTTCACTGCTCATTTTTGCAATTCTCCTTTGTGGATGATTAGATTTATCTTTCCTGTTTGTCGGCTCAACTCAGTCTATCAGAACTATCGAGTTAGACCTTTTTAATTATTCTAAACCAATTTGGGAACAGGTTACAGGGAACAGGGAACAGGTTACAGGGAACAGGGAACAGGGAACAGGTTACAGGGAACAGGGAACAGGGAACAGGGAACAGGGGACAGGTGCTACGCCACGGTGACAGGGAACAGACAAGGAGGTAGAGTTATTACCAATTATCAATTACCAATTACCCATTACCAATTACCCAACATGACTAATGAAAATAAACGTCCACGGTTGGTATTAACGCTAGGAGATCCGGCTGGCATCGGACCAGAAGTAATTTTGAAGGCTTTAGCAGATCCAGAAGTGACTCAAAATTGTGATCTGGTGGTAGTAGGTAGCAGAAATTTAATAACTATAACTTATGAAAATATCAGTAAAAATATTGATAATGATCTAACTTTGGCAAATCCCGCTGATTTGTCTATTATTGACTTACCTACTGCTGGTGAAATTGTCACGGGTGTGGGTAATGCGGCCAGTGGTGCAGCGAGTTTTGCTTATATGGAATATGCCATATCTCAAACTTTGGCCGGTGAATTTGATGGAATTGTCACAGGACCTATCGCTAAATCAGCTTGGAAAGCCGCAGGTTACAACTATCCGGGACAAACGGAACTTTTAGCCGCTAAGGCTGGCTTTAATATCTTAAATGACCGATTTGGGATGTTGTTTGTGGCACGATCTCCTTTTACCGGTTGGACACTCCGTACTTTACTTGCTACCACACATATTCCCTTATGTCAAGTACCTAATACATTAACGCCAGAATTATTAACAAAAAAACTAGATTTGCTGGTAGAGTGTTTGGAAAATGATTTTGGGCTGAAAAATTGGAGAATTGTGATCTCCGGTTTAAATCCCCACAGTGGAGAAATGGGACAATTGGGAACGGAAGAAATAGACTGGTTAATTCCCTGGTTGGAGTCAGAACGCCAAAAACACTACGCCAAAAACTCCCTAAATCAGTTAGAAGGACCAATACCACCAGATACAATGTGGGTAAAACCAGGTCTGGCTTGGTATGGAAATGGTGAAGTCAAAAATCCCGCTGATGCTTATTTAGCACTTTATCACGACCAGGGTTTAATTCCTGTTAAATTAATGGCTTTTGATCGGGCTGTAAATACTACCATTGGTTTACCTTATGTACGAACTTCACCAGACCACGGAACAGCTTTTGATATTGCGGGAAAGGGTATTGCTGACGCGACAAGCATGAAAGCAGCAATCCAATTAGCAGTAGAATTAGTCAAGCATTAAGCAAAACGAAAACACCTTGATCATAAAATTTCCCCATAAACTACAAAATCATGTTTAAATAAGCCCAAGTCAAGCTTGTGGAGAGGTTGGTATAGATGAAATTACGGGAATTATTAGCGACTGTAGATGGAATTGGATCTCTTGTAAATATACCGGATATTGATATTCAGGGACTTAAAACTAATTCTCATGCTTGTACGACCGGAGATTTGTTTTTGGGAATGCCAGGAACTAGAGTAGATGGTGGGGAGTTTTGGCCAAGTGCTTTAGCTGCTGGTGCAGTAGCGGCCATTGTTTCCTCCGCAGCAATTCTTAAAACTCCCCCTTCACCAAATTCTATAGTCATTAGTAGCGATAATATGACTAAAACCTGCGCTCAAATAGCCGCAGCTTTTTATGGTTATCCCGGACAAAAACTCAAAATGGTGGGTGTAACGGGGACAAACGGGAAAACTACTACTACTCACTTAATTGAGCATTTTCTCACAAAATCTAGTTTACCGACGGCTTTAATCGGTACTCTTTACACCCGTTGGCCTGGTTTTGAACAAACATCTGTGAATACTACTCCCTTTGCTGTGGATTTACAACAGCAGTTAGCTAATGCTATTAATGCTAGTTGTGAAACTGTGGTCATGGAAGTTAGTTCTCACGCTTTAGCCCAGGGTAGAGTGTTAAATTGTGATTTTGAGGTCGGAGTATTTACTAATCTCACTCAAGACCATTTAGATTATCATAGGGATATGGAAGACTATTTTGCAGCGAAGGCGTTGCTATTTAGTCCAGATTATCTGCAAGGAAAAGCAATTATTAACGCCGATGATGCCTATGGTCAACGCTTAATTACGTCCTTAGATCTAGATCAGGTTTGGAGTTATAGCGTTAACAATAATACCGCCAATTTTTGGATGAGTGATTTAAATTATCAACCCAATGGTGTCAGTGGAATTTTACATACTCCTCAAGGAAATACAGCTTTTAGTTCCCCTTTAGTTGGTCAATATAATCTCGAAAATCTCTTGGCTGCCATCGCTGCTGCTCTCCATTTAGGGTTAAATTTAGATTTGGTAGTAAATGCCATTCCTGAGTTTCCCGGCGTTCCTGGACGCATGGAACGGGTACTTAATCCACAACAAGATATTAGCGTGATTGTGGATTATGCCCATACTCCCGATAGTTTGGAAAATTTGCTCAAAGCTGCTCGGCCTTTTATTCCTGGTAAAATGATTTGTGTGTTTGGTTGTGGTGGAGACAGAGATCGCACTAAACGTCCCAAAATGGGGAAAATAGCGGCAGAATTGGCTGATTTAGTTGTGGTGACATCAGATAATCCCCGCACAGAAGATCCAGAAAAGATATTACAGGATATATTGGCAGGTATTCCTGATATATTACAACCAATAGTTATCAGCGATCGCGCTACCGCAATTCAGACAGCAATTCTCCAAGCTCAACCCGGAGACGGTGTATTATTAGCCGGTAAAGGTCACGAAGACTATCAAATTCTGGGAACTGAGAAAATCCCCTTTGACGACAGAGAAGAGGCACAAAAAGCCCTACAGCAAAGAATTAACTAGGGAATAGGGAACAGGGAACAGGGAACAGGGAACAGGGAACAGGGAACAGGGAACAGGGAACAGGGAATAGGTGACAGGGAATAGGTGACAGGGAATAGGGAATAGGGAACAGGGAACAGGGAACAGGGAACAGG
>LJOT01000054.1 GCA_001672075.1 Anabaena sp. CRKS33
TAAACCAGACTTTGATTACCTTCTTCCTTTGCGCCTTCCCTACTTTGCGCCTTTGCGCGAAACAAAAACCGTGGTTCATTTACCTGAAATTCGCTGTAAGTTAAAAATGGCTTATTTGTTTGCTTCCACACCCGCCCAGAAATGAATTTCCGGGCTAATAGCGAAAGTAAACTAAAGTTTACTCAAAAATTTCCGGGTTATTTAGTCATCTTCAGATGACTTCTGCTATTAGACTGGGAATTCATTCCCAGGCGGGTTAAAGATTTTACTTCTGTTTTTCCAATTGCTGGTTCGCAAGTTCTAAATCTGGAAACTCACCACGTCTTGTGCGTGTAACATATTCTTGAGCATCCATACCACCTAGTAAATTCGGTGCAATTCCGGCAAATTCCATCAAATTGCGGCTTGGTTTGGGTTTGATTTCAAAATGTTGCAGTCTTTGTGTTAAGTAAGAAATAAGACTTAATTGTTCATCTGGTGTAAGTTTTTACGCTAGTGTTATCAACTCAATTAATTGTTCAAACATTCAAGTTTCTCCTCCATATATTTTTTTGTATAGTAATTCTTTTTAATTTGTGTTTAATTTGTGAAAAAATACGTAGGGTACGTTAGCGACAGCGTAACGCACCAAAATATTCATAATTCTGCATTACGGACTTTATTATAATACAACTGACAATACTCATCTAAATTAGAGGTAATTAAAACACGGTAAGATGTGAAAGAAAACAAACCATAAAGGCAAATCAGTAAGATATATTACATTTTGCCAATAGTCTTGGACTTAGGGGGAAAAATGACACAAACCGGTTTAGACCAGCAAATCGAGTTAGAGGATTCTGCTTTTATTCCCAGTTTCTCAATTAAAAAACTTGGTAAAGTTCTTTTGGGAGATCACCAAAACTTACCAGACGCTCCTGGTATTTACTTCGCTATTGATTCAGCTAGTAGAATTTGGTATATAGGGATATCCACCTCTAGCTTGAGAAAGAGACACTCACAACACGAAAAATTTGAGGATTTCAAAACCAACAAAGTTCAGCACATCTGTTACTTTGTCTGGACTGACGAGCAAGATTTACATGAGTGGGAAGTTGGGTATATCCAGAAGTTCGACCCACCACTAAACATGAACTTGACTAAACAAAAATTACCAAAAATTGATCTCGGATACAGTGAAGAAAATTACATCAATAGATATCGAGAAATTAAGCAGCAATTAGCTTTATTGGAACAAGAGATGGAAGAATTGAAGCCTAATCTCGTAACCCTATTAGAGCAGAAAGGTGGTAAGATATCTGATAAATCTTTAGGGATTAGTGGGCATCTTCAAAGTAAGAAAACATGGCAGTATTCCCCAGAAGTAGAAGCTCAAAAGGAAGTTATTAAACAGTTACAAAAGCATGAAGAGGAGACTGGAATTGCGACAGTAAAATCAGTAACTACTTTTCCTATGTTCAGATTCAAATAATAGAATAGACATCTGGAGGTAAAGATCACTCGTTCCCAGACTCCGGCTTTCCTCGGTCTAGGAACGAGAGGACGAGAGTGAATTTATACCCGCCGATTTACTAAAGTCGCGCTGGCTTGGTCAACGGGCATCAGTAAGACCTCACTAATATTAACATGACTCGGCCTAGTGGCACAGAAAAAGATCACATCAGCCACATCATCAGGAGTTAGAGGTTTAACTCCCTCATACACCTTTTTGGCCCGTTCTGTGTCACCATGAAAACGCACTTGACTAAATTCTGTTTCTACCATTCCAGGGTCTACAGAAGTTACTCGCACAGCAGTTCCTAACAGGTCTTGTTTTAAGCCTTCAGAAATGGCTTTAACCGCTGCTTTTGTCCCACAATAGACATTACCACCAGGATAGGTTTGATGTCCGGCTATAGAACCGATATTGATAACATGACCAAAATTCCGTTCTACCATTCCTGGGACTATGTAGCGGGTCAGGTAAAGTAAACCTTTGATATTAGTATCAATCATTTCTTCCCAGTCTTGAAAGTCACCTTGATATAATTTGTCTAAACCGCGACTTAAACCAGCATTATTAATCAAAATATCAATATTTGACCAGGAAGGGGGTAAATTATTAATAGCTGATTCTACGGCCAAGCGATCGCACACATCAAGTTCTAATAAATGGATTTTATCAGATGGGATATCCAAAGAATCAGCTAATTGTTGTAACCGGTCCCAACGCCGTGCCGCTAAAATCAGTTTTGCACCAGCATGAGCAAAAATTTTGGCACAAGCAGCACCTATACCGCTACTTGCACCAGTAATCAAAACAATGTGGTTTTCCATGGATTAGTAATTAGTAATTGGGTATTTTTTTTATTCCCTATTCCCTATTCCCTATTCCCTATTCCCTCTTAACTGTCACCTGTCACCGTGGCGTAGCACCTGTCCCCGTGGCGTAGCACCTGTCCCCGTGGCGTAGCACCTGTTACCTGTCACCTATCACCTGTCACCTACTTTTTAACTACTTGTAACCGTTGGGTAATAATAGTCATATTTTCACCTCTGCGAATAACTGCGGAAATCCACTGAGTACCAGGAGTAGAGGGTGCGCGTCCGATTTTGAAAAGTCCTCCAACATTGAGAAATTGTAAATTTGCAATGGTGGGTTTGAGAAATTTATTGGCTTGAATAGGTTCTTCTATAGCTGTTCCCAGTAGAAAATCCTCACCTAATGGTTCTTGAACAATGGCATCAAAACTATATTTTTCACCAACTTTTACCCGTTGTGGTAATTTAATTTCTACTTGGGGTGGTTTACTCCCAGCGGTTAGTTGAGTCCGTTCTGACAAAATATCTTGACGAACAATTTTTGAACCTGTGACTTTTTGACGTGATTTAATTGTAGACTGGAGGGTTGAATTATTATTACCAGATGTAGGTGAACCGCTAATGTTGGTAACAGTTTCCGCAATAATTGTATTACCTTCAGATTTCCAAGATTCTAGCCTTGTAGTATAACGTAATTTAGGATATCGCTTCCACAGTCCCGTTAAGGCTTGTTCCATGCCTTTACGGTTTAAACCGTCACTATGAGTAAATGTAGGGCTGTAAAATTGCATCACAGCTTTAACATTACCTTGATTAGCAGCAGTATCCATCTGTGTTAAGAGCTTAGTGAGTGTAGAAGGTGCATTTTCTGGTTCTCTCGCTTGCGCGAATTGCCCAGGAATAGATAAACCAATTGCTAGTAAACTGGAAAGGAGACCAAACCCTAAAGGTAATGTTTTGTTACGTTTCATTAATGAGGGGATAATTTTAGTCATAGGTAAGATTTTACTGATTTGATGATCAAAGATAAGGAATTTGTTTTATCTTAATGAAGCTGGGCGATAAATGGTATAGTCAGGAATGGTAAATGCACCAATTAAATTACTTATAGCAGCTAGTGGGACAGGTGGACACTTGTTTCCGGCGATCGCATTGGCAGAAAAACTGCCAGAATACAATATTGAATGGTTAGGTGTACCTAACCGTCTAGAAACTAACTTAGTTCCAGAGACCTATCCTTTAAATACCATCTCTGTTGAGGGTTTTCAGCAGGGTTTGAGTCTTGGTTCTCTCCGCACTTTTGTTAAACTCATTGGTGCAATTTTGAACGTCAGACGCATTCTTAGACAGGGAAAATTCCACGGAGTTTTCACTACAGGTGGTTATATTGCAGGTCCTGCGGTAATTGCAGCCCGTTCTTTGGGTTTACCCGTGGTTTTTCATGAGTCTAACGCTTTACCGGGAAAAGTTACCCGCTTTTTTGGTCCTTGGTGTAATGCAGTAGCCATAGGTTTTGATGTTACGGCTCAATACTTACCTCGATCTAAGACTTTTTCTGTGGGTACTCCGGTTCGTTCTCAATTTTTGCACGAGGAAGGCAATAATAGGTTAGACTTATCTGTTCCTGATGGTGTTCCCTTAATTGTAGTATTTGGTGGTAGTCAGGGGGCTGTAGCTGTAAATAAATTGGTACGTCAGTGTGCGGAGGCTTGGTTTCAAGCTGGCGCTTATATAGTGCATTTAACAGGTGACAATGATCCTGATATTAACAGTCTACACCATCCTCAATATATCGCTTTGCCTTTTTATAACAATATGGCGGCTTTGTTACGAAGGGCTAATTTAGCTATTAGTCGTTCTGGTGCGGGTAGCTTGACAGAATTGGCAGTTTGTGGTACACCAGCAATTTTAATTCCCTATCCCTTTGCAGCGGAAGATCATCAATCTTATAATGCAGAAGTGTTTACTAAAGCTGGTGCTGCGTTGTCCTTTAAGCAGTCACATTTGACACAGGAAATATTCACAAATCAGGTTTTAAATTTGTTGCAATATCCAGAAAAATTGGCGAAAATGGGGGAAAATGCCAAAGCAATCTCTGTTCCTGATAGTGCGGATAAATTAGCAACTTTGGTGCGAAAAGTAATGGAAACAGGACCTATGTAAGTTACACAAAAGCACAAAGAATAAGAGTTTGAGAAATTAAATTCTTTGCTATATGACTAAACAAAAAATACTTCAAGAAGGACAATCTTACACCTTTCGCTCTTATTTTGAATTACCTTACGATATAGAGGAAATTCTCTCTGAGTTAGGTTACTCATTTATTAAAAAAGCCATTACTCTACCTAAAACTTCCAATCCTTTAAAGAACATTGTAGAACTCAAAGATAAAATCACCTCTTTCTTACCATTAGTTAGTTTGAATAATGAAACTGCTAGACGAGAAACTCTAGTTTCACCCCTTTTATTAGAGGTTATCACTTGTTGTCAATGTCAGCTAAAAATTGAGTATACAGTTAATGTGAATAATTGGTTAAAAGGAAATCTAGATTATTGGTTGCGTTCTCAACAAAGCTTGTTAGTTATTGAAGCCAAAAATGATGATTTAACTAAAGGATTTACTCAACTCGCAGTAGAGTTAATTGCTTTATCGGAAATTGAAGAAAATAAATCCGTGTTTTATGGCGCTGTTACCACTGGAGAAATTTGGCGCTTTGGTAAATTAGATCGTCAACAACAACAAATTACCCAAGATATGACTCTTTTGAGAATCCCTGATGATATTGAAGAAATTGGTCATATTTTAGTTGGTATTTTGGAAATGAAAGATTAATTATACTTCGCGCAAAAGCCCAAAGTTTGAGACCTAAAATCTTCTCACTCTTGACTCCTCCCTGTCACCTGTCACCTGTCACCTGTCACCTGTCACCTGTTCCCTGTCACCTGTCACCTGTTCCCTGTTCCCTGTCACCTGTTCCCTGTTCCCTGTTCCCTGTTCCCTGTTATAATATCTCTCAGACTTGCAACAATCATTTACAATGATTGCAAAGATAAGTAACACTCTCAGAAATTGACAATCCGCCATAATGCTGTACTGATGTCTATATTTACGTCTAAGCAAGAAATGGCTGAATTTTTTAGGGATAGTGTGAAATTTTACCATTAGAGACGGATACAAAAAGTATTTTCTAGGGATAAAAAATAACCTGTTGCAAGATACTGAAACCCGCTCTAATCAGTTTCTGATATTCCCAATGTGACTAAGCTGATATGGAAAATAATCACAACAGTTTGACGAAGCTAAACAATGAGAACCAGAGTTTGATAATGGAACGGTTGAAACAAGACCTGAAAAATGACCTAATTGCCGGTTTGTTGGTGTTAATTCCCCTAGCAACTACCATTTGGTTAACAATTACCATAGCCACCTGGGTAATTAACTTTCTTACCCAAATTCCCAAACAACTTAATCCTTTTGATGGTTTAAACCCAATTCTAGTAAATATACTTAATTTATTAGTCGGATTAGCCGTACCGCTATTAAGTATTCTCGTCATTGGCTTAATGGCTAGAAACATTGCTGGACGTTGGTTATTAGATGTTGGTGAACGGTTATTACACGCGATTCCTTTGGCTGGTCAGGTATATAAAACCCTCAAACAACTTTTAGAAACTCTGCTCAAAGATTCTCATGGTAAATTTCGCCGTGTAGTATTAGTAGAATACCCTCGTCGAGGAATTTGGGCAATTGGTTTTGTGACAGGAATAATTAGCCATGAAATCCAAAATCACATCTCTCGTCCCGTAATTAGTATATTTATACCCACCACCCCCAACCCAACAACAGGCTGGTATGCCATAGTCCCAGAAGAAGAGGTAATTAATCTGTCTATGTCCGTTGAAGATGCCTTTAAAATAATTGTATCTGGTGGTATAGTCGCTCCTAATGTGGAAACCTCTGATCTAACAATGCTGGCAACAGTATTACCTTTAGAAATAAGACAATAGCGGAAATACCAGCAGCAAAAATTCAACTTGATGCAAATCTGGCAAAGTGATCCGAAAATAGATAAGCTAATTGTTTGTCTGTGCCAAAATTCACATATTTTTATCATCCCAACTGTATGCAACGTCGTAAACCCCAGCAAATAGCGCGTGAATTGGCACTGCTAAGTCTCAGTCAGTTACCAATAAACCCCAAAAAACTAGAATCCCTGTCAGACGAACAATTAGTCTCCAAGCTAGTCTTGGGGGCAGTACGCACCCTCACATTAGAGGTACAGGACACATTGAATAATGCCGCAGGAGAACTGCAACGGAGTAATGAGCGTCTATTGACTAGTGAAACTAGAGCCGCTGACTTGAATACGGCTAGAACTATGCTGAAGGAGGCAATTTCCTATACCCAAACCGCTATTAATCAATTAGGTACATCCGTTGATTTTCCTGAACTAATTCAATTAGCTAATCAAGATAAAGAAGTTCGTAATTACGCCAAAGCAATCATTATTACCGTAAATGAAAATCGTCAGGCTATTGAAGAACTTATTTCTCATGCTTTGGTAGATTGGCAAGTGACCCGTTTAGCCCAAATTGACAGAGATATTCTACAAATAGCTACCGCAGAAATACAATTCATGAAAGTACCTGATAGTATCGCTATTAATGAAGCTGTAGAATTAGCTAAACGTTATAGTGGAGAAGATGGTCACCGTTTTATTAATGGCGTTCTTCGGCGAGTCAGTGAACGGAAAAAAACTGCTTAAATTTACCCTTAGTCAGTGATCACTTCTCTCTGACTTCTAACTTCTTCCATGCTTCCTAATTAAATTCTTATCTAAATCAACTACAATGGCTTTTAATTGGTTTAATCGTCCCCAGAATCAATCCGCTGATACTCCCCAAACAGAAACACCCGCTTCTTCAGCAACTCAACCAGAAACAACAGTACCAGATACAGAGGATTTGTTAGCTTTTGCTAAAGCCGCGTATAAAAATATTCAAGAAAAACAACAAATAGAAACAGTAGCACCTGTAACTGTTGCAGAAGATACTATTCCTGACAAAATCGTAGCCACAGAGGAAGTAATTACACTGACTGAAAATGCAGTAGAAATTACCGAAAATATTGTTAACGAATTACAACCAGAAGTAGCTAATTTATCTTTTTTAGAACGGGCTGCGGCAGAAAGACAAGCTAAACAAGAGAAATTGATTGCTAGTTCCATAAAAACCGAAATTCCAGAAATACTGACAATAACCACAGAAACAGAGGTAACAATTCCCGAATTAGTATTTGATGATGGTTTTAGATGGTCAGCAGAGGTTTTAGCCGCCCAAGGGAGAAAAGCGGAGGATATTTCCATAGAAGAGATTACTTGGTTGAAAAAACTCCGTCAAGGTTTAGATAAAACCAGACGAAATATTCTTAATCGCCTAAAGTCAATTGTTGGTCAAGGTCCGCTCAATCAAGATGCTGTAAATGAAATTGAATCATTACTTTTACAAGCTGATGTAGGTGTAGAAGCAACTGACTATATTATTAATGCGCTACAAAAAAAATTACTTGCAGAAGTAACTCCACCAGAACAAGCAATAGGCTATCTTAAAGAAATTCTTAGGGATATGCTAGATGCACCCTTGCAAAATCAAGTAAAATCTAGATTTGCGCCAGAAAAAGATACTCTGACAATTTGGTTAATTACTGGAGTGAATGGGGCAGGGAAAACTACAACCATCGGTAAAATTTCTCACCTAGCACAAAAATCCGGTTATAAATGTTTAATTGGTGCGGCTGATACATTCCGGGCGGCGGCGGTGGAACAGGTTAAAGTTTGGGGGAATAGAAGCGGTGTAGAAGTTATATCTAATCCAAGTAAAAACACTGATCCGGCTGCCGTGGTATTTGATGCAATCACCGCTGCTCAGGCTAGGGAAACTGAACTATTATTAATAGATACCGCCGGAAGACTGCAAAATAAGAAAAATCTGATGGAGGAACTCAGTAAAATCCGCAAAATTATCACCAAAAAAGCTCCCAATACCCATGTTGAATCTCTTTTAGTTCTTGATGCTACTCTAGGACAAAATGGACTGCGACAAGCGGAAGTATTTTCCCAAGCAGCCCAACTCAGCGGCGTTGTTTTAACCAAATTAGACGGAACAGCTAGAGGAGGTGTCGCCCTGGCTGTTGTTCAGCAGTTAGGCTTACCTATTCGTTTTATTGGCGCAGGTGAAGGAATTGAAGATCTACGTCCCTTTTCTAGTTATGAATTTGTAGAAGCATTATTAAGCGGTTGATTTTGCTTTTGGTTGAGATGTAACGCAAAAGTAAGATTTATAACTCAAACAAATTTCCTGATGTTACTTAGTGAAGTATAAGACTTAAAATATAGTTAAGTCACTTATGGTAATTTCGGGAACGTACCGGATATTTTCATCTCATCACGTTACCTAAAACTTACGTATTTATGGAAAAAAAAGAGAATTTTTCCATAAAAGAAATCTATCTCAGGAAATATTGCCAAAATTTGTGGTATATAGGTTAAAAGCATGATGACAACTCTGTTTTTCACAAAAACCCAACTACCCAAAAATCATCAATTAACTGACCATAAATCTATGTGGTTTTTGGTTTGATGATTACTGATATCTAGCCTGTCAGGAATAGAGGTGATTTTATTGATGATCAACTTTATATTTCTCAAGATATATGAATGGCTAATTCAATTATGGAAAAATTGGAAGCCTTTGATTAATACTGATTACCAAAGACATATTTTTGACAAAATCAGAAGATTAATCATCAACCACAAAAATTCCGTCCTACCCTGCTTCTACTCTTGCTAAAATAACGAATCTTAGCCCATATAATTTAACAATTTATCAAAAAAGAGTATTTAGAAATAACCACAAATTTGCTATTATCAATTGCAATATTAACCTGTGTCACAATTTCCTCCTCATCCTACTGATAGTAATAACAGTGCCACAACAGATGTCACTCCTGTGGTGGCGCTTAAGGAACTCGTGGCCAGGCTACATCGAGAACAAAATAAAATTCAAGACTTGTTGGGTTCTTTAGGATTTGCTCTCAGAAGCTTTCATAATTTAAATCAGTTTTTAGAATTGATTCCTCTTATGGCCACAAAAGTGACAGATGGAGAAGGGAGCGCACTTTTTCTTTATAAACCCAATGGACAAATTAGATTAGAACAATTACATTGGCAAGACAGTCAACAAAGGAAAAATATTAGAAAAGCCCTAGAAACTGCTAGTAGTCAAATTACTCTTTTAAATCATTCCGTTCCTCCAACTATATCTACAGGTATTTTAGATGAACAAATGCACCGTTATTTGGGTGCAGATGTGCAAATCTTTGGGACCGCTATTTTAGTTAAGCATACAGAACGAGGTTGGCTTTATGTTCTCAGTCGTGATCCTGAATATAGTTGGACAGAAACTAGACAGAAATTAGTCCGGTTAGTAGCGGACCAAACAGCAGTTGCCATTGAAAATGATGAACTAGCTGTAGAATTAAGAAAAAAAGAACGTTTAGATCAAGAATTAGAAATTGGTGCGGAAATTCAACGCCGACTTTTACCCCGTCAATGTCCCAATATTCCGGGTTTGTCTATAGCGGCACGTTGTAAACCAGCTAATCGCGTCGGTGGTGATTATTATGATTTTATTCCTACTAAGCCCGACCCACAACAACCTCTGGCTACGCCACCCATGGTATCAGAAAATGCTAGTTGGGGTTTGGTAATTGGGGACGTTATGGGTAAGGGTGTCCCCGCAGGTTTAATTATGACCATGTTGCGAGGAATGTTACGAGGTGAAGTATTACACGGTAACACTCCAGCCGGAATTTTGCAAAATTTGAATCGTGTTATGTATGCGGATTTGGAAAATTCCCACCGCTTTGTAACTATGTTTTATTCAGAATATGACCCGAAAACGCGGATTTTATCTTATAGTAATGCAGCCCACAATCCGCCTTTGTGGTGGCACATAGCGACAAAGACTGTCACCCGTTTGGATACCTTGGGGATGTTAATTGGTTTAGATGCTAATAGTGAATATGAAGATGCTCAAGCCCAGTTAGAAGTTGGGGATATAGTTATTTATTATACTGATGGTTTGACTGATGCGGCGGCCGCTGGAGGCGATCGCTTTGATGAAGATAATTTTATTACATCCTTCAGAACAGCTTGTAAGTATTGTAATAGTCCTCAAGAAATTCTTGAATATCTATTTGATCAAGTTGAGGAATTTATCGGCACTGATAGACAAAATACAGATGATATGACATTGGTTGTTTTGCAAATTGTATAATCACTCAAATTGTTTTCATGGGTAATTCAATTAAATTGTCGTTATGACAAGGGAAGAGGGAAGAGGGAACAGGGAACAGGGAACAGGGAACAGGTGACAGGTGACAGGGAACGGGGAACAGGGAACAGGGAACAGTCGAGGCGGTAGAGTTATTACCAATTACCCATTACCCATTACCAATTACCAATTACCAATTACCTATTACCAATTACCCATTACCCATTACCCAAATTATGGATTTCGGACAGTAGCTTAGAACATACCCATGCCGCCCATACCACCCATACCACCCATACCACCCATACCGCCCATACCGCCCATACCGCCCATACCACCCATACCAGCATCAGGGGCAGCGGCTTGTTTCTCAGGTTTTTCGGCGATAATAGCTTCAGTGGTGAGTACCATACCGGCAATAGAAGCAGCATTTTGTAAAGCGGAACGAACCACTTTAGCAGGATCAATGATACCAGCAGCAATTAAGTCTTCAAATTCCCCTGTTGCTGCGTTATAGCCAATATTTAAGTCAGTTTCCCGGACTCTGGAGACAATTACAGAACCTTCCACTCCAGCATTGTCTGCAATTTGTCGCAGGGGTGCTTCTAAGGCTTTTTGGACGATATCAGCACCAATTCTTTCTTCAGGGGAGAGAGAGGCTTTAATTTCTTCTACCTTAGTAGATAGATGAATCAATGTTGTACCACCACCGGGAACAATACCTTCTTCTACCGCTGCTTTAGTGGCATTAAGTGCGTCCTCAATTCGGAGTTTTCTGTCCTTGAGTTCGGTTTCTGTGGCTGCACCAACTTTAATCACAGCAATACCACCAGCTAACTTAGCAATGCGTTCTTGCAGTTTTTCGGTATCATAATCGGAATCCGTTTCTGCTAACTGTTTGCGAATTTGAGCAATTCGTTTTTGGATTTCCGGTTTAACAGTGCTACCAGCGACAATTGTAGTGTTTTCCTTGTCAATGTTGATTTTTACAGCAGTTCCCAACATTTCCAAAGTAGCGGTATCTAAGCTTAAACCAATTTCCTCAGAAATTAATTGTCCATCGCTGAGAATGGCAATATCTTCTAGCATAGCCTTACGGCGATCGCCAAAACCAGGGGCTTTAATGGCAGCTACAGCCAATACACCACGAGATTTATTCACAACCAGAGTTGCTAAAGCATCACCATCTACATCTTCAGCAATAATTAGTAAAGGTTGGCCTAAACGGGCAACTTTTTCTAAAATAGGTACTAAATCTTGGATGCTGCTGATTTTTTTATCAGTAATCAGGATGCGGGCATTTTCAAATTCTACTGTCATCCGTTCGTTGTTGGTGATGAAGTAGGGAGAAATATAACCCCTATCAATCTGCATCCCTTCAACTACTTCTAGTTCAGTAGTCAGGGATTTAGATTCTTCTACAGTAATGACACCATCTTTGGTTACTTTCTCCATAGCCAATGCCAGCATATTGCCAACTTCAGCATCATTACCAGCGGAAACTGTGGCTACTTGAGCGATCGCACTTCCTTCTACAGGTTTAGCAATTTTGGCAATTTCTGCTACCAGTCCCTCAACGGTTTTATCAATACCCCGTTTCAAACTCATGGGATTTGTTCCCGCTGCGACATTCTTTAAACCTTCCCTAATCAAGGCTTGTGCTAGAACCGTGGCAGTAGTAGTGCCATCCCCAGCTATATCCTTAGTTTTCGATGCTACTTCTTGAATCAGTCTAGCACCAGTATTTTCTAAAGGATCTTCTAATTCAATTTCTTTGGCAACGGTGATCCCATCGTTAACAATTTGGGGAATACCAAATTTTTTCTCTAATAGAACGTTCCGTCCTTTTGGACCTAAAGTGATCTTCACCGCATCCGCTAGGGTGTTAATACCCTTTTCTAAAGCACGCCGTGATTCTTCCTTAAATGCAATAACCTTGGCCATGTTTTATTTCTCGATATACTTCCATTAGACAATTTAGCACTCACTGACCAAGAGTGCTAATCCCTTTTCACAATTTATTTCACAATTTAGATGCAGAATCAAAATCCCAAAGTACATTACTATTAACAGTTGATACTAATATTTAACTATAAAACCCATGATTGTCTTGGGAGCAAATGAATCTAGAAAACTTCCTTATATCCCTTGGCATTGCTAAACCTAGCGGTTCCGGCTGGTTAGCTGTAGTGTTTACCTTTCTATTAGCTTCAGGTGTCACCTGGTTTTTAATTCCCACAATTCGCAAATTTGCCTTAGAGGTAGGTTGGGCAGACCAACCTAATGCCCGACGACTGAATCAACAACCTTTACCTAATGCCGGCGGTTTAGCAATCTACGCGGGCGTAATTGCGGCTTTGGTCTTCGCTAGTCTCTTGCGGCCTATTGAACTCCAGGGGGTTTTGGCTCAAGTTTTAACCATTCTCCTGGGTGGTTCTATTTTAGTTCTGGTTGGCTTTATTGATGACCAATTTGGTCTACCTCCTGCTGTGCGGTTATGGGCCCAGGTGACCACAGCACTTTTGTTAGTTGGTAACGGTATCAGTATTAAAGTTCTCTTTGGTACACCTATTGATTCTCTCTTATCTATGGCCTTAACTGTACTGTGGGTAGTAGGAATCACTAATGCTATTAATCTCATGGACGGTATGGATGGTTTAGCAGGTGGTATCAGTTTTATTACTGCTATTAGTTTATTAGGAGTTTCCGCCCAGTTTGATAATCGTGCTGCTGCTACTTTAGTTCTCGCGGCTTTGGGAGGGGCTGCCTTGGGCTTTTTACGCCATAATTTTTACCCCTCACACATTATTATGGGTGATGCTGGAGCATACTTTTTTGGTTATGTTTTAGCAGCAACCAGTATCTTGGGTAAACTCCAACTAAACACTGTTTATGCCCTCATACCTACAGTTTTATTTTTACTGTTACCAGTTATTGACACTACTCAAGTGTTTATACGCCGGATCATGGCCGGAAAAAACCCTTTGAGTACACCTGGTAAGGATCACCTGCACCACCGTTTGCTGGCTTGGGGAGTATCCCAACGCAATGCGGCTTTTATCTTATGGTCTATTACTTTGGGCTGTAATTTACTGGCTATGAAAGTCCAGGGTATGAGTTTATCTGTGATCCTGGCTACTGCTGCTGGGATTATCTTGCTGTTAGGCTTTACTGTTTGGCAAAGAATACTCAATAATCAATGCAAATGATTATAAGCATAGATCCCTAACTTCTCAAAGGGGTCAGGGATCTGTGTATTTTAGTATGATCAAACTACATCACCATACCACCGTCAACATTAAATACTTGTCCCGTTATGTAGGCTGCTGCGGGATCAGATGCTAAAAATCTTACCATGCCGGCAATTTCTTCCGGTTGACCAAAACGCCCCAGGGGAATATACTGTAAGATTCCTTCGGCTTTAATATCGCTGGTCATGTCAGTGATAATAAAACCTGGAGCAACGGCATTTACAGTAATTCCACGGGAAGAAAGTTCTTTGGCTACGGTTTTGGTAAAACCAATCACACCTGCTTTGGCAGCACTGTAATTGGCTTGTCCAGGATTGCCCATTTGTCCAGCTACGGAAGCAATATTAATAATCCGTCCTGAACGTTGTTTCAGCATAATTTTACTGACTGCTTTTGTGCATAAAAATACACCAGTTAAATTAGTGTCTATCACTGCTTGCCATTCTTCTAATTTCATTCTTAGCAGCAGGGTATCACGAGTAATACCAGCGTTATTAACTAAGATATCCACTCGCTGGAATTTTTCTAAGGTGGTTTTAATCAGTGTATCTACTTGATTTTCTTGAGAAACATCTCCTTGAATAGCAACTGCTTCACCTCCGGCTGCGGTAATTTCTGCTACCACTTGATCTGCTGCTGTGCTAGAACTAGCGTAGTTAACAACTACTTTTGCACCTTCAAAGGCTAATTGTAAAGCGATCGCTCTGCCAATTCCTCGTGATGCACCAGTGACAATTGCTACCTGATCTTTTAATAAACTCATCTCATTTTCCTCAATCTTTGGAGATACCGCGCTCATTATTTTATGGTAATTTGGTGAGGAGATCAGACATTTTATGAATCCATTATCTTTCATCCCATCTGAAAAACAGACTGAATATCTTTTCATTTACAAATCTTAATCACAACACGGCAAATATTTATGATATAAGTAAAGTACGGTATTCCTACTTAAAAACCGTAGATTATTTGCAGAGGTGTAGCATCAGTGGGTATAGTAGTAGAAAACGTCTCTAAACAATTTGGTAGTTTCCAGGCCGTTGCACAGGTAAATCTGGAAATTCAAAGTGGTTCTCTCGTGGCTTTATTGGGTCCATCTGGATCTGGTAAATCTACTTTATTGCGATTAATCGCTGGTTTGGAAATGCCAGATCACGGTAAAATCATTCTTACAGGTAAAGATGCCACTTATCAAAGTGTGCAAGAACGAAATATTGGCTTTGTCTTTCAACATTATGCTCTATTTAAACATTTAACTGTTCGTAAAAATATCGCCTTTGGTTTGGAAATTCGCAAAGCTCCGCAAAAGAAAATTCAAGGTAAGGTAGAACAACTACTAGAATTAGTACAATTAAGCGGATTAGGCGATCGCTATCCTTCGCAATTGTCTGGGGGACAAAGACAACGGGTAGCTTTAGCTAGAGCATTAGCAGTAGAACCCAATGTACTATTATTAGATGAACCTTTTGGCGCTCTTGATGCTAAAGTCCGTAAAGACTTACGAGCTTGGTTGCGTCGTCTGCATGATGAAGTTCATGTTACCACAGTTTTTGTTACCCATGACCAAGAAGAAGCAATGGAAGTTGCTGATGAAATTGTAGTTATGAATAAAGGTCAAGTTGAACAAGTAGGAACACCCGCAGAAATTTATGATCATCCTGCTTCCGCATTTGTGATGAGTTTTATCGGTCCTGTGAATGTATTACCTAGTTCTGCTAAAATTTTCCAAAGTAGTGGATTTGAGTCAACACATCCAGAAACATTTTTGCGTCCTCAAGATATCATCATTGAAACAGTTGCTAATGGCACAACAGTACCAGCTACAGTCAGTAGAATCATTCATTTAGGTTGGGAAATTCAAGTAGAATTAACCTTAGATGATGGACAAATGATGACAGCCCATTTAACACGGGAACGGTTTGATGAATTAAGGCTAGAACCACAAGAAAAAGTTTATGTCAAGCCTAAAGATGCTAAATCCTTTCCTCTTTATTATTCAATATAAAAGGAAAGAATGTCAAGCCAACGATTAGTAATGTAAGGCAATCCAACAGTAATGTAAAGCTAACGATTAGTAATGTAAGGCAATCAAACAGTAATAAATAATAAATAGTTGACAATTGACAACTTTAAATTATCAATTATCAACTATCAATTAGTAATTAGATAAGAGATTTCGCCTTTTCAGACTCTTTTCCTAAGCCAACCAACCGAGCGCTAAGTTCCCACATTCGTTTGCCTTTTTCGTCATCTCGTGCTTGGGGAGAAACTTTTTGTACAAAAGATGTTCTATCCTTCTTTTGACGATTTCCCCAACTCCAATAAATACCAGATTGCTTGTATTCAGGGTCAGCTACTACCATAGCAACACGCTCTCCTGATAATTCCTCAGAAACAAATCCCCCAGTAATATATTTTTGGAACAGAGGGAAAAGTTTTTGAAACTGAGGGTAATGATTACGGAATAAAGCCGTTGTCGCTACACAACCAGGATAAAGAGAACTAAAAGTAATACCAGTTTTTTCATGAAAACGGTTATGTAGTTCGCGCATGGTTAGCACATTACATACCTTACTATCTTTATAAGCCTTAACTGGTTCAAACTTCTTACCGTTAATCATTGTAATTGGGTCTTGGAAACCTGCCGCAAAACCCTCAAAATTACCCAAATCTGGACGAGGGGGAATTTTGCCACCCAATTCATCTGGGTTATGGGTAACAGTTCCTAGAATTACTAATCTTTTATCAGTAGCAGATGACTTTTGCAAATCTGGTAACATCAGATTACATAGTAGGAAATGTCCCAAGTGATTTGTGGTGACAGTTAATTCATATCCTTCGGGAGAAAATAAAGGCTCTTTAATTAAAGGCATATAAATAGCAGCATTGCAAACTAAAGCCTCTACACTTCTACCAGTAGCCCTAAAATTGTTGACAAATTGCCGAACGCTTTCTAAAGAGCCTAAATCAATGTGCATGAGTGTATAGCTATTTGCAGGCATTCCCACGCTTTTAGCAGCTTTTTCGGCTTTGATTAAATCACGACAAGCCATAATAACGTGCCATTGTCCTCTATTAGCGAGAGCCTTTGCTGCTTGTAAACCTACCCCCGAAGAAGCGCCTGTAATGATTACGGTTGACTGACGATTTTGTTCCATTTGTTTATATTGCTTCGATGATTGTTGAGTTTAAAAAAACAGTGTATATGATCTTGATGATCTCATACTTTTAAAATTACTATGGTAATGGGTAATGGGTAATGGGTAATTGGTAATTGGTAATTGGTAATTGGTAACTGACAACTGACAACTAACAACTGACCACTAATAAATTAAACAATTTTTGGTTTTTGTAAATGCCAATTAGTTGATTGTTCATAAGCATAAGCTACTTGGAAAAGTTGCTCTTCTCCCAAGGCTTTGCCAACTATTTGTAGCCCAATTGGTAAACCTTGACTATCAAAACCACAGGGTAAACTAATTCCTGGTAAACCAGCTAAATTAGCGGGAATAGTCATTAAATCATTCAAATACATACTCAAAGGATCGGTAGTTTTTTCTCCCGCTCGAAATGCAGTAGTGGGTGCTGTGGGAGAAATTAAAACATCTACCTTTTCAAAAGCTTTTTCAAAGTCTTGTTTAATTAAAGTGCGGACTTTTTGCGCTTTCAAATAATAGGCATCATAATAACCAGCAGAAAGGGCATAAGTACCAATCATAATCCGGCGTTTGACTTCTGCTCCAAAGCCTTGAGAACGAGTCCGGGTATACATTGATAAAAGATTGTCCGCATCAGGAGAACGTAAACCATATTTAACGCCATCATAACGCGCTAAATTAGCTGAAGCTTCCGACGGGGCGATAATGTAGTAAGTTGGTAAACCATAGCGGAAACTGGGACAGGAAATAGGATGAATTTCTGCACCTAATTCTTGCAGTTGTTCAATAGCTTTATTAACAGCAGCTTCTACTTGAGGATCTAAACCTGCACCAAAGGTTTCTGTAATCACACCAATTCTCAATTTTTTGCCAACTTTGAGATCCGGTTTTAAACTAGCTGCATAGTTAGGAATTGGGACCTTGAGACTAGTAGAATCTTGGGCATCATAACCTGCGATCGCACTCAATAATATAGCTGCATCTTCTACACTGCGTCCAAATGGTCCAATTTGGTCAAGAGAAGAAGCATAAGCCACCAAACCATAACGGGAAACTAAGCCATAGGTCGGTTTCATTCCTACGACACCGCAGAAAGACGCTGGTTGACGAATTGAACCTCCGGTATCAGAACCCAGAGAAACCACACATTCATCTGCTGCTACTGCTGCTGCTGAACCACCGGAAGAACCACCAGGAACACGGGATAAATCCCAAGGATTAGCGGTAACTTGATAAGCGGAGTTTTCTGTAGAACTCCCCATAGCAAACTCATCTAAATTAGTTTTACCTACCATGACACCCCCAGCATCAGCTAGTTTTTGGGTAACGGTAGATTCGTAAGGTGGGATAAAATTTTCTAAAATCCGCGAAGCGCAGGTGGTAACAATCCCTTTTGTACATAAGTTATCTTTAATGCCGATGGGAATCCCGGCTAAGATGCCAATTTCTTCTCCCGCAGCGATTTTTGCATCCACAGCACGAGCTTGTTTTAAGGCTTGTTCTGTTGTGACAGTGAGGAAACTGTGCAGTTTTGGTTCTAACTCTTGAATCCGATTTAATGCTTCTTGGGTAATTTCAACAGCAGAACGTTCTTTAGTGATTATCTGTTCGTGCAATTCGCGGATGGATGCCATAATTGTTATCTTTAAGGAATCAAGTCATTGATTTTAGCATTTCTAGGGCTAGGGATTGGGGAATTTGCATCTGAACTCCTGAATTATGTAGAGATGAGTCGTCTAGAACCTGGTAGAATATCATATTGCTGTGATATAAGGTTAATAAATAAATTCATGATACATATACGTAAAGTTTCAATGTAATAAAGGATTAAAAAGTAGATTTTCTGTCAAGATTAAATAACCTCTTTGTGTATATTATGGAAAAAAGGAATAGTCCAATACATCATTCTATCAAACAAAACCTTGGCTATGATGAAAATACATCTGATAAAGAATTTCTTGAAGATTGGAAAAAACGTTCATCCCAAGTTTGTAAGCCTTGTTGGGAACTGAAATACTGTCCTTATGGTCCATTTGTTGAGCATTCACCACTCCTGCCACTTTTGCGTAAAGAAATGAAGGATCATATTGACTTTATTAAAAAATGTCTTGAAACTGGATACATACATAGATGTGAGTCTTTGGATGATGAAACTCGTGAATTTTATACTAAAATTCTCATTGATGCTGAGAAAGATTTAACGATTATTGCTGATTTTATAGAACCTCAATGGAGGTTTTCAAAGTTAGTTGAGATGGCTTCAGAATTAGATGATCCTATTCGAGAAGTATTAAAGTATGAAGATCAACCTATTGAGCAATACCGTGTTCCTATTCCTCTCGATTTTGATCAAAAAGTACAACTCTCTGATCAGAAAACATTAGATTCTGAGTTAGTAAAACTTGCACAAAACGAAGCTAGTAGAATGAAGAAAGCTCTTGAAACTGGCATAGATGAGCATATAAAGGAACTAAATGACAGTTTACGTAGATCCTTTGAAACCGAGGTTCTTAACTTTAAGGAAAAAGACTATCCAGAGGATATACCTGAAGAGGTTGAGATAATGAAATGCAATGTGTTTGGACACATTTGCCCAGTTATTTTTGTAGGTGAAGCAGTTACAGAAACCAGTGAATTAAGACGTAAAGGAAGGTACTTACCATTTAAAACAAAAATGAGAGTAGTGCGTCGTGACAATTATACATGCCAGAATTGCGGTCAACATCTAAAAGATGATGAAGTTGAATTTGATCACATTATTCCAGTTGCAAGAGGTGGAAGTTCTGAAGAACACAACATTAGACTCACCTGTTTTACATGCAATCGAGATAAATCTGACAATGTTGAAATTTAGTGCGATCGCTGATCTCGTAGGTTGGGTTAAGGAACGCAACTCAACATCAATATTGCTGTTAGAGAGTGTTTGTTGGGTTTCATTTTATTCAACCCAACCTACAGTGCTTGTTTTTAATTCTGATACTGAGAGGATTACCCAATGGATACCTTAGATAACTATCGCCGGATTATTAAAGAAGTGTTAATACCTTATACACAAATTCCTTATTCCTATGGAGTGATTGAATGTAAAACAGTTTTTGATAGTGAAAATGATAGCTATTTACTAATAACTCTTGGTTGGGATGGTGCTAAAAGAATTCACGGTTGTTTAGTTCATCTTGACATTATTGATGG